>JBDTWS010000212.1:0-5772 GCA_040006575.1 Betaproteobacteria bacterium
ATTGTTTCCACCACATTCCGGGCAAACCCGGCCTTCGGTGAGCGCGTGGCGGGTGATGCATTTACCTGCAACACCAACGCGCAGGTCAGTTGCGACCAGGGAACCAACACCACCTTCCGGTTCCGCCTGCGCCCTGTCGATATGGCAACCATTGTTGCCACGGCGCGCGGCATCGACTCCGCGCTATCAGCCGATATTGCGGACTATGCACTCGACAATTACAGCTTCAACACCCGCGTATTCGGCGATGCGGAAATCGGCCTCAGGATAAACGCCATCCGCATTGAAACGTTCATGCGTGACTGATTTCTCACGGCGCGAGGGAGCTCGCGCGCCCTGCTTTTGCTACTCAAGGTAGTCGCACACGTGACCGCCGGAAATTTGCAAATACCGGAGAGACTGAGGGTGCGAAAATCGGGGCATTCTTTCGTGACTGCGGATGTCGAACATGACCACGTCGTACCTGCACCGCCTGCCAATGATTGCCGCCTCTCTTTCCAGCCGCACACGGCGAATTGCGTTCCTGGCGTTGCTGTCCACGCTTGCTGCATGGGCCCATGTGGTCGAGGCCGAAACCGTATTCGAGTACATCAACCTCATTAATGGCCGGCGCGTCCTGTTGACAGTGCCTGCGGAGATAAAGGCGGTCGTCAACGGTGAGGCCGGGCCGGGATGGGTTGATTCAGGCGTTACATTCACGATTCCGGCGGCCGGTTCGCAAGGCAGCAGTCCCGTGCACCGCTTCTATTCACCATCGGCCAACTCGCATTTCTATACAGCCAGCAACGTCGAATACAACGCGTTGCGCCAGCCCGGCTCGGGCTGGAACTACGTCGGCGTCGAATTCAACGCCCAGACACCGGTCGATAATTTCTGTCCTGCGACCAGTCGCCATCCGGTATACCGGCTGTTCAACGCACGCGACACCACTAACGGCAACCGGCACCGCTACACGCCTGACCCCGACGTGGCCTATAACAATCTGCCGGCCGGCTGGGTCAATGAAGGCGTCGCTTTCTGTGCCATCAACTACACCAGGCTGGAGACTTTCCGCTTCCAACTTGGCTGGTCCACGGAACTTGAGCACCTAGCATCGCCGTTGTGCGGGGAAAGCTCACAGGCGCGCACAGCGTCGAACAGCTGCGTCAGCGTAATCAACCAACCTCTTCCCAAATTCGTGCTGACCACCTCCGCCCTGGGCGACGGCCCCTATTCGACGGGTTCCACCCCGCTGTTCGGTGTACGCACCGGCCTCACGCGCGCGGACGTTTTCACGGCCAGTGCCACCGGCGACCCGTACGAAGTCGCGACCCACTCGTTCTTCCAGCGATACGTCAGTCTTTGCGCGATCCAGGCCACTTCCAACTGCTTTCTGGGCCTGAACCCGATCGGCGTCCATGTCAGTGGCGTTGATCGCATGGCAGCCACCACCAGCGTCAATCCCACGATGCAATTTCCCACCGCGACGCCGGCCTCGGTGGGCAGCGAAATCCGCGTCAGGCCATGGCTGGGCACGCCGAGGACGCTGCAGCTTTCGTTTTCGCTGGGCGTGGCGAGTCTCACGCGCAACAGCACGGACGCGCACGCGTATGGCCACCCCAGCATTGCTCTGTACGACACGGTTTCAGGACGACGCATCCTGATCAACGTTCTCGCGTATTCGACCGATCCCGCGCCCACCACCGCCGATGGCGACTACGCGGGGATCGACGCTGACACCGGCGCCGTCATCGTTTCAACCACGTTCCGCGCCAATCCTGCTTTCGGCGTGAACAAATCCGACGCCTACGCCAACTGCCTTACCAGTGAAAACATGCGCTGCGCCGGCAGATTCGCGTTCGTGCTCAGGCCCACAGATATGGCGTTCGTGGTGGCCAAGGCCCGCAAGCTGGATCCGCGGCTGTCACCGGCGATTGCCGATTATGCAATCGACCAATTCAACTTCAAGAATGAAGTGTTCGGCTTTGCGGACATCGGTCTGAATCTCGACCTGTTCAAGCTGGAAATACGGCTCACGGAGTAAACAGCACGCGACTTGCCGCGCGATGCAAGCGGGCTGCGATAATGTGAGACCCTGTCCTCACAGGTACTGGCAAGTACCTCACAAGTGCGACTATGCCCGCTCCCGATTTCCCGCTCACGGCCCTGCTGAAAAACGCCAGCTGGGCGCTGCCGCTCATCAAGACCGTGCACCTGTGGGGCATCGTATTCATGGTCGGCGCCGTGGTGATGTTCGACTTGCGCGTTCTGGGCCTCGCCAAAAATATTTCGATCCGTGCGCTGGCGAGATTCCTGTTGCCCCTGTCGCTGGCCGCCGTATTGATCGTTGTCCCCAGCGGCGCGCTGCTGCTGGCGGGGCATCCCAATGAATTGCTGGCCAATCGCATTTTCACCATCAAGATTGGGCTGATTTTTCTTTCAGCCTGCAATGCACTGGCGTTCCATACCGGCCCATACGCGTCAGTCGCGCAATGGGACACCGGAAAACCTGCGCCACTTGCGGCAAAATTGCTGACCGCCATTTCCATCCTGCTGTGGCTGAGCGTGATCTTCTGTGGTCGCATGCTGGCCATAACCTAGAAACGTGAAAGTAACGCTCCTGACATGTCACTACTGACAGTACGTTGTCAGGAGCCGCCGTCCACAATGTGCCGGTAGCAGATTCAGACACAAGAATATCAAGAGGGGATGGCCATGTTGCAGGGACTGCGTACCGTGATTTATGGCATCAGTGATCTCGCCAAAGCGACGGAATGGTTCACACAGGTCACCGGCCATCCGCCCTATTTCAATCATCCGTTTTATGTCGGCTTCGATGTCGGCGGCTACGAACTCGGTTTGCTTCCCGATACGGACGGTGTCGCCACCTACTGGGGCACGCCCGACATCGAAGCCGAACATGCGCGCCTGATCGCGCTTGGCGCCAAACCCAATGAGGAGATCAAGGATGTGGGCGACGGTATACGGGTGGCCACCGTGCGTGACCCCTTTGGCAATGTCATCGGCATCATCGAAAATCCGCATTTCAAGGCCGGCCATGGCGGCTAGTGCGCCCCCACCACGCTTGCCACGCTTGCCACGCTCGCCGCGCGCAACTCGTGTGAAATCCGAGCTGGAGCAAATCCCCAGTGTCGGCGCCAGCATTGCGGAGGATTTGATCAGCATGGGCATCACCCGGATTGCCCAGCTGAAAAATCGCAGTCCGGAGGCGCTGTACAAGAAGCTGAGCGATATGACGGGCGGCTACCAGGATCCGTGCGTGCTCTACACATTCCGCTGCGCGGTGTACTACGCCTCCCACGCCACGCACGATGCGGAAAAACTGAAATGGTGGAACTGGAAAAACCTGCCCAGCTCCGAAGCGCGCAGCCGGAACAAGGGCCGCGGCTAAATGCGGCGGGCAGACCGCCTGTTTGAAATCGTGCAGATCCTGCGTGGCCGCAGGCTCACGACCGCCCGCTACCTGGCCGAGCGGCTGGGTGTATCCGACCGCACCATCTATCGCGACGTGCAGGACCTCTCGCTCTCCGGCGTGCCCGTGCTCGGAGAAGCCGGCGTGGGCTATGCGCTGAAAAAAGGTTTCGATCTTCCCCCGCTGATGTTTGATTACGATGAAGTTGAAGCGCTGCTGATCGGCGCGCGCATGGCCAGTGCCTACGGCAGCCAGGAACTGGCGAAAAGTGCGGTCCGCGCCATGGAAAAAATTGCCGCGGTGCTGCCGGACAATCGCCGCGCCGCGCTGGAAACCACACAGGTATTCGTACCCGACTTTCACGTTGATCGCGCCGTGGCGGCGCGATTTGAAATGCTGCGCCAGGCGGTCAAGGCCCGCCAGTTCGTGCAGGTCGATTACGCCACCGAAGACAACCGTGAATCGCAGCGTGACCTGCGCCCGCTTGCGCTGCATTTCTGGGGCGAGCGCTGGACGCTCGCCGCGTGGTGCGAACTGCGGCAGGCATTTCGCATGTTCCGGCTGGATCGCATGCGTGAGTTGAAGGTGCGGGAGAAAACTTTTCGCGATGAGCCGGGGAAGACGATTGCAGATTTTTTACGGCAGATTGGGCGGGATGAGGTTTGAGATTTGGTGTGATTTGGGTGGTGCGGATTGTTGCTTGCGTCAATGCCTGGTTCTTGGCGATCGGGGTTGTTTTTCTTGGGGATCGTGGTTGTAAAACGCCATTTGGCGGGCTCTTCCAGTCGAAAATGGCTGGAGAGCCGCGCCAGCTCTGGAGTTTTATCTGCTGAATTGAGAGAAGTTGAGGACAAGGTACAGCACATTGAATTCTGGAAATCCTCACCTCTCACCCGTTCGCCCTGAGGTATCGAAGGGCATAGCGGGCTACGCTGCCTCGCAAGCCCATCCATGTGCTTCGATGCGCGTAGCGCACCTGTCCTTAGGCTCTCGAAGGACCAGCACGAACGGTAGAATTTCTAGGCGCGCTAAGCGGGAACGTATTCCGTTGGCTTAGGCGCGCCCACATGCCCCCTTTTTTGCGAACTCGTTACATCCTCGTTATAATCCGCGTCCGCCGCAATTCTTGCCTCGCCCAACTCCATCAGCTATCGCTCGCGACGTTTCAACCTCGCGTATTCGATTCCGCAAAAAATGCCCGCACCCATGCCCGCACAAAACTTCTGCGCCATCGACTTCGGCACCTCCAACTCGGCCATCGCCATTCCGCACGGAAACGGCATGAAGCTGGTGGAACTCGAGCCCGGCTTTCGCACCATGCCGACCGCCGTGTTCTACAACGCGGAGGATGAATCGCGCAGTTTCGGCCGCGAGGCGGTTGCGGCGTATGTCGATGGCTTCGATGGCCGCCTGATGCGCTCGATCAAAAGCATCCTCGGCTCGGACCTGATGGACCAGACCACCGAGATCGGCCACGGCATCACCATTAAATATATCGACGTCGTCATTGGTTACCTGAAGCACCTCAAACGCGTCGCCGAACAGCAGCATGGGCATCCATTGACGCGGGCAGTGATCGGCCGGCCGGTCTGGTTCGTCGATGGCGACCCTGAGCGCGACCGCCGTGCGCAGGAATCGCTGGCCACCGCCGCGCACGCCGCAGGATTTTTGGAGACTGCTTTCCAGTTCGAGCCGATCGCGGCTGCGCTGGATTACGAATCCACAATCTCAACAGAACAACTGGTGCTGGTGGCCGATATCGGTGGCGGCACGTCGGATTTTTCACTGGTGCGCGTGGGTCCCAGCCATCATGCGCGCGCGGATCGCCACAACGACATCCTGGCGAACCACGGCATTCACGTTGCGGGCACCGATTTCGACCAGTCCGTGAACCTGGCCGCCATCATGCCGGCGCTGGGCTACGGGTCGCTAGGCCGCGCGAGTGGAGCGGAGCCCGGCCGACGAGTGCCGGGCAAAGTCTATTTCGACCTCTCGACCTGGCACCTTATCAACACGGTGTACGCCCACAATCGCATCATCGAACTGCGCGAAATGATCAGCATGTATGGCGACCTCGTGAAGTTTGCACGGCTGATGACGGTGGTGACGCACCGACTCGGCCACCAGCTGGCGGCGCAAGCCGAGCAGGCGAAGATTGAGGTTGCCACCAACGGCGATGCCGTCATCGACCTCGCCACGGTGGAAGATGACTTGAAGACGGCATTCAGCGCATCGCAACAGGCCGGCGCGCTGGATCACCAGGTCACCCGCATCGTCGACGCGGCGCACGAAACGCTGCGACTCGCCGGTATCGATGCCTCGCAGGTGAGCGCCCTTTATTTCACGGGCGGGTCGACCGG
>JBDTWS010000213.1:0-5762 GCA_040006575.1 Betaproteobacteria bacterium
GCGTGATCGAAGCCGTCAGCGAAGGCGTGGTATTCAGCGCCTTCGAACACACGGCGGATGCCGATGCATTCGCCGTGCTGCGTCCACGTCTCGCGAACGCAGAAAAGGCATCGGCTATTTTCCGCGCGTTCAAGTACAGTGGCCGCCCTTACGATTTCGATTTCGATTTCCAGACCGATGCGGCGCTGGTGTGCACGGAACTGGTTTACAAATCCTATGAGCCGCAGGCGCCGGTCAAGGGCATCAAATTCCCGCTCGTCGAGGTATTGGGCCGCCTTGCCATGCCGGCCAATCTCATCGTGAAACAGTTCGACGAGGAATTCGGCAAGCCGGGTCAGCAGACCGAGCTCATCGCGTTCTACGATGGCCACGAGCGCAAGGGCAATGCCGTGGAAAGCAACCTGGCGGAATTCCGCAAAAGCTGGCAGCGGCCGAAGTGGCACATCTTTGTGCAGGAGACGGCGCGCTGAGCGGCGTTCCCACCCGGAACGCCACTACGCGACCATTGCCCTTGTCCCGGCCTGGCCATAGCGAAATTCGCCGGCAAAATCCTTGACCCCACTCCGCCTGTTCCTCCTGACCGCGCTGGCGATGATGGCCTTCGCCGGAAATTCGCTGCTGTGCCGGCTTGCTCTCAAGCAGGCCAGCATCGATGCCGCGACATTCACCGCCATCCGCCTCGTCTCCGGCGCCATCGTGCTGTGGCTGATGGCCAGCCTGCGCCGTGAACGGCTTAACGCCAGTGGTAACTGGCCTTCGGCAATCGCCCTGTTTGCCTACGCCGCCTGTTTCTCATTTGCCTATGTAATGCTCACCGCCGCGACCGGTGCGCTGCTGCTGTTCGGCGCGGTGCAGGCGACGATGATCGGCAAGGGCTTGCACTCCGGTGAACGCCTGCGGCCGCTGCAATGGATGGGCCTGCTGTCCGCGCTGGGCGGCCTGGCGTGGCTGATGTTGCCCGGTGCTGCGGCGCCACCACTGACGGGCTCGCTGCTGATGATCACGGCGGGCATTGCCTGGGGTGTGTATTCATTGCGCGGACGCACGGGCGGCGCGGCCCTCAATGTCACAACGGGAAATTTCCTGCGCGCTGCGCCGATTGCGGCAGCGCTCGGCTTGCTGAACATGTCACATGCTTCTGCCGATACCGTCGGCGTTATCTATGCCGTGATGTCGGGTGCGGTGGCCTCGGGAATCGGTTACGCGATCTGGTACACCGCGCTGCCGGGGCTGAAAGCCACCAGCGCCGCCACCGTGCAACTCAGTGTGCCGGTACTGGCTGCACTGGGCGGCATTGCTTTCCTGTCCGAACCGCTGTCGCTGCGGCTGGTGCTGGCTTCGCTGGCGATACTGGGTGGTATCGCGCTGGTGATCCTGGACAAGGGGCCCACTTTAAAAAGGTGACATACCGCTCATCACTCAATCGAGTGAAACAACAATGCCGGCTGAACTAATCCGATCCCGGCAAACGGTTGCCCACGAAATCCAGCACACGTGACGCGGCCGGCGGATCCAGGTTACTGAGCGCCACCAGCACGTAGCCCTGCTGCGGAATAATCCGCAGCTCGCCGTTCATGCCGGGCGCACCGCCACCGTGTCCATACGACTGCCATTTTCCATCGGCACGTACGCCGAAGCCAAAACCATAGCGGTCGGCCTGGTTGCGCGTCGCTTCGGCTAAGAGAGGTTTGGAGACGAGCTTGCCAGACTGCAGTGCTTCGGCAAAACGCAGCAGGTCGCCGGCGGTGGAATATCCGCCGCCTGCCGATGTGCCGCGCCACGGCAGCGTATCGGTATTGGCGACCCATTTGCCGCCTTCCTTCATGTAACCCATTGAGCGTTTCGCGACTTTTTCGTTTTCGGGCAGTGAAGCCGTCGCCGTCATCCCGGCCGGCTGGAAAATGTTTTTCTGCACGTAGTCGTAGTACGACATGCCGCTGATTTTTTCGATGATGGCGCCCAGCAGTACGAAACCGTAATTGGAATAGCGCGACTGCGCGCCGGGCTCGTAGCCGGGTGCGCGTTCGCCATACAGCTTCAGGTAGTCGGCATGGGTTTTGAGCGTGAGGCGCTGCTTGTCAAATTCCGGTCCGAAAATATCGCCGGTACCGCCGGTGTGGGTGAGCAAATGGCGAATCGTGACTTTGCCGGCGACGTCTTTATTGGGATAGTCCGGAAGACGCTTGCCCACTGTGTCATCGAGCGAAAGTTTGCCGGCATCGATCAGCTGCAATATCGCCACCGAGGTAAACATCTTGTTCATCGAGCCGATGCGGAATTGCGTATCGAGTGCGACCGGCACTTTGCTTGCGCGGTCCGCTTGCCCCCAGGCTTTCTCCATGATGACCTTGCCGTTGCGCGCAATCAGCACGACACCGGAAAACTGGTCGTCACGTGCGGCCGCATCGACTTCTTTTACGATGGCGGCCATTGCATCGGCTTCTGCCAGCCGCGCAGGTGCGAGATCGGCGGGTGGCGGGATGAGCTGCAGCCGGGCGCCCACCATTTTTGGCGGATCGTCGGCGGTGACGGTCATTTCCATGCGCACAACATTGTCGGAGCCTTTTTCCTTCAACAATGCGGTAACGGCGGTCGCCTCATTTTTCTCGATGCGCGCCAGCGTAAAGCCACCCACCTGGTTGCGGAAATCGCGCATCTTGCTCATGGAGCGAGTGGGCTTGTAGGTTTCGTCGAACACCTTGAACTGCGCGTCGTCGCCGGAATTAAAGGCCGCCAGCCAGGCCAGCATGACCCTTGACGCCGGCGTTTCGGCCTGTTGCTGCGCGTGTGCGCCGGGTGAAAAAATTACCGGCGGAGAAGCGCTAAGCAAAGCAAATCCGCAAAACAGCGTGCTGGTCAGGCGCATGAATAGTCTCCGGGGGTTGAATGCACAGGCGCGCCAGGTGTGTCGCCGCGTCAGGCGCGTGGCGTTTTCGGCGCATTCAAACTCTTCCGCGTAACGGGGACAAAAGTTCCCGTGTGAGCTTGCGCGGAAGCCAGTGATGCAAAAAAAGAAACGTAAAGCCCGGCTGTACTAGAACTCCACCAGCGTCTTGAAACCCCCGAAGAACATGCGCTTGCCATCGAAGGGCATGGTCTTGGGGTCCATGGCGAGAATGCGCGGATCCTTCATCACCCTGGCGTTGATGCTGTCGCGCTGCTTGCGCGTTTCGTAGACGATGAAGGAGAACACCACCACTTCCGATGGCTTCAGTTTTACGGCCTGTGGGAATGAGGTGAGCTTGCCCGGCTTGACATCATCGGCCACGCATTCGGTGTAACTGACCGCGCCGAATTCCATCCATATCTTGCCGGCCTTGCGCGCCAGGGCGCGGTAGGCGGCCACCTTGGTTTTCGGTACGGGGATAACATAACCATCTACGTAGTGGGCCATCTCGATCTCCTTCACGGGTGGGAAAAATGCAGTGGTTAGCTGCGATGAATGCGTCGAAAATGCGTTGAAAACGTGAGCGCGGTCGAGGTGCGACAACCCGAACCGGCTAGCGCCCTCAGCCTGTGAAAAATTTGACGTAAACAAAAATCGCGATGACCATCAGCACCGTGGTGGTGAGATGCGCCAATGCGGCCGCCATGAATCCCTTGAACCACAGCCAGCCGCGATGGCCTTCGTGAAACTGTGACGACGCAAAGCCAAAGTAAATGGCCCACACCAGCAGGTATCCATAGATGATCCACTGCACGGCGACGACACCCTGCAGCAGGCGCCAGACCGGCAATGTGACCAGCGTGAAGACGATCGAGCGCATGCCCGATGTGTAAGCGGCCAGCACCATATGCTCGGCGAAATGAAAACCGCTGCTGCGGAACAACAGAAGGCTGAACAGGCTCAGTAGCGGCAGTTGCAGCAGGATGACGAGATTGACGTGGCGCTGCAGGAATTCGGTCGCACTGTTGATGCGGCCATCCGGCGTGGTGGGTGAAATGATGCCCGACGCGGCCAGCGCCAGCGAGGCCACGCCGACGACGATGATGACAAACGTGAACGGCGAGAAATAACGTTTGCGGTGGCCTGCAATGTACTCGCGCGCTACCTGCCCCGGCCGCACCAGCAGTGCGCGCACCAGCGAAAGCACACTGTGATCGACATGCAGGAACGCATGCAATACATCGTGGGTGACCTCGTGCACGGTGAGACGGTGCGCTGGAATTTTTTGTGCGCATTGTCCGCAGAATTTTTGCGCGGGCGCAACGGGTGCATCGCAGTTGACACAGGCCCCGCGAAGCGCGCCTTCTTCCAGCCGTGAAAACAGCGGCGGTGAATTACCGGTGGACATGTTTCAGTGCGTGCGCCGTGAGGAAATGGACATCGCGTTACTTGCACTCGCCGAGGAGTTTTCCGTCGATCCTGCTGTCCGCACCCAGCCCGTTCACGGCCTTGGCCTTGGCGACGCGCCGGACCGAAAAATTTTTCGCGGTGGTTCGGCCCTCGACGCGCACGGTCTGTTTCTGGCATTCGGCGTTGTAGCTGATCTTGCCGGCGGCCATGGTCACGGCGTCGGCCTTGCACGTGGGATCGGCCTTGAAGCCGGCGAAGAAGCGCGTGTTGAAAATAGCCTCGACGTTTTCAAGATCGGTTTCCTTGATGCAGCGCGTATATTTGTCGGGCCGTGGGGCCTCACCGCGAATCGAGGTGGCGATGGTCAGTTCATACTCGCCCGGCGTGATCGGCACGGGATCGGCCAGGACCATGGCCGAAAAAAACACCGGCGCAATTGCCAGCAGAACCGCAGCGAATTTAGATATGGCTTTCATGTTCGTGCCTCCAGGGGAGCGATGAACCGGTGTGAAGTGAGTTTGCAATGCTGCATAAAATGGCCGCAATTGGCCGCCGTTACCAGCCCGGCTGCATGAGTTTACGAACAACGGGCGGTTACTGCAATTTCATTTGTACCGCGATTGAGTTGCAAAGTAGCGGTCTTGGGTGAATCTGTTTTCAACGCGCGCCTCCACTGCATCAATTGCCTGCCTACAGCACGTTGCGCGCCTGGCGGTCACTTTGCCTGCGGGCCCGGCGGTTGCGCGCGAATGGGCCTGTTGCGACAGGCGCGTCGCCGCTAACATGCAGCTTGTTTTCTCACGAGGGACCTCCATGCGTCAACGCCTGCTGCCTGTGCTCGCTGTGCTTTTCCTGTCGGTACCAATTTCGCTTGCCGCCACCGTCGCGCCGGTTGCATCCACCGAGGTGATGGACGTCACGCAGCAGGCCTGCGACGCATTTCGCCTGCGCGATCTTGCGCGACTGGAAAAACTGCTGGCGACTGAATTCGTGCTGGTCGATTCGCAGGGCAACGTGCAATCGCGCGCACAAAACATCGATGAAGTGCGTGCGGGTGATCCGGTATACGAGATTTTCCGCAACCAGGATATGAGCGCGCGAATCTACGGCGCCAATAGCGATGCCGCCGTTGTGCAGGGGATTACCCATGTCAAGGGTATGTCCGCCGGAAAAACATTTGAGGTGAAGGTGCGCTTCACCGATACGCTGGTGAAACGCGATGGCCGCTGGCAGATCGTAGTGAGTCACACAACGGGACTTGCGGCGAAGTAGCGCTCGAAGGTGGCACGTCATTTTCGGGCACGCGGCTTTATTGATTTTTCACTTTATTTTTCTTTCAGCGCCAGCGAAACCTGTCTCGCAAAATAGCCCTCCTGCAAATACCGGTACAGGTTCTTCCCCGGACACAGTGTTTCCGCATAGTCGCGATGGCCGTGTATTTCGCTCACTGGAACGTGATATTTCG
>JBDTWS010000214.1:0-5605 GCA_040006575.1 Betaproteobacteria bacterium
TAGGCAATCTCGATATCACTGCGAAGTGAAACGGCGGCCGGGTCAAGGCCGCATTGCGATGCAATCAACGCGGCCAGCGAAGCGCCGCCTTCGGTGTGTCCGGTGATTCCCGCGCACACCTGGCCAGGCAACACGCCTTTAGGCAGCGCATCCATGATGGCGCGCAACACGGCGCGAATGTGATCCCGACCCGCGTCCGTATTCATTTGCAGCGCAGTCATGCCCGGCGCTTCACCGCTGCCGAGCAACTGGCGCGATGCGTCGGCAAGTGCCCAGCGGGTACGCGTACCGCCTGCATCCATGCCCAGCCCGATGGGTGGAGCATTCATCACTTCATGCCGCCCGTGCCATATATCGTTTGGATGCTTTTGCTTTCATTGCCCATGCGGTCAATGGCCGAAACTGAAACGGCGGACAGTGCGCCTTTTGTAGAAGCCGCTGCCAGGGTCACTTCGGTGCGCGGCTTCCGAATGTCGATCGGTACAATTTTCAACTGCCATTCCCCGCCATATCGCGACCACACCGCGTATTGCGAGACCGCTTTCCCGGGCGCAGCAGAAAGTTGCAAGGTAATCGCCGGGCGTCCGGCGACAATCGCCAGTCCGTCAACAATCGGCGTCGCGGGCGCGACATTGTCCAGCCACGGTGTCGCCGGGACCAGCGCCGGTGTCTGGTAGGCACGCTTCAACTGTTCGTTGACGTCGCGACGATTCTCCATGAGTGTGACCATGCTGAAATGGATATGCCCGCCCACCGGCTTGCGGTTGCGCATCATCGCGATCTGGTTGGTGATGTCTTCGGGCTTCCACGACTTGGCTGAACTGTCGATGCGGCTGGTGAAGAGACCGGGCCACAGGTGGCGGCCGGCCGTATTTTCGGCGATCCAGTACTCCATGAGCGTACCGAAGGCCTGCGGCGCCTGTTCAATCGGCCAGTAGAGTTGCGGCGCCAGGTAATCCAGCCAGCCGCTGCGAAACCAGAGCTCGACGTCGGCGTAGAGCTTGTCGTACTGGCTGAAGCCGGCAATTCCCGGCGGGCGACGGTCGGGCCGGCCGATGCCGAACGGACTGACGCCAACTTTTACCCAGAGTTTTTCGCGATGCACATCGTTGTAAATGCGTTCGATGAGCTGGTTGACGTTTTGCCGGCGCCAGTCGGCGCGGCTGAGGCGTCCGCCGGAAAGGATGTAGCGGCTCCAGGCGGGTTCATCGGGAAAATCGAGTTCAGGCGCGTTCTCGGTTGGCGGTGCACCTGGATTCAATGCAACCGGATAGGGGTAGAAATAATCATCGACATGTACGCCATCCACATCGTACCGGCGCACCACGTCGAGGATGACGTCGATGGAGCGCTGTGCCGCAAACGGCTCCGCGGGATCCATCCACAGGTAACCGCCATATTCCTTGACGACCGCAGGATGCGTATTGGCCACGTGCGATTTGGCCTGCGGGCCTTTGGCCGACGTATGGCGGGCACGATAGGGATTGAACCAGGCGTGCAGTTCCAGGCCGCGCTTGTGCGACTCCTCGATCCACATCGCCAGCGGGTCATAGAAGGGCTCTGGCGGCTTGCCTTGCTCTCCCGTGAGGTATTCAGACCACGGCTCCAAAGGCGAGGCGTACAGCGCGTCCGCAGCGGGTCGCACCTGGAAAATGATGGCGTTGAGGTTGAGCTCTTTCGCGCGCTCGACGATGCGGATGATTTCCTGTCTCTGCTGTTCGACCGGAAGTCCCTTTTTGCTGGGCCAGTCGATATTGGCCACGGTCGCCACCCATGCGGCGCGGAACTCACGTGGCACCGGCGGTGGCAGAACGGAAAAGGCGGCACCGCCGGCGGTATTCGCTGCGGAGGTCGTGTCGTTTGCGCAACCCGCGACGATCGCCAACCCGCATAACAACACCGAGATCGCCATTTGGCGCGCTTTTCGGGGCATAAATCGCCTGGAAGGCGCGCCAATGCTTGAATTTATACTTTGATAAACCATTTTTTCTTCCACATGAGCCATGCAATGAAAAACATGCATAGGTTGAACAGGGTCGCAAACAGCAGTGAGGCGTCGAGCGGCGCCAGTGGCAGGGACTGTATTGGCGAATAAAGAACGGCCTTCAGCGTCAGCAGCGTGCCGTCCGGTTGTGCGAATTTGATGTAGCCCAACATTTTCCCGAGCAGTCCCGAGAACGCGAAAATGAACAGGGCATTCATGCCGTAAATGGTGAAGGGCAACAGCCAGCGTTGCGCACGTGCCCGCAGTACGGCCGATTCATTTCCGTCGATCAGCCAGAAGAACGCGGAAAACACCAGCAGCGCCCAGCCGGCCGTGAAGATGGAATACGAAATCGTCCATAGGCTTTTGTTGATCGGCATGAAGGTGGCATCGATGATGACGCCGACCCACAGGAACGCCAGCCCGGCCAGCATCATCCACACGGTCTTTTCAGCCTTGCCATACGCCGACAACAGCCACTGGCCGGCGAGTACACCGAACAGCTGCGTGCACAGCGCGGGCAGAGTGGTGACCAGTCCCTCCGGATCCCAGGTTTTCGATTGCACCCACAAATGGCCGCTCAACAGCAGCCGGTCAACGTAGGCGCCGAAATCGCGGCCCGGTTCAAGTGCGGCGGCGACAATGTTGCCGTGCGCGTCCGGTACGGGTACGAAGAACATCAGCACGGCGTAGACCAGGAATAGACCGCCGATCCACGCGCACTGTTGGCGCCAGTTGAAATACACCACGATGGGTGCAGCCAGCGCGGTGCAGATTGCGATCCGCTGCAACACGCCGGGAATTCGCACCGTGAAAATATTGAAATTGGGAATGAAGTTAAGCAGGAACCCGATGAGGAAAATAAGGGCGGCGCGCTTGTAAAGCTGTCTCAGCAACTGCCGTTTGTTTTCGCCTGCTGCCGCGCGCCGGCCGAGCGAAAAAACCATCGACACACCGCAAATGAACAGGAAGAACGGGAATATCCAGTCCGTGAACGTCCAGCCGTTCCACTTCGCGTGCGCGACCTGCGAATAGAGATAGCCCCAGTCGCCGGGATTGTTGACCAGCACCATGGCGGCGATGGTAAAGCCGCGAAATGCGTCCAGCGATATCAGCCGGCCTTCGGGCGCGTTGCTACTCATGTAGGTTGTTCCGATTTTCGGCCGAATTGCGGATCAACTTTGATAAATGCCGTGGCCACCAGTGAGGGAAGGGTGGCGATGCACACCCAGATAAAGAAATTCTGGTAGCCAAGTTGCTCCTGGATCCAGCCGCTGGCCATGCCCGGCAGCATCATGCCCAGCGCCATGAATCCCGTACAGATCGCATAGTGCGCAGTCTTGTGTTTGCCGTCGCTGCCGCTGCCCGCAACCATGATCATGAACAGTAGGTAGGCGGCAAATCCAAAGCCATAGCCGAATTGCTCGACGGCAATGGCGGCGGCCACGAGGAAAATGTTTTGCGGCAACACAAAGGCGAGATACACGAACGCGATATTCGGCAGATGCACCGCCAGCAGCATCGGCCACAGCCAGTGCCTGAGTCCATTGCGCGAGATCACGTACCCGCCCAGCAGCCCGCCAACCGTCAGCGCAATGGCCCCCACGATTCCATAAACGAGACCGACATCCGACGTGCCAAGCCCGAGCCCGCCCTTGCTCGCTGGATCAAGCAGGAAGGGCGTGACCAGCTTGAGCGCCTGCGCTTCGCCGAAGCGGAACAGCATGAGGAACGCGAGGATGCGCCAGATATCGGGACGCTTGAAAAAAGTGCTGAAGGTTTCCTGGAAACCTTTGACGACATCGAAGTCCTGCCGCGCCGGCTGGTCGGCGACGGGCTCGGGCAAGACAAAACGGTGATAAATGAAGAGCGTGAAAAACAGTCCGGCAAGGATGAAAAAAACGATCGACCACGCGAGCGTCACATTGCCGGTGTTCTCGGACAATTTGCCGGCGATAAACACCAGCCCGCCCTGTCCGGCAATCATGGCGATGCGGTAGCAGGTGCTGCGCACACCGACAAAAGCTGCTTGTTCATGCTCGGGCAGGGCCAGCATGTAAAAACCATCGGCTGCAATATCATGTGTGGCCGAACTGAAGGCCATCAGCCAGAAAACAGCCAGCGTCACCTGGAAAAACATCGGCATCGGCAACGTCAGCGCGACCAGCGCCAATGACGCACCAATAACAAATTGCAGGATCACGATCCAGAATCGTTTGGTCCGGAACATGTCGACCACAGGCGACCACAGCGGCTTGATGACCCAAGGCAGGTATAGCCAGCTGGTATACAGCGCTATGTCGGTGTTCGAGATTGCAAGATTTTTGTACAAGATGACCGAGAGCGTCATCACCACGACGTAGGGAATGCCCTGGCCGAAGTAGAGCGTCGGTATCCACCACCATGCGTTGCGCGGTGCGGTGGGCTGTTTTGTCAATTGGATAGGCTCGGATGCGAGAGTCACAAAAAACTTTCAGGGCAAGACAGTGGGCGGCGGGGCGCGATCATACGTAACGCGCCCCATCGCGCACTTTACTACTAGAACTTCGCGCGCAACGTCAGGAAATATTGGCGGCCGTTCTCATAAAAAGCAGCCGGCGCATTCTTGTTGACGTGATACGTGTAGCGGACCGGGTTGTTGAGATTGTTGCCGTCGATATGAACGCTGATGTTGTCGGTAATGCGATACCCGATCGATGCCGACAGGCTTCCTGCCGCCGCGAAATAGCGTGCGCCGTTCCCGGGGGTGTTGGTGCCATTGCCCTGGAAGAAATACGCGTATTCATTGCGGTAGTTGTAGGCGACACTGGCGCTGAACTTCGGGTCTTCGTAGTAGGCGCGCAGGTTGTACGTCCACAGCGATGTGCCAAGCAACGGAAGGCCGTCCTCATCTTCGGCGTCGACGTACGTCACGTTGCCCAGCACGCCGAAGCCGCCGAACAATGGAGTTTCGCCTGCCAGTTCCACACCCTTCATTTTTGCGCTTTTTCCGATGCGTGACGTCACCGTGTAGATTGCGGGCAGGCCCGTGTCGATGTTGATCAGTTCTACTGGGGCGGTGCCGGTTTTCACATAGTTCTTGATGTCCTGGGAAAACAGGCCTGCGGACACGTAGCTGCGCGGGCTGATGTACCAGGCCAGTGACGCGTCCACGTTGGCGGAGGTGATCGGCTTCAGGTTGGGATTGCCGCCGGTACCGGTGAGGAGTGTATTGTTTAACACCACCGAACCAGCAAGTTCACCGTAGTTGGGACGACCCAATGTCTTGGACAGCGCCAGCCTGCCGATGAGGCCTTTTCCCATGTTCCATCTCAGGTTGAAACTTGGCAGGTAATCGGTGTGGTCGGACTCTACGGTCTGCTGCAACACCGGCACGCCACGTGCTGACGTGATGGCGCCGGGTACGGTGCAGGGCGGTGGTGCCAGCGGAGGATTCCACGCTGCGCATTTACCCGTCAGGGCCTGGTAGAAAATCGAGGTCACCTCGGTCTTGACGGCGCGCACGCCGAAGTTGCCGCTGAACATGTCCTGCTCAAACTCTGTCATCAGGTACACGGCGGAATTTTTTTCTTTCACCGTTGATGCAGAAGTCCAGACTTTACTCAGCACCGTGTCCCAGTT
>JBDTWS010000215.1:0-5570 GCA_040006575.1 Betaproteobacteria bacterium
GCCATCGGCGCGTGTGACAAGAATCTCCCCGGCGCGATGATGGGCGTGCTGCGCATGAACATTCCCGCCATCATGGTTTACGGCGGCACCATCAAACCGGGCCATCACAAGGGCCAGGACCTGCAAGTGGTCTCCGTGTTCGAAGCGGTGGGCGCATTCAATGCCGGCAAGATGAGCGAAGAAGATTTCGGCTGCATCGAACGTTGCGCCATCCCCGGCGTGGGTGCGTGCGGTGGCATGTACACGGCCAACACCATGTCCAGCGCCTGCGAAGCCATCGGCATGTCGCTGCCGTATTCCAGCACCATGGCCGCGGAAGACGCGGAGAAAAAAGAATCCGCCGCAGAATCCGCACGCGTCCTGCTGAACGCCGTAAAGCAAGGTATCAAGCCACGCGACATCGTTACGCGCCAGTCACTGGAAAACGCCATCGCCGTCATCATGGCGGTCGGTGGATCCACCAACGCGGTGCTGCACTTCCTCGCCATCGCCCATTCAGCCGAAGTGGAATGGACCATCGATGATTTCGAACGCATGCGCAAGAAAGTGCCGGTGATATGTGACTTGAAGCCGTCCGGGAAGTACGTTGCAGTGGACTTGCACAAAGCCGGCGGCATCCCGCAGGTGATGAAGGTGTTGCTGAATGCAGGATTGCTGAACGGCGACTGCATGACCATCAGCGGCAAGACCATCGCCGAAACGCTGGCTGATGTGCCCGACACGCCGCCGAGTTACCCAAATGAGGACCAGCCCGTGATCATGCCGATCGAGAAAGCGCTCTACAAACAGGGCCACCTCGCCATCCTCAAGGGCAACCTCGCCACCGAAGGCTGCGTAGCCAAAATCACCGGATTGAAAAACCCCGTCATCACCGGCCCCGCGCGCGTGTTCGATTCCGAGCCACAACTGATGGAAGCCATCATGGCCGACAAGATCAACCACGGCGACGTGATTGTGCTGCGCTACGAAGGACCGAAAGGCGGACCGGGTATGCGCGAGATGCTGGCGCCGACCTCGGCGCTGATCGGCAAGGGCTTCGGCGAAACCGTGGGCCTGATTACCGATGGACGATTCTCCGGTGGTACGTGGGGAATGGTCGTTGGTCATGTCGCACCGGAAGCGTTTGTGGGCGGCACGATAGCGCTGGTGAACGAAGGCGACTCGGTCACCATCGATGCGAAGCAGTTGCTGATCCAGTTGAATGTGGCGGATGAAGAGCTGGCGAAGCGGCGCGCGGCGTGGGTGCAGCCGAAGCCACGCTATACGCGCGGCGTGCTCGGGAAATATTTCAAGCTGGTGGGGACGGCGAGCAAAGGGGCGGTCACTGACTGACGTCTTTAATTTGGCAAGGTGTGATTGCTTCGCGAGTTAAAACAAAATCCCCTTTTAAAAATTAACGTGGTCTTGGATCCTTACCGCACAGGCGAAACGAACCCGTCACGGGCGCTTGATTTCAGCATTGCAAAAAATAATTAATTCCGAAGCCTCATCAGCGCAACGCATTGCCATACCGCGCCTTGATCGCCGCAATATCTGAAGCCGTTACAACTCCATTCACGCTAATGTCATAGCGGCCTGTCGCGTCTATCGCGATTTGTGCGGCACGCGACTTGGTTGCCGTCAGATCCGCCACGTCCACGACACCATCCCCATTGACGTCGCCGAGGAGAAATCCCATGGAGACCGAATAATTTGGCCCTCCGTTAATACCGTTGAGCGTGATAGTGACACGTTGCCTGTCCGGAACGCTTGACAGGGCCACCTGAATCTCCGAGTTGTGGCTATCCGAGCGTTTCGCCGTAACGGTACCGACCGGAACCATATTCTGATCAACTGCCGAAACGCCGGCGAAGTTTGCAATAAAACCATTGAAATAGAACTGCGCAATATGGCCGACTTCTGTCGCGCTGACTTGAGTGGCGGCGCGCGGTTCAATTGTTACGGGCCCCGCAATCGTTGCCGCGCGATCGACCAAAATCTGGTTCGGGTACGAAGCGGGGGCGGGATGAAATTTTGCCAGCGACACTCTTGAAAGTCCAAATGGAACAGGTGCGAGTGCCAGAACGCGTGCGGTAGATCCGGCAGCGAGATAAATTGTCCCAGTGGCGCTAACCACAATGCCTCTGGGTTGGTTAAGGCGCGTATCGACGGCCGGCGAGGAATCCGGTCCTGGGAAGAATTCGGAGCTTCCCCCCACAATCGTCGTGACAATTGTCGTAGCTTTGTCGACGCGCCGAACTTTCCCTTGATCCAATTCAACGACCAATAAATTGCCATCCAGATCCATTGCGAGGGTCGAGGCTGTGTATAGCTTTGTAATGGCAGCAACACTTCCGTCCGCATTTGTGCCTGAAGCTCCGGCGCTATTGACGTAAGTAGAAATCAAGTTCGTTCCCGGCGAAATACGGCGGACCTTATCGCAATCCGAAACATAAACATATGCATCAGGCGCGGCGAAAGCGCGTGAATCGCTGCATAGCGCAGCCGTCGTTGCAGCAACATTGTCGGCGCTTGAGGTGCCGCCACCTGCAAATGTAGTGATTACGCCTGTCTGCAAATCGATGCGCCGGATTCGCGTTGCCGGGAAGGCATAGTCCGAAAGTAGCAACCCCCCCGTCAGGTCGATAGACAGGCCGCGAACGAACCCGAGTTGTGCGTCAACTGCGGGCCCGTCGTCGCCGGAATATCCAAACACACCTGTTCCGGCAACGGTACTGATAATGCCTGTGATCTTATCGATACGTCGCAAGCGCAGGTTGCCGTTGTCAGCAATGAAAATGTTGCCTGCTGCATCAAAAGCAATGTCATACGGTTCATTGAGCAGGGCATCAACGGCCGGCCCGCCGTCTCCGGAGAAACCGCCCAATACCGTGGTGGCTGGATTTCCCGCGACCACGGATACGAGATTGGTGCCAATATCAAGGCGAAGTACGCGGTTGAGATCAACAAAGAAAAGACTGCCATCGGGCGCGATCGCCATCCCGAGGGTGCTGACGAGTTTTACAGATTGTCCGGGGCCGGTTTCTTGTTCACCCCCGCCAACTACCGCCCGAAGGTTGTAAGCAACTTGTGCGGCGGCAGGTATACATGACAAATACGTAGCGCTTATGAGAGCGCCCATGAGGCGAAGGATTCTAGTCACTTGGATGCAATAAATTAGTTTGCTGTTTCGATTCCATTCATTGCGAAAACAAAGACTATCGCATCGATAATTTCTGAAGATATCGAGCGCGGCGCTGTCTAAATTTCGTGAACCGGAACCAGGGAGAGTGCGAATTTTAGTCGAGAAGCGCCATGGTGCAAAGCGCAACGGGCCGGCTCCAGCTACTGCTGGTTGAGTTCGAAGAACTGGCGAAGCGGCGAGCGGCGTGGGTGCAACCGAGGCTACAATACGCGGGAGGTGTCGGGGAGGTATTTCAAGTGCGTGCGGACGTCGGGCAAGAGTGCGGTCACGGATTGATCTGGCCCGCTTTGTTTTGGAAAGGACTATTCGATCATGCGCGACATGCCTCTGGCACTGGCCTGGTTCCTCGGCACGATCTTCATGCTGGCGGGTGTTCTGGGCGCCTGGATCGTGCGCGGTTCCAACCAGGCCTGCCTGAGTGAACGGGCCAGGCGCTTCCACATAAAGGGCAAGATCGTCAGCGTCTCGGATGCAAGTTCTGACGATTGGGGCCGCAGGGACTGCAGTGTCGAGTATGCGGTCGGTGACCAGCGTTATCGCACCACAGTCGAACTCCATCCCTCATTTCATCTTGCAGAAACACCGGTATTGCTCAGCGTGCGCAAGGATATGCCCAGTGACGCCGTGCTGAGCGAGGAGCTGGTCGTGCGCGGCTTCCGCTGGCCCATCGGCCTTTTCCTGGTCGGCGTGTTCATCCTGGCGTATGGGTACGCCGAGGAGTGGCACTGGATCGGTTAGCGCGCTATTTCCGGATCGCACGCATCCCGATCATCATGGGGTTGCGGAACGATCATGCACGTGGTGCCGCTGGTATCGCCGCCGCGCGAAGGAGAGGATCAAATAAAGGATATCGACTTCACGCCTGCGGGCATTCGCATTCGCCGGCATGCGGGGGTTGCCGAAACTAAACGGTTGCTTGAGTTAGCACCCTGGCGTCATCCGGTGGATTCGATGGAAGGTGTCATCGTTCACGAGAATCTTTGAAGTTATTCGAGTCTTGATATTCAAACTCAAGCACTGGGGCGGCTTCCAGGGCGTTTGTGCCATGGAAACCGCACCGGATGGCGCTCTGCAGTCGTGCTACGTGTGCTGAAGAAAAACACGCCACCGTCATCCTCGCGAAGGCGGGGATCCAGGTTGCGTGGTGACACATCGCTATCTTCATTCCCGTTCGTGGTGAGCCTGTCGAACAATGAAAGGGCCGCGATGCATCAATAGCTTGCGGTGACAGTGCTTCGACAGGCTCAGCACGAACGGGGTTTTCATTGATCCGGCGACTAAAACATGTGAACGCCATCGCACCTCCGTCGTTCCCGCGAAGGCGGGAATCCAGCGTCGTTCGTCGAAAAGTCACTGGATTCCCGCCTGCGCGGGAAAGACGGTTTTGAGATGGTTTCTTCATGCCAGACTCCAGCGCCGGCGCGGTGATACAGGCATTTTCGGCCCAGAAGCCGCGCGGGTGCTCGATTTACCCGCGCGTTTGCACCGTCAAATCCTAATTCCCACTCGTAACCCCCACCCCATACCGTATCGCCTCCTCAAGCGTCCCAACGTCTATATCCTTCAGCGTTTTGAACTTGATGCAATACCCGCTCACGCTGGCCTTGCCCAGTTTTTTCCCAAACGTCTCGGCCAGGTACGTCTTGTCCTTGATGCCAATGATATGGACCGAGATGCCGGTTGAGTTGGCGAGCAAACCAATCTGAAAAAACTCCCGGGTTTTTCCGTCGGCATATTTAATCGTGTGAAGTCCGTAGCCAATAGTAGGGTTGCTGACAACTTTGCCCTCGCTGTCCTTGCCATCGGAGAACCACAATTTGCATCCGGGTAACGTCTCCGTGATCCGCTTATGCAGCTCCTGTATCTCACTGCGCTTTGGTTCGGCCTGGCCGGCAATGTAGTTTTTGATTTGCGCTTGTATGTTCATGGATGAAATTCCAGGTCATTGGCTGCGAACTTTGTTTTTCAAACCTCGCTTTATTTTTTATTTATACACCAATGCGTGCGCACCCAAGGCTCACGCTTTGTGGGAAGCAAACCAGCCATGCGCCAGCTAACCGAAAGCGCTGATATCTCAAACACACCTCACCCCGCCCGCAGCCGCGCCACTTCCGCCTCAAGCTCCACAATCCGCCGATCGCGATCGCGCAGCACGTTCGCAACAACATCCGCATCAAACCGCTGCGGAATATGCTGCGGACAATTCGCGTCCCACGCCACCACATTGAAAATAATCGCCTGCTCCGCCTTCGCCGCATAGTCCCGTGGCATCAGCTGCGCGATCAGCGCATCATCATCTTTAACGACGCGTGCGTTTCCCCAGATCTTGATCCGCTGTTTGGTTTCGTAATCGATCAGGAACAGATGCGCCTGCGGATTTTCTGAA
>JBDTWS010000216.1:0-5554 GCA_040006575.1 Betaproteobacteria bacterium
GCAGCCGGTGCCGCGATGAAACCAGACAGGGCAATGGCAATCGCCGCTACCAGTGGACGAATTGGATTTAAGGCGGATCCGGACATGGCGTTTTCTCCTTGATGTACAAGCTGTTCAAGCGTGCGGCACATTTAATCCGCACGTTTGCGATTTGTCTAGCGCAGGAAAACGGATAAAGCCTTTCGTCGAACAACGAGTGCGTAGCCAGCCCGGCCATGCACTATTTCCTGACGGCTACCAGGCTCACCACCGCTTGCGCCAGCACCACCGCAACCGGCACGGCCTCGCGCTGCGCACCATCGGCAATCTGGTGGCGGCAACTGGTGCCGTCGGCGACGATGATGGTATCGGCACCGGCTTTGCGAACGGCAGGCAACAACGAGAGCTCACCCATCGCCATCGAAACATCGAAATGCGCCGCCTCATAGCCGAACGCGCCGGCCATGCCGCAGCAGCTCGATTCAACCGTCGTGGTCTTCAGTTCCGGCACCCAGGACAGCACCTCTTCGACTGCGCTCATCGCGCCAAACGCTTTCTGGTGGCAATGGCCGTGCAGCAACGCTTCTTTCGCCTTGATCGGTTTCATCTCCAGCCTCGCCGGATCGAAGCGCCCGGCGTTTTTCTCGGCGACCAGGAATTCCTCAAACAGGAACGCGCGACTGGCCAGCGCGTCGGTCTCTTCACCCGGCAACATCGATTTGAATTCATCACGCAACGTCAGCAGGCATGACGGCTCCAGGCCGATGATCGGTACGCCGCGATCAATGTAGGGCCTAAGTGCGGCGATGGTGCGGCGCGCTTCCTTCTTCGCCTCCTCGACCATGCCCGTAGCCAGGAACGTGCGCCCACAACATAGCGGACGTTCGCCCGTCGCGCCGCCGATCAGGTCGACGTTATAGCCTGCCTTGTGCAGCACGATCGACGCGGCCTCTGCACTGATGCCGGGGAAATCCTTGCTGGGACCTTCGAAATAATTGGTGAACGTATCGACCCACAACACCACATCGCGCTCAGGCCCGAAATAAGTTTCCGATTTCTCCGCCTTGGCCTTGCGCATCGCCTTCTGCCAGCGCGCCGCACCGATCGACGAAAGCAGCGGACGCCGCCACAGCGGCAACTTCCGCCGCGCCGAAAATCCCAGCGTTTTTTCTGACAGCCACGCAGCACCGGGAACAAAATTGCGCAGGTTCAACAGCCAGCCGAACGCCCAGGCATGCGGCGCGTAACGTGGCAGGTAGGCAACAAATTTATCGCGCAGCGTATGGCCGTGGCGCTGCTTGTAGTGATGCGTGAATTCGATCTTCATTTTCGCCATGTCCACGCCGGTCGGACATTCGCGCTTGCAGCCTTTGCAGCCGACGCAGAGCTCCATCGACTCCTTCACATCATCAGAGGTGAATCCATCCGGACCCAGTTGTCCCGAGAGCGCCAGACGCAGCGTGTTGGCGCGGCCACGCGTGAGGTGCTGCTCGTCACCCGTTGCGCGATAGCTGGGGCACATGGTGCCCGCATCGAATTTGCGGCAGTGGCCGTTGTTGTTGCACATCTCGACGGCAGCCCCCAAGCCACCGCTCGCGGTGGCGTCCACACCCTGACCAAATTCGCGCCAGTCCATCACCGTGTTCAGTTTCAGCACTTCATAGCCGGGTTTGAAACGGAACAGCGAACGGTCATCCTGCTTCGACGGATTGACGATCTTGCCCGGGTTCATCAGGCCCTTCGGATCGAACAGCGATTTGATTTCGCCCAGCGCACCCGTCAAGCGCGGACCAAAGAATGGTGCGATCCACTCGCTGCGCACGAGTCCGTCACCGTGTTCGCCGGAATAAACGCCTTTGTATTCCTTCACCAATGCCGCGGCCTCTTCGGCAATTGCGCGCATCTTGCCGGCACCGTCGCGGCGCATGTCGAGGATGGGCCGCACATGCAGCGTCCCCACCGAGGCGTGTGCATACCAGGTGCCGCGGGTGCCGTGTTTTTCGAATACTTCGGTGAGCCGGCGGGTGTATTCGGCGAGATGCTCAAGCGGTACACAACAGTCCTCGATAAAACTCACCGGCTTGCCGTCGCCCTTCATCGACATCATGATGTTGAGGCCCGCTTTGCGAACTTCCCACAGTGATTTCTGCGCACCGGCCTGCGTCATTTTGACGACCGATTCGGGAAGGCCGAGGTCGTCCATCAGTACGGCAAGGTCGTCCAGCTTTTTCTGTTGTGCGGATTGATCCTCACCCGCAAACTCAACCAGTAAAATGGCTTCGGGTTCGCCGATCAGCGCCGCATCGATCACCGGGCGGAACGCCGGGTTGTTGCGCGCGAGATCGATCATGGTGCGATCAACCAACTCCACCGCTGTCGGGCCCAGCTTGACGATGTGCTGCGTCAATTCCATCGCCTGGTAGAAAGTCGGAAAATTCACCACGCCCAGCACCTTGCTTTTCGGCAAGGGCGAAAGTTTCAGCTCCAGCGATTTGAAATAGGCGAGCGTGCCCTCCGAGCCGACCAGCAGGTGCGCCAGGTTTGGCATCGGCGAGTTGTAGTGCAGCGGATCGCGCGGTGCAAAGATGTCGAGGTTGTATCCGGCCACGCGCCGCAACAGCGGCGGAAACCGTGCGGCGATTTCATTTTTCTCGCGTTCGCAGATGGCGCGCACGCCGGCCAGGATATCTCGATAGCGCTGCGACCTGCCCTGCTCCGCGCCTTCGACCAGCTCCCCGAATTTCTCGATAGCCCCATCCGCGAGTACCGCCTCGATGCCGGCGACGTTATGCACCATGTTGCCGTATTCAATCGAGCGTGAACCGCAGGAATTATTCCCCGCCATGCCGCCGATGGTCGCCTGCGCCGAGGTGGAGACATCCACCGGAAACCACAGTCCGGTCGATTTGAGTTTTGCATTGAGGTGATCGAGCACCATGCCCGGCTGCACCACGGCGCGACGATTTTCCGCGTCCGTTTCCAGCAACTGGTTCAGGAACTTGCTGTTGTCGATCACCAGCGCGGCACCGACTGTCTGGCCGCACTGCGACGTGCCGCCGCCCCGCGGCAGGATCGCCACGCCCTGCTCTGCCGCAATCTGCATCGCGCTGATCGCCGCATCCATGGTGCGCGGTACGACCACGCCTACGGGCATGACCTGGTAAATCGACGCGTCGGTTGCGTAGCGCCCGCGCGACGCGGCATCGAACAACACTTCCCCATCAACCTGCCCGCGCAGTTTTTCTTCCAGCGGATGAGCCGTGCGAGAAGATTTGGTGGGGGCCGGTATCAATTGAATTGACTGCATTGGGGCCTTGTGGGCTGTAGGCTTGCTGGTTTGCAGGCTATGCGCCTGGCAAACACCAAGCCGTTGACCGGTGTTATGGTATTTGGAATCAGATTGGCATAGTGTACGTAAAACAAACGGAGGAGTAACCGACATGGCTCAATCCACGACACCCCATCGCGCCGGACGCCATTTCCTGCAGATTCCCGGCCCGACCAACGTGCCGGACCGCATTCTTCGCGCCATCGATCACCAGGTCATCGATCATCGCGGCCCCGAATTCCAGGCGCTGGGAACCGAAGTCCTCGCCGGTATCAAGGAAGTTTTCCAGACGAAGAACCCAGTGATTATTTATCCCGCCTCCGGTACCGGCGCCTGGGAAGCCGCACTGGTGAATACCTTGTCGTCGGGCGATCGCGTGCTGATGGTGGAGACGGGACATTTCGCCGCGCTGTGGCACAAGATGGCGACCAAGCTCGGGCTGAAACCCGAACTCATCGCCACCGACTGGCGGCGCGGCGTACACGCGCCGTTCATCGAGAAAGCGCTGGCGGAAGACAAGGATCACACCATCAAGGCTGTATGCGTGGTGCACAACGAAACCTCGACCGGTGCGACATCCAACATCGCTGCGGTACGCGCGGCTATCGACAAGGCCTCGCACCCCGCGCTGCTGCTGGTTGACACCATTTCTTCGCTGGGCTCGGTCGATTATCGCCACGACGAATGGGGTGTGGACGTCACCGTCGGCGGATCGCAAAAAGGCATGATGCTGCCGCCCGGACTCAGCTTCAACGCGCTGTCACCCAAGGCACTGGCCGCGAGCAAGTCGTCCAACCTGCCGAAATCATTCTGGTCGTGGGAGGAAATGCTGGAGTCCAACAAGACCGGCTTTTTTCCCTACACACCTGCGACCAACATGCTGTTCGGCCTGCGCGAGGCGCTGGCCATGCTGCGCGAAGAAACCTATGCGGGCGTGTTCGCACGCCACCAGCGCCACGCCGAAGCCACACGCCGCGCGGTGCGTGCCTGGGGCCTTGAAATCCTCTGCGCCAACCCGGCCGAATATTCACCCGTGCTGACCGCCGTGATGATGCCTGCGGGCCACGATGCCGACAAACTTCGCGCCGTCATCCTCCAGCATTTCGACATGTCGCTGGGGATGGGGCTGGCCAGGCTCAAGGGAAAAGTTTTCCGCATCGGGCATCTGGGCGATTTCAACGACCTGACCTTGATGGGCACGCTGGCCGGTGTGGAAATGGGTCTTGGCCTGGCCGGTGTCCCACATCAGAAAGGCGGTGTCGATGCTGCAATGCAATACCTCGCGGAGTGCGCCGCGCAATCGTCACCCGCTAAAATAGCCGCTTAGTTTCTTGTTTCCAATCACCGCCTGACGTAGATCGGGCGTTTCACTTCAACCAGGAGGATTCATGAATCGTCGCAACGTACTCCAAATCTTGCTTGCCGCAGTCCTGACGCCAGGTGTTTTTTCGGCATGGGCCCAAACCGCATGGCCAACCAAGGCGATCAAATGGGTCAATCCCTTCCCTGCAGGCGGTGGCACCGATGTATTTGCACGCCCCATGGCTGCGAAGGTTGGTGCCTCACTCGGGCAGAGTGTCTATATAGAAAATCTTGGTGGCGCCGCCGGCACAGTAGGCGCCGGTGTTGCGGCCAAAGCGGCACCCGACGGCTACACATTCTTCGTCGGCGCCATTCATCACACCATCGCCGAATCGCTGTATCACAACCGCGGTTACAAGCTCGAGCAGGACTTCGTGCCCATCACCGTGTTCGCCTTCGTGCCGAATGTGTTGGTGGTGCATCCAAAGCTCGGCATCAAGACCGTGGAAGAGTTTGTGAAATACGCGAAGGCCAACCCGGGCAAGCTCAACTACGGTTCCGCCGGCTCCGGCGCCTCGCACCACATGGCGGCGGAGGCGTTCAAACGGCTGGCCGGCATCGACATGGTCCATGTCCCGTACAAAGGCGTGGGCCCGATGATGCAGGACCTGCTGGGCGGCCAGGTGGACCTGTGCTTCGACAGCCTCAGCTCTTCTTCACCGCAAATCAAGGCCGGCAAACTGATTCCGCTGGCCATCACCAGCGCCACGCGTTCACCCGCGTTCCCCGATCTGCCGACGATGGCCGAAGCCGGCTACAAGGGCTTTGAAGTGACAACCTGGTATGCGCTGTGGGGCATCAAGGGAACACCGCAGCCGATCATCGACAAGATGTATGCGGAAAACGTGAAAGCGCTCCACGACCCGGAAATCAAAAAGATCTGGG
>JBDTWS010000217.1:0-5447 GCA_040006575.1 Betaproteobacteria bacterium
ATCGAGCAAGTCGCGGCACTGGCCTTGTTTCTGGCGTCCGACAACGCGCAGGCGATTACCGGCAGCGCCTATTCAATCGACGGCGGCTGGTCCGCGCGCTAGGTTGCCGATGATCCAGAAGGCGGTTCGACGCATACTGGTGACAGGCTTCACGCCATTCGGTGGTGAGGACACCAATCCATCCTGGGAACTCGTGAAGCAATTGCCGGACACCATCGGCGGCTACCGAATTGAAAAGCTGCGCGTGCCCACCGAATTCGGCAAGGCGATCGAGGTGGCCGCGAAGGCCATGGATAAATTGCAGCCTCAAGTCGTCCTGTGTTTCGGCCAGGCCGGCGGACGCTCGCGCATGAGTGTTGAGCGCGTTGCGATCAATGTGGACGACGCGCGTATCCCCGACAACGCGGGCAGGCAAGTTATCGATGAGCCGATTCGTAACGGCGCGCCTGCCGCGTATTTCTGCTCGGTCCCGGTGAAGGCGATGGTGGCGGGCATGACGCGCGCCGGTGCGCCGGCGGAAGTTTCCAACAGCGCCGGCACCTTCGTCTGCAATCACCTGATCTACGGCGTGCTGCATCACATTGCCACGCAGGGCTATGCAATGCGCGCCGGATTCATTCACGTGCCGTTCATGGAATCGCAGATCCTGGCGCGCCAGGACACGGCCGGCATGTCGCTCGATACGATGATCGCGGGCGCGAAAGCAGCGATAATGGCGGCTGTCCGCAACAAGACCGATTTGAAACTGGTGGGCGGCACGCTCGATTGAGCGTTGTCTAGCGTTACGTCACACCCCGCAT
Source organism: Betaproteobacteria bacterium (assembly GCA_040006575.1). Lineage (GTDB taxonomy): Bacteria > Pseudomonadota > Gammaproteobacteria > Burkholderiales > Usitatibacteraceae > UKL13-2. Next base: position 801 of record JBDTWS010000217.1, read on the forward strand.
TCTCGTCAACAGGAGCAGAAAATGAGCAAGAGCAAAGTCTACGCGGATGCAAAATCCGCCCTCGAAGGACTGCTGAGCGACAACATCACCATCGCTGCAGGCGGCTTCGGCCTCTGCGGAATTCCCGAAAACCTGATCGGCGCGCTGGTGGACAGCGGCGTGAAAGGCCTGACCATTGCCGGCAACAACGCCGGCGTTGATGATTTCGGCATGGGACTTTTGCTCAAGACACGCCAGGTGAAAAAAGTCATCGCTTCGTACGTGGGCGAGAACAAGGAATTCGAACGCCAGGTGCTGGCTAATGAACTTGAACTGCAACTGGTGCCGCAAGGCACGCTGGCCGAAAAATTTCGCGCCGGTGGCGCGGGCATTCCCGGCTTCTACACACGCACCGCATTCGGCACCAAGCTCGCCGAGGGCAAGCACACGCACAGCTTCGACGGTCGCGAATACGTGCTGGAAGACGCCATCCGCGCCGACCTGTCGATCGTGAAAGCCTGGAAGGGCGACAAGGCGGGCAATCTCGTCTATCGCAAGACCACGCGCAATTTCAACCCGATGATTGCCACCTGCGGAAAAGTGACGGTGGCCGAAGTCGAAGAGCTGGTTGAAATCGGCGAACTCGAACCCGACCAGATTCATACGCCGGGCATCTTTGTCGACCGCATCATCCAGGGCAAGAGTTACGAAAAGCGCATCGAATTCCGCACCGTGTCCGGTGGCGCCGCGTCGAAGAAAGATTCACCGATCCGCGATCTCATGGCCAAGCGCGCTGCGCAGGAATTGCGCGATGGTTACTATGTGAATCTCGGCATCGGCATTCCGACACTGGTGGCCAATCACATTCCGCCCGGCATGACGGTGAACCTGCAATCGGAAAACGGATTGCTCGGTATTGGCCCATTCCCGACGGAAGACTCGGTTGATCCCGACCTGATCAACGCGGGCAAACAAACCATCACCACTATTCCCGGCTCCAGCTTTTTCTCCAGCGCCGATTCTTTCGGCATGATTCGCGGCGGCCACATCGACCTGTCGATCCTCGGTGGACTTGAAGTGGCCGAGAACGGCGACCTCGCCAACTGGATGGTGCCGGGCAAGATGGTGAAAGGCCCAGGCGGCGCGATGGACCTGGTGTCCGGCGTGCGTCGTGTGGTTGTGCTGATGGAGCATTGCTCGAAAGATGGCGCGTCAAAAATTTTGAAGCAATGCGCGCTGCCGCTGACCGGAAAGGGCGTGGTCAATCTCATCATCACCGATCTTTGCGTATTTGAGGTCGAAGACGCGGAAGGTAAAGGCGGGGGCCTGGTATTGAAGGAACTTCACCCCGGCGTCACGCTGGAAGATGTGAAGGCCAAGACCGCCGCTGAATTCCGCGTCGCGCTGTAATTCGGAAGACTCGTCCCGCGTCAACCGTAACGTGGTTGGCGCGGGGCGCGAAACCCATGCCTTCATTCGCCTTGCCCATCTGGAAGCCATCACCGGAGTCGGTTGCCGCCAGCAACATGACGGCGTTCATGCGCTTCGTGCATTCGCGCTACTGCGTGAATGTGGACGACTACGAGAGCCTGCATCAATGGTCGATCGACAACCTTGAATCGTTCTGGATGTGCGTCCGGGATTTTTCGCATATCGTCATCGAATCGAACGACGAGCGGGTGCTGGTGGACGGCGACAAAATGCCGGGCGCCCGGTTTTTCCCCGACGCTAAACTGAATTTCGCGCAGAACCTGCTGGTGCATCGTGATGATGCCGGGGCCATCGTCTTTCGCGGCGAACACAAATCCGCGCGGCGTCTCACGCGCGGCGAACTCTACGATGAGGTCTCGCGATTCGCGCAGGCACTGCGCCACGCCGGCGTAGGCGTGGGCGACCGCGTCGCCGCCTATCTCCCCAACATGCCGGAGACCGTGGTCGCCATGCTGGCGACGTCCAGCCTTGGTGCGGTCTGGACTTCATGCTCGCCGGACTTCGGTCCGCAGGGCGTGATCGACCGCTTCGGCCAGGTAGAGGCAAAAATATTCATCGCCTGCGACGGCTATTTCGGCAGCGGAAAAAATATTTCCATTCTCGACGCGGTGCGTGAAGTCGCCGGGCGTTTGCCGACGGTTGAAAAAGTCGTGATGGTTTCGTACATCCAGTCGGAAGAAGATTTTTCCGATATTGGAAACGCTGTGCGGTGGGCGGATTTCGTGGCGCCTTTTCCTGCGACCGATATCGACTTCGCGCCACTGCCGTTCAACCACCCGCTGGTCATCATGTATTCCTCGGGCACCACCGGCGTGCCCAAATGTATTGTCCACGGTGCGGGCGGCACGCTGCTGATGCATGCCAAGGAACACCGCCTGCATTGCGACATCAAGCCCGGCGATCGCGTTTTTTATTACACCACCTGCGGCTGGATGATGTGGAACTGGCTCATCACCGCGCTGGCGGCCGAGGCGACGTTGATGCTCTATGACGGCTCCCCGTTCCTGGGGCGCGGCAGCGTACTCTTTGATTTCGCCGACGAAGAAAAAATCACCCACTTCGGCGTGTCGGCCAAATATCTCGACGCCATCGCCAAGCTCCGCGTCAATCCTGTTGCCACGCACAACCTCGACGCGATGCGCATGATCCTGTCCACCGGATCCCCGCTATCACCCGAAGGCTTTGAATACGTCTATCGCGCCATCAAGACCGACGTGTGCCTCGCGTCGATCAGCGGTGGCACCGATATCATTGCGCTGTTCGCGGGCGGCTGCCCGATCCTGCCGGTATGGCGCGGCGAAATACAGTGCCGCACCCTGGGCATGGCAGTCGAGGTGGTCGATGAAAATGCCAAGCCGGTGCGCGGTCAAAAAGGCGAACTGGTCTGCACCAAACCGTTTCCTACCATGCCGCTCAGTTTCTGGAACGATCCGGGAGACGTGCGCTATCGCCGCGCCTATTTCGAGCGCTTTCCCGGTATCTGGACGCATGGCGACTACTGCGAAATCACGGCGCATGGGGGTCTCATCATCCACGGTCGCTCCGATGCCGTTCTAAACCCGGGTGGTGTGCGTATCGGCACCGCGGAAATTTATCGCCAGGTCGAAAAGCTGGATGAAATTGTCGAAAGCCTGGTGATCGGCCAGGACTGGCCGCCGGCGCATCCGCGCGATGTACGCGTCGTATTGTTCGTCCGCCTGCGCGAGGGGATGGAGCTCGATGAAACCCTCACCAAGCGCATCCGCGAAACCATTCGCACTAACACCACTTCACGCCACGTACCGGCGAAAATCGTGCAGGTGCCTGATATCCCGCGCACCAAGAGCGGCAAGATTGTTGAACTGGCGGTGCGCAATATCGTCCACGGCGAACCGGTGAAAAACCAGGAAGCGCTGGCCAATGCCGAAGTGCTGCGCTTCTTCGCCAACCTGCCGGAGCTGCAGGTCTAATCAGATGCCCACGGAAAGCCTTTCATGGCTTTCCGGTTCGTCAGGCGCGAAGCAAGCTTCACGAAATCCCTGACCCTCCCACGGAAAGCGCTGCATCGCTTTCCGGTTCGTCAGGCGCGAAGCACGCTTCACGAAATCCCTGAACCTCCCACGGAAAGCGCTGCATCGTTTTCCGGTTCGTCAGGCGCGAAGCACGCTTCACGAAACCCCTGACTTACCCCCATTCAGGCTGCAAGTTGGTGTGGCCGATCTCGAATTTATCGCGCAGCGAATCGTTGATGCGCCCCACCAGTGCGGTGTAGCCCGCCACCGATTCCGGCTTGATGCGCACATGCGCCGTCAGGCAATTGAAGCGCTGCGAGATCTGCCAGATGTGCACATCGTGGATATCCAGCACTTCGGGAAAATGGTGGAGTACATGTGTTTTCAATGCCGCCACGTCGATGGGCGAGCCTTCCATCAGGATATGCAGCGATTGCCGCAACAGGCTCCATGACCACTTCAGGATGATGATCGCCACGATCAGCGCCAGCAGCGGATCGATCGCCTGCCAGCCCGTGTAATGGATCACCACCAGCCCGATGATGATGGCCACCGATGACAGCGTATCGGTCAGCATGTGCAGGAACGCCGAACGGATATTCAGGTTGCCCTGGTCGCCGCGCATCAGGATGGCGCCGGTGATGAGGTTGATGATGAGCCCGACGATGGCGATGACCAGCGTAATGCCAATCGCCACCGGTTCCGGCGTGATCAGCCGGGAAATGCCCTCGACGACGATCCAGATGGCGGAAAGCAAGATGGTCAGCCCGTTCACAAACGCCGCCACCACTTCCACGCGGTAATAGCCAAACGTTTTTTCCATATTGGCCGGCCGCGACGCGAGCACAATCGCGCCCCAGCTCACCGCCAGCGCAAACGCATGCGTGAACATATGGATGCCATCTGACACCAGCGCCAGCGAATGCGTCAGCAGCCCGCCGACGATCTCGACGGCCATGGTGGTCAGTGTGATAACGAAGCTGATGGCCAGCAGCGATTTATCGTGCGAGCGGTAATCATGCTGGTGGCCGGCGTGGCCGTGGTCGTGATCATGGCCGTGATGATCGTGAGCGTGATGAGGTTCGGCGTGAGGATGATCGCCGTGATCGTGGTGCGCATGATCTTCCGCCGCGGCAGTTTTCTTCACCTCATCGCGCAGCGGTGCATGCCCGCTGTCATGCGGACA
>JBDTWS010000218.1:0-5425 GCA_040006575.1 Betaproteobacteria bacterium
GCACACCACACCCCGATGATGCAGCAGTACCTGCGCATCAAGGCCGAATACCCGGACACACTGGTGTTGTATCGCATGGGCGATTTTTACGAGCTGTTTTTCGACGACGCCATCAAGGCCGCGCGGCTGCTCGATATCACGCTCACCACGCGCGGACAATCCGCCGGCACACCGATCAAGATGGCGGGCGTGCCGTACCACTCGATCGAGCAATACCTGGCCAAATTGGTGAAGCTGGGCGAGTCGGCCGCCATCTGCGAACAGATTGGCGAGGTGACGAACAAAGGCCCGGTCGAGCGTGCCGTGGTGCGCGTTATCACACCGGGCACGCTGACAGACAGTGCGTTGCTGCCGGAATCGCGAGACATCCTCATCGCCGCCGTGTTCGTGCAGGGCGCGCAACTGGGGCTGGCGTCGTTGTCGCTGGCCAGTGGACGCTTTCGCATCCTTGAAACCGGGCTCTCGCAATTCCAGTCCGAACTTGAGCGGTTGCAACCCTCCGAATTGCTGCTGCCCGACGGCTCGACGTTGGTGGCTGCGGGGCTTGCCGTACGACGCATTTCCGACTGGCAGTTCGATCTTGAATCTGCGACGAAGTTACTGGCAAAACAATTCAACGCGGCCGACCTGAAGGGCTTTGGCTGCGACGATCTTCCGCTCGCCCTCTGTGCGGCTGGCGCGTTGCTGCAATACGTGCAGCAGACACAACGCGCCGCCCTGCCGCACATCACCGGCCTGGCGGTCGAGCGCAACGACGATTTCATCCGCATGGATGCCTCGACGCGGCGCAATCTCGAAATCAGCGAGACCATCAACCGCGAACGTTCGCCCACCCTTTTCTCGCTGCTGAACAGCACCGTCACCGGTATGGGTGCGCGCATGCTGCATGACTGGCTGCATCATCCCTTGCGTGACCGCGATGCGATCCAGCAGCGGCTGCATGGAAGTTATTCGTTGAGCGAGGTGGGCCCCCCTATCCAAGGCATCCTGTCGCAATGGTCCGACGTCGAACGCATCGTCACGCGCATCGCGTTACGCACCGCGCGGCCGCGCGACCTGTCCGCGTTGCGCGATGCGCTCGGCAGCGCGCCGGATGCGCACAAACTGGTTTTTGACATTCAAAGTCAAGCACTGGCGCGGCTTGCAGGCCATTTATCTCCTGACAGCCGCATCCACGCTGGACTTTCAGCTTCACTTCGCGATGAACCCGCCAACTTGATCCGTGATGGCGGCGTAATTCGTGACGGCTTCGACGCTGAGCTCGACGAGCTGCGCGGGCTGCAAACCAATGCCAGCGAATTCCTGCTCGATCTCGAAAAGCGCGAGCGTGAACGCACCGGCATCGCCAACCTGCGTGTCGAATACAACCGCGTGCATGGTTTCTACATCGAAGTCACGCAGGGCCAGGTCGACAAGGTGCCGGACGATTACCGCCGCCGCCAGACATTGAAAAATGCCGAGCGCTACATCACGCCGGAACTGAAAGTATTTGAAGACAAGGCACTGTCCACCGGCGAGCGTTCGCTGGCGCGCGAGAAATACCTGTACGAATTGTTGCTCGATGAATTGCTGCCGCATGTCCCGGTGCTGCACGAATTTGCCCGCGCTGCGGCCGAGCTCGATGTGCTGTGCGCCAACGCGCTCAATGCAAAGCGCTTCAATCTTTCCGCGCCGGTGTTCGTCAACGATGACCGCATCTCGATCCAGGGCGGCCGCCACCTGGTGGTGGAAAGCCAGGTGCAGAGTTTTATTGCCAACGACTGCGAGCTGTCGCGTTCGCGCCAGTTGCTGCTGATCACCGGCCCCAACATGGGCGGCAAGTCGACGTACATGCGGCAGGTCGCGCAGATCGTGTTGCTGGCGCATACCGGTTCGTTCGTGCCTGCTGCGCACGCGGAAATCGGGCGCATCGACCAGATCATGACGCGCATCGGCGCCAGCGACGATCTTGCCGGCGGTCGTTCGACTTTCATGGTCGAGATGACGGAAGCGGCCGCGATACTCAACAACGCCAGCAATTGCAGCCTGGTGCTGATCGATGAAATCGGACGAGGCACATCAACATTCGACGGACTGGCGCTGGCCTATGCCATCGCCCGCCACCTGGCCGAAGTGACACGCTGCTATGCGCTGTTCGCCACGCATTATTTCGAGCTCACGCATCTCAACGCGGAATTGCCCAATCTCGCCAATGTGCATCTCGACGCGGTCGAGATGAAAGACAAGATCGTGTTCCTGCACAAGTTGGAACCGGGACCAGCCGACAAGAGCTACGGCCTGCAGGTGGCGCAGCTCGCGGGCGTGCCGCGCGCGGTGGTGCGTTCTGCGCGCAAGCATCTCGAGAAACTTGAAGTCGGGCCGGCGCCGGTGAATGCGCAGGGCGGATTGTTCGATGCGGCCAAAACAGCGCAGGAAGAGGTACCCCATCCTGCGCTGGACGCGCTGGATGATTTGCGGCCGGATGAAATGTCACCGCGTGAAGCGCTCGAGAAACTGTATCAATTGAAGCAATTGCGCGAGACAAAGAGTTGAGGCTGCGCGGCCGCCTTGCCGCGCTGGTGATCGCAGCGCTGGTTACCGGCAGCTGTGCCACGCGCCCGCCCGATCCGGCGACATTTTCTTTCGCGCTGATGGGCGACCAGCAATACAACCCGTACGAAGAAGCAGTGTTCCCGCAGATGCTGGATGCCATCAGCGCGGAACCGTTAGCGTTCGTCGTGCATGTCGGCGATTTCAAGGCGGGCAGTTTTTCGCCGTGCACCGACAAGCTATACCTGCGCCGCCGCGAAGAATTCAACCAGTCAAAACACGCCTTTATACTGACGCCGGGTGACAACGACTGGATCGATTGCCGGCGCAACAACAACGGCCATGCGGATCCGTTCGAGCGACTGGCAAAGATTCGTGAAATTTTCTTCGCCGACAATCGTTCGCTGGGCAAGGAACCCATTACGGTGCTGCGGCAGAGTGAAGTCCACGCGGCGGATCCGGTGCTGGCCCGCTATCGCGAAAACGCGCTGTGGAAATACGGCGGACTGGTGTTCGCCACATTCAATATCCAGGGCGGCAACGATAATTTCGGCCACGACGCCGTGAGTGACGCAGAACATGCAGAGCGCACACGCGCGAATATCGCCTGGTTGAAGTTTGCAGCGGCGGAAGCCTCGCACGAAGGCATGCTTGGTCTCGCGATATTTTTACAAGCCAATCCAGGATTCGAGGAACCGGTCGCGAAAGTGAATAGCAGCGGCTTCGCTGAATTTTTGCGCGCGTTCGAGCGGGAGGCAAAAGCGCTTCGCAAGCCTGTTCTATTCGCGCACGGCGATACACACCAATATCGCGTTCAACATCCGTACCTGAACCCGCTCGACAGGCAGCCGATCGCCAACGTGACACGCGTGGAAACGCACGGCAGTCCATTCACCAACTGGGTGCGAATCACGGTGATTCCACGCGATGCGGCCAATCCGTTTACGATCAAGCCGGGTGGATTTTCGCCGGCCGTGAAATCCGACTAGCGATACTGCTGCCGCGCTAAAAACGTTTTAGTGATGATGGCCGTGGTCGCCGTGCGCATGGCCGTGCGTCAGCTCTTCTGCGGTCGCAGCACGTACTTCCTTGACGGTGCACTTGAACAGCAGGCGCTCGCCGGCCAGCGGATGATTTCCGTCGATGACCACCTTGCCTTCAGCAATATCGGTCACGGTGTAGACGACCCACCGATCATCGTCTTCCCCCTGTGGGAGACCTTCGAACTGCATGCCGACCGCCACGTTGGACGGGAACACGCTCTTGGGCTCGACGCGAATCAGGTTCTCGTCGTAGTCGCCGAATGCATCTTCCGGCTCCAGCGAAACCGAAAATTCCTCGCCGGAATTCTTGCCGGCGAGGCCGTCTTCAACCAGGGGAAAAATGCCGCCGTGCCCGCCATGCAGGTACGACAATTCGGTACCGCTTTCGGACAAGGCATTGCCGTCGCTGTCCGTGAGGTCATAGGTGAGGGTGACTACCGTGTCTTTTTGGATTTGCATAAAGGCGGTTGCGCCGGCGGCGCAATCATGAGGAAGAATCGGGCTGCGATTGTATCGCGAAGCGACGGCATGAGGCCAGCGCCGATGCAATCCGGAGGGTGTGGTCCCGCGCCGGCCTAGTGGCCGTGAATCAGGCGCACCAGTTTCAATACTTCGGAGGCGTGTTCACGCGGGTTGAGATCGCGCAGGATATGGCGCACCACGCCTTTTTTATCGATGACAAATGTCGAGCGGTGCACGCAGGGCCGGGTGGTGCCGTCGGTGGGCTGCTCGGTCATCACTTCGTATTTCTTCATGACTTCGCAATCGGTATCCGACAGCAACTGCAGCGACAGGCCGTGCTTGTCGCGAAATTCCTCGTGCACCAGGCAATCGTCGCGCGAGACACCGAACACAATTGTGTCGCATTCTGCGAAGAGATTATCCTGATCCGAAAAATTGATGGCTTCCAGCGTGCAGCCGGGTGTGCCATCGCGCGGATAGAAATAGAGGACAACGTTCTTCTTGCCGCGAAAGCTGGAAAGCTGGATCATTTCCATGCTTGCGTCAGGAAGTTCAAACACCGGTGCTCGGGAGCCAACCTGTAACATTGTTGCCTCGGTTCAACAGCGTGGGTTGAAAGGTTGAATCGATTCTAACGCATTTTCTTTTTTGCTTTGCAAGACCTTCCCGCATGAAAAAAACAACTCAAGAAAACATCGCAAATAACACAGCGCTTGCGCAACTCGGCGGAATGTCCGCAGCAAAATTCCTGCGCGATTGCTGGCAGAAAAAACCGCTGCTGATTCGCAATGCGTTTCCACAATTCGTGGAGCCGCTGACGAAAAAAGAAGTCTTCGAACTGGCGCAACGTGACGAAGCGGAGAGTCGCATCGTTTCCCAATCGGGCAAGCAGTGGCAGCTGCTGCAGGGGCCGTTCACGAAGCGCGATTTCACTGCGCAAAAGAATAATTTGTGGACGGTGCTGATACAGGACACACAGCACTTTTCGCAGGAAGCACATGACGTGCTCACGCGCTTCAATTTCATTCCGCATGCGCGCGTCGACGACTTGATGGTGAGCTATGCGGTGCCGGGCGCCGGCGTCGGCGCGCATTTTGATTCGTACGATGTATTCCTGCTGCAGGGCACGGGAAAACGCCGTTGGCAAATTTCTTCGCAAAAGGATTTGCGTCTGAAGGCTGATGTGCCACTTAAAATCCTTGCGCGCTTCAAACCTGAACAGGAGTACGTACTCGAATGCGGCGACATGCTCTACCTGCCGCCGGGTTACGCACATCACGGCGTCGCGGAAACCGAATGCCTTACCTGGTCTGTCGGTTTCCGAGCGCCGTCGCAACAGGAAATGAGCGCAGCACTGCTCGATCACGTCCGCGATGCGATTCAATTTGAGG
>JBDTWS010000219.1:0-5390 GCA_040006575.1 Betaproteobacteria bacterium
ATTCATGGACATCTTGACATTGGCGATGTCGACGCCGGTCTGGTCGGCTTTGACGCGGACTTTGACGTTGTAGTCGACGACTCTTTTGACGGGAACAATTATTTTCATGGGCGGCTCACGAGAGGGCACGACGAGACATGCGAGAGGACGAAAGCAGAATTAAAACGAGCGTTTGAATTATAAACGAGACAGGCATGGGTGCGCATTGAATGACAGCGAAATCACCGTGCGACATCACGCAGGAAGTACGTGCGTCTTCGCGGGCACTGGGTGGGCCGCGCAGAACGAGAATTCTGCAATGCGAGTTTGCGAGAAATGGATTTCAAGCGACAAACTCTAGCACTGGCGCGGCTCTCAAGCCATTTTCCGCCGGAGACACCCGCCGATACTGGACTTTCAACCGAAAATTCGATCTACGGCTTCCGCCCCAGCCGATATTCGATCTCGCCGACAATCCCGCGGCGGAACAGCAGCACACACACGACGAATGTCACGCCCATGATCACCGTGACCCACGAGCCGAACCCGGAAAGATAGTTCTGCATCGCGATGATGGCACTTGCGCCAACCACGGGTCCCAGGATGGTACCCATGCCGCCCAGCAGCGTCATCAGCACGACTTCCCCTGACATCTGCCAGCCCACATCGGTGAGCGTGGCGAGGCCGAGCGAAAGCGATTTGGTCGCACCGGCCAACCCGGCCAGCGCGGCTGACAATACAAATGCGACCAGCTTGTATTTGTCGACGTCATAGCCCAGTGACAACGCACGCGGTTCGTTCTCGCGAATCGATTTCAGTACTTGCCCGAACGGCGAATGAATGATGCGATGTATCAGCCAGAATCCACCGACGAAAATCGCCAGCACGAAGAAGTACATGTACAGGTCATTCGACATGTCGATCATGCCGAACAATTTTCCGCGCGGGATTCCCTGGATGCCGTCTTCCGCATACGTGAACGGCGCCTGCACGCAGAAAAAATAAACCATCTGCGACAGCGCCAGCGTCACCATGGCGAAATAGATACCCTGCCGGCGCACGGCCAGCCAGCCCACCGCAAGACCGATCACGGCCGTGCATGCCGTGCCGAACAGGATCGCAAGTTCCGGCGTCCATCCCCACACCTTCGCCGCGTGACCACACACGTAGGCGGCGAAGCCGAAGAACATGGCGTGGCCGAACGACAGCAGCCCGGTGAAGCCCACCAGCAGATTGAACGCGCAGGCGAACAGCGCGAAGCAGAGGGCCGTCATCAGGAAAATCGGATAGCCGATGAAGGGTGCGGCGCACGCGCCGACCAGCAGCACCAGGTAAATGATTGCGGTCCTGCTCATCATTTCTCCCTGCCGAAAAGACCGGCCGGACGAATCAGCAGGACGACAGCCATGATGATGAAGACGACGGTGGAAGAAGCTTCGGGGTAGAACACCTTGGTGAGTCCTTCGATCAAGCCCAGCGCCAGGCCGGTGACGATGGAACCCAGAATCGACCCCATGCCGCCGATCACCACCACCGCGAATACCACGATGATGAGGTTGGAACCCATCAGCGGACTGACCTGGTAAATCGGCGCGGCCAGTACACCTGCGAGCCCGGCAAGGCCGACACCAAACGCATAGGTGAGCGTCACGATGAGCGGGACGTTGATGCCGAACGCCTGCACCAGTTTCGGATTTTCCGTGCCGGCACGAAGGTATGCGCCGAGGCGGGTTTTCTCGATGACGAACCAGGTGAAGAGGCAGACAATCGTTGAGGCAAGCACCACCCAGGCGCGATATTTGGGAAGGAACATGAAACCCAGGTCGAACGAACCGCGGAACACTTCCGGCAGGTCGTAGGGCAGGCCCGACGATCCATACACTTCGCGGAAAGCGCCTTCGGCGATAAGCGCCAGGCCAAAGGTCAGCAACAAGCCGTACAAATGATCGAGCTGGTACAACCAGCGCAACATGGTTTTTTCAATAATCACCCCGACCACCGCTACGGCAATCGGGACCAGAATCAGTGACCACCAGTAATTCACACCGGCGTAGTTGAGCAGCATCCACGATAAAAACGCGCCCATCATGTAGAGCGCGCCGTGGGCGAAATTGACGATGTTCAGCATGCCGAAGATGACCGCGAGGCCGAGCGACAGCATGGCGTAAAAAGCGCCATTGACCAGGCCGATCATGAGTTGGCCCATCAGGGCCTGCACCGGGACGCCGAATATTTCCGTCATGTTTTCAGTTGTTATTCAATCACGGGCCGGTCCACGAATTTATCGAACCGGCCCGTGTGATTTGCTTCAGGAATACCGCAACGTTTCTTGATCAAGCTTTCGTTGAAGGATCAACCTTTCGTTGAACTATCAATCCTTCGTTGAACTATCAACCCTTCGCTGAACTATCAACCCTTCTTCATGGCCGGGCAACGCGAATTGGCCAACGACTGGAATGCGTCGTCGCCCTTGATGGTGCCCTTCAGGTTGTAGTAATCCCATGCGCCCTTGGATTCCGACGGCTTCTTGACCTGGAAGAGATACATGTCGTGCACCATGCGGCCGTCTTCACGCAGCTTGCCGCCCTTGGCAAACATGTCGTTGATCGGCGTGGCGCGCATCTTCGCCATTACGGCGGCGGTGTCGTCGGTACCGGCGGCCTTCACGGCGTTCAGGTAATGCGTCACAGCCGAATACACACCGGCATGATTGGAGTTGGGCTTGCGCTTCATCTCGGCTTCATACTTGGCGGCCCAGGCGCGGGTTTCCGGGCTCAGGTCCCAGTACCAGGCTTCCGTCAGGTACAGGCCCTGCGCGGTTTGCAGGCCGACCGCGTGCACGTCGGTAATCAGCATCAGCAACGCGGCCAGGTTCTGTTTCTTGGTCAGGCCGAATTCAGCGGCCGCCTTGATGCTGTTGACGGTGTCGCCACCGGCGTTGGCCAGGCCGACAATCTTCGCGCCCGACGCTTGTGCCTGCAGCAGGAACGATGAAAAGTCACCGGTAGAAAGTGGATGACGCACGGCACCCAGCACTTTTCCGCCGGCTGCTTTCACCACGTCGCCCGTGTCTTTTTCCAGCGAATGGCCGAACGCGTAGTCGGCTGTCAGGAAGAACCAGCTGTCGCCGCCATCTTTGACAATCGCCTTGCCGACCACATTGGCCAGCGCGATGGTGTCCATCAGGTAATGGACGCCGGTCGCCGGTGCGCAATCTTCATTGGTCAGGCGGGCTGATGCGGCGCCGGTGCTGACGGTGATCTTGTTTTTTTCCTTGCCCAGGCCCTGAACGGCAAGTGCTACGCCGGAGTTCAGGTTTTCGAACGTGGCGTCAACCTTGTCGCGATCAAACCACTGCTGCGTGACGTTCTTGGCGACGTCAGGTTTGTTCTGGTGATCGGCATTGACCACTTCGATCGGCTTGCCGAACATCATGCCGCCGAAATCCTTCACCGCCATCTTGGCGGCAACCACAGCACCCTGGCCGCCGTAGTCGGCGTAGACGCCGGACATGTCGGTCAATACGCCGATCTTCAATACGTCATCGGAAAGCTTGCCCTGTTGGGCGTGCGCGATGGAAGGTCCCAGGGACATGCCTGTCGCCAGCGCCGCGGCCACCACGGCTGTCATTAATTTACGTTTCATGTTTCGCTCCTCGTTTTAAGTTGTAAGTCCAACTGCGTTGGTACGTTTTCTTCGATCTACGCTTTCTACAATCTACGATATTGCCGGTATTGCAAAACTACACACCCAGGTATTCGTGGAGCATATCCGCTTTCGCGGCCAGCTCGTGTTTCTCCACCACGGCGGCAATCTTGCCGTGCTCCATGACATAGTGCCGGTCCGCCAGGGGTGCCGCGAAACGGAAATTCTGCTCGACCATGATCATGGTCATGCCCTTGGCCTTGAGCTCGCGGATCACCCGGCCCAGGGTCTGCACGATGACGGGGGCGAGCCCCTCTGTGATTTCATCGAGCAGCAAGATTTTCGCGCCGGTGCGCAGGATGCGCGCCATCGCCAGCATTTGCTGTTCACCCCCGGAGAGGCGCGTGCCCTGGCTGTTGCGGCGCTCTTTCAGGTTGGGAAACATCACATAAATTTCCTCGAGCGACATGCCACCCTCACCGATGCGCGGCGGCAGCAGCAGGTTTTCCTCGCAGCTCAGGCTGGAAAAAATCCCGCGCTCTTCGGGGCAATAACCCAGGCCCAGTTTCGCGATGCGGTGCGTGGAAAGCGCAATGGCTTCGCGGCCATCGATTTTTACCGAGCCGGTGCGTTTGCCGGTGAGCCCAAGCATGGCCTTTAGCGTCGTGGTGCGCCCTGCACCGTTCCGGCCCAGCAGCGTGATCAGCTCGCCGCGCCGCAACTCCAGGTCGACACCGTGCAGGATGTGCGATTCACCGTAGTAGGCGTGCAGGTTGGAAACACTCAGCAATGCGCCGTTCGCGCTACTCATGCCGCTTCCTCGACTGTGCCGACATACGCTTCCAGCACCTTGGCATCTTTGGATACCAGTTCGTACGGACCTTCCGCCAGCACCGCACCACGCGCCAGCACCGTGATCTTGTCGCACAGGTCGGAGACCACACTCATGTTGTGCTCGACCATCAGCACGGTGCGGTTGACGGCCACCTTGCGAATGAGGTCGACAACGCGGCTCACGTCTTCGTGGCCCATGCCTTGTGTTGGCTCATCGAGCAGCATCAGCTCAGGATCCAGCGCCAACGTGGTGGCAATTTCCAGCGCGCGTTTGCGACCATAAGGCAGCAACACCGTTTCGGTCGAGGCGAATGAGGTGAGATCGACCGACTCCAGCAATTCCATGGCGCGCTCGTTCAGCGCATGCAGCGTGGATTCGGGTTTCCAGAAATGAAAACTGGTGCCCAGTTTTCGTTGCAGCGCGACGCGCACATTCTCAAGCACGGTCATGTGCGGGAACACGGCGGAAATCTGGAAGGAACGCACCATGCCGCGGCGGGCAATCTGCACCGGTTTCTCGGCGGTAATGTCCTGGCCGTTGTAGAGAATCTGCCCGGAGGTGACCGGCAGGAATTTGGTCAGCAGATTGAAGGTGGTGGTCTTGCCCGCGCCATTGGGACCAATGAGCGCGTGAATGGAGCCGCGCTTCACCTGGAGATTCACGCGGTCTACGGCGGTGAATCCCTTGAATTCCTTGGTCAGTTCCCGTGTTTCCAGGATGATGTCTTGGCTCATGTCAGGCACGGAAATCGGCGCGGTTGATTAATTCATTAGTTGTTGAATTCTAGCATCTAAACCCTGGCGACCGTTCTTCAGCACACAACCTGCCGTCGGTTTGCGGCCAGTGAGTGCGAATGAGGACGAATGCGGGGCGCTGGATTTGCGTCGCTATTTTGGCAGCACGTCGCGATGCATCGCTGGATGGATTTATA
>JBDTWS010000220.1:0-5375 GCA_040006575.1 Betaproteobacteria bacterium
CGGAACGATGACGGTATCGGTATTGGTCTTGCCAGGTTCACCCTTGGGGCCGGGTTCGCCGGGTTTGCCTTCAGGGCCGGCAGGACCAGGAACAGGAACCGGGACGGGAACGGTTGCCGGCGGGGTCGCGGGCGGGGTCACGATGGTAGTCGTGCTGGGCGGTGGCGGCGCCGGGTTGCAGGCGGCAAGTCCGAGCGCCATGAGGACAGCAGCTGCGAGGGTGATTTGCTTCATGAGGTTTCCTTTTTTGTGGGAGTGGAAAGCACGTCGGCTCGCGCTAGCATGCGAGCCCTGCGGCTTGCAATGATGGTAAGGCGACCTAATGGGGCAGGGTGTAGGGAGGGTGTGGGTTGATATGTAGGACTGGCGCTAATGATGCGTTTGGCGAATATGTCCGCTACAAAAAAAAGCGCAGCCCTTTGAGGCTGCGCTTTTGCGCCTGCTGTGCGACCGACGTTGACTGGGCGAGATCGCCGCGCAGGGAATTACTTGGCAGGCTTGATCACCAGGTTGTTCTCAACCGACGTCACGCCCTTGACTGCCTTCGTCACCGTGACGGCGCGATCAATCGATGCCTGGTCCGGTGCATTGCCGGTCAGGCGCACGTCGCCGGCGGCGGTCGTATCCACATCGATCTTGAACAGGGTGGAGAATTTTTCCTTGGCCAGTTCGGCTTTGACTTTGGTCGTGATGACCGAGTCTTTCACGTAAGTCTTGGCAGAGTCGGCCGCATTGCCGGACAGTGGCAGCATCAGGGCGCCCGCCGCGACAAGACTTGCAAGACCAGCAATAAATTTTGTTTTCATGTTGTCTCCAGTTCTGAGGATGATGAGGAATGGGACTGCAGGCGTTCAGCCCGAAAGTCTCGGGCCGACACATGCAATCCAGCCCTTAAATAATGCGTTTTGCAGGGAGGAAGCGGTGTCGGTCACTGCAGGAAACGGGTGTCAGTGGCAAGCCTACATGCATTTAATACAGCAGGAGCACGCCAAGCATCCCGCCCGCCGGTCACCTGTCCCGCCAGCCCGGTTACTTTCCCCACGATCACCGGTTACAAACAGGCAATTTCGCTCTGGCAGGCTCCGCTACAATCGGCTGCAACCGTTTTACATACGCTTACAAACTGCCCAATATGCGGCTGGTCAAATTCCGTTTGCCCCAGCACACTGGCGACGGTGCGGTGTCACCGGTAGGTGTGTATGGCGGCAGGATCGCCAGCTTGTGCATGAAACGGTTTTCCGGCGGGAACTATACTCGGCAGTCCAAGAAAAACCTGTTTCCGGCCAGAAGTAACCAGGAACATCTATTAGAACAAACGGAATCCCGCTTTCAGGTGTTTCCGAAAGCGCTTTTTTTGCGTCATGCCACCTATTTTTTTGCGTCACGACTCCGCTTTTCCCAGGACCTTTACTAGCCCACTATGCCAAATCAACCATTTTCCTCTTCATCCGGTTCCTCACGCTGGCAGCGCCAGCCCGCATGGGTGCGCAAGGGGCTTGTCCCCGCACTGGGCTTTGTGCTGCTCGCCGCTATCGGCTATTACGTGTATTCCACGCGCGCCACCGACGCGACGGGCGCACCGGCCAAGGCAGCCGATGGCAGCGCATCTGCGGGCGGCAATGCCGCAGCGGGCAAGGGCGCACCCGGCAAAGGCGGGGGGCGGTTCGGCAATGATCCCAATCGTGTTCAGCCGGTAATCGCAGTGCCGGCGAAAGTCACCGATGTCAATGTGGTGCAGACCGCACTTGGTACGGTGGCGGCCTTGAAAGTTGCGACCGTGAAGGCACGAACGGATGGACTGCTGCAGGACGTGCTGTTCCGCGAAGGACAGATCGTGCGGGCCGGTGATGTGCTGGCGCAAATCGATCCGAAGCCGCTGCAGGTGGCGCTGTCGCAGGTCGAGGGCCAGCTGGCGCGCGACCAGGCGCAGCTCAGCAATGCCAGGCTGGATCTGGAACGCTATCGCACCCTGCTGGCGCAGGATTCCATCGCCAAGCAACAGCTCGATGCGCAGGAGTCCCAAGTGCGGCAATTTGAAGGCACGGTGAAGGTGGACCAGGCGCAGGTGGACAACGCCAAGCTGCAATTGAGCTATACCAAGGTCACCGCACCGATCTCCGGCCGCCTCGGCCTGCGCCAGCTTGATACCGGCAACATCATTCGCTCAAGTGATGCGGCGGGCCTGGTGGTGATCACGCAGGTCGATCCCATCACGGTGGTGTTCACCATTCCGCAGGACAACCTGCAACGTGTGCTGAAGCAGTTGAAGGCCGGCGAAAAACTGGGCGTAGATGCGTGGGATCGCGAACAGAAGAACAAGCTGGCCACCGGTTTTCTCATCAGCACCGATAACCAGATCGACACCACCACCGGCACCATCAAGCTGAAAGCGCAATTCCCGAATCCAGAGGGAACGTTGTTCCCCAATCAATTCGTCAACGTGAAGATGATCGTCGACACCCGCAAGGGCGCGACCACCATCCCGCTGGCCGGCATCCAGCGCGGTGCGCAGGGCACGATCGTGTATGTGGTGAAGGAAGACAAGACCACCACCGTGCGTCCGGTGAAGATGGGACCGTCGGAAAATGATGTGGTGGTGATCGAGTCCGGTCTCGCGCCGGGCGAAGTCGTGGTGATCGACGGCATTGACCGCCTGCGTGAAGGCGCGAAAGTGGAAGTGACTGCGCCGTTCGTGCCGCGCGCACGCGGACCGGGTGAAGGCCGCCGCGGACAGCGTGGTCAGGGCAAGGGCGGCGAAGGCAAGCCTGCCGATGGCGCCAAGCCGGCAGAAGGTAAACCAGGAGATGCCAAACCCGCCGAGGCGCCCGCGAAAAGCGATGGCAAGTCCACTCCCGCGCCCGGTGCCAAAACGGAAAGCGCACCGGCCAAGGTCGAAGTGAAAGGTGAAACCAAAGGTCCCGCCGACGGACCTCGCGGCGGTGGTTTCCGCGACATGAGCGATGAGCAGAAAGCCGAAATGCGCAAGCGTTTTGAAGGCATGACCGATGAGCAGAAAGCGGAATTCCGCAAGAAGATGCAGGAGCGCCGCGCGCAGCAGCAACAGAATCCGCAATAGCGCACACGCATCGCACACGCACCGCACACGCATCGATAACTCTTCATGAATCCATCACGCTTATTTATTCTCCGCCCGGTCGCGACCTCGCTGTTGATGGTCGCGATCCTGCTGGCGGGCTTTCTCGCCTATCGCGAACTGCCGCTGTCGGCGTTGCCTGAGGTCGATTACCCGACCATCCAGGTAATTACGCTGTATCCCGGCGCCAGTCCTGATGTGGTGACGTCCGGTATCACCTCGCCGCTGGAACGCCAGTTCGGGCAGATGCCGGGGCTGAAACAGATGTCCTCGACCAGCTCGGGCGGCGCGTCGGTGATCACGCTGCAGTTTGAGTTGACGCTTTCGCTCGACGTTGCCGAACAGCAGGTGCAGGCGGCCATCAATGCCGGTGGAAATTTATTGCCGGCCGATTTGCCGGCGCCGCCCATCTACAGCAAGGTCAATCCGGCCGACGCACCCATCCTCACCATCGGCGTCACATCAAAATCGATGCAGATGCCCGTGGTGCAGAACCTCGTCGATACCCGCGTCGCGCAGAAGATTTCGCAGTTGCAGGGCGTGGGCCTTGTGACGCTTTCCGGTGGACAGCGTCCTGCCGTTCGCATCCAGGCCAACCCGAAGGCACTGGCCGCAACCGGCATCAACCTGGATGATGTCCGCACCGCCATCGCTGCGGCCAACGTCAACCAGGCCAAGGGCAGTTTCGACGGTCCCGTTCGCGCGTACACGATTGATGCCAACGACCAGTTGCGCTCGGTGGCGGAATATAAATCCATTGTCATCGCCTACAAGAACGGCGCGCCGATTTACCTCACCGATGTGGCCGATATTGTCGACGACGCCGAGAACCTGAAACTCGCCGCGTGGATGAACGACACGCCGGCCATCATCCTGAATGTGCAACGCCAACCGGGCGCCAATGTGATCGAAGTGGTGGATCGCGTGAAGCAACTGCTGCCCGCGCTGACGGCCGCCATGCCCGCCTCCATTGACGTCATGGTGCTGACCGATCGAACCGTCACCATTCGCGCATCGGTACACGATGTGCAATTCGAGCTGCTGCTCTCGGTGGCGCTGGTGGTGATGGTGATCTTCCTCTTCCTGCGCAATGTGTACGCGACCATCATTCCCAGCGTGGCGGTGCCGCTGTCGCTGATCGGCACTTTTGCGGTGATGTATCTCGCCGGATTTTCCATAAACAATCTTTCGTTGATGGCATTGACGATTGCGACCGGGTTTGTGGTCGATGACGCGATCGTGATGATCGAAAATATTTCGCGCTATATCGAAGAGGGCGACAGCCCGATGGAAGCCGCGCTGAAAGGCTCGGAGCAAATCGGCTTCACCATTATTTCGCTCACGTTCTCGCTGATCGCCGTGCTGATCCCGCTGCTGTTCATGGGTGACGTGGTGGGTCGCCTGTTCCGTGAATTCGCCATTACGCTGGCGGTGTCGATCCTGATTTCGGCTGTCGTTTCGCTGACGCTCACGCCGATGATGTGTGCGCGGCTCCTGAAGCACACGCCGCCCGAAAAGCAGGGTCGCTTCTATCGCGTAACCGGCGAGTGGTTTGATCGCATCATCGCGCGATACGGAAAAATGTTGACCTGGGTGCTGGACCGGCAGGCCGCCACGCTGTGGGTCGCCATCGGGACGGTAGCGCTGACGATCCTGCTGTACATCTTCGTACCGAAGGGATTTTTTCCGATCCAGGATACGGGTGTGATCCAGGGCATTTCGGAAGCGCCGCAGTCGGTTTCCTTCGCCAGCATGTCCGAGCGCCAGCGCCGCATGGCGCAGGCGATTCTGGAGGATCCGGCCGTGGAAAGTGTGTCTTCTTTCATTGGTGTAGACGGCAACAACACAACGCTCAACAGCGGACGTGTGTTCATCAACCTGAAGCCGCATGCCATGCGCGAACTGAGCGCGACCGGCGTGATCGAGCGCCTGAAACCACGCCTCGCGCAGCTGGAGGGCATTGCGCTGTACATGCAGCCGGTGCAGGACCTCACGATCGAAGATCGTGTCAGCCGCACGCAGTACCAGTTCACGCTGGAAGACGCCAATGCCGATGAATTGTCGGAATGGACGCACAAGCTCGTCGAGCAGCTGGGTACGTTGCCGCAACTGGCCGACGTCACCTCCGACTTGCAGGACCAGGGTTTGCAGGCATATGTGAACATCGACCGCGACACGGCGGCGCGCCTTGGCGTCACAACGGCCGCCATCGACAACGCGCTCTATAACGCCTTCGGCCAGCGCCTGATCTCGACCATCTTCACGCAGGCCAGCCAGTATC
>JBDTWS010000221.1:0-5337 GCA_040006575.1 Betaproteobacteria bacterium
GGTCTCGCCCTGATGGACGGCATGCCGGCGGCCAAGGCCATGCTGGTAGACTATGCCTCTCGCTGAAACGCCCGGCGATTGCTGGTTTGAATCCCGGAACCAAACAATCGCGTATCACTCAAATCAAATTGGCTTCCAGGACTGCACCATGAAATTATTCAATACTTTTTTCGGCTTCAGGGCTACGTTGACGGCGACATTCTGCGCCGCACTCACCGTATTTTCATTGTCCGCCATGGCGCAGGCCGATATGGAATCGGTCAAGAAAGAGCTTCTGAAGAAATATCCGGACTTCACCATCGACCGCGTCACCAAGGCGGGCTATGGCGACCTGTACGAGATTTTCACCAACGGCGAAATTCTCTATACCGACGCGAAGGCCACCTTCCTGCTGGTCGGTACGCTGGTGGACGCGAGCACGCACATCAACATTTCCGAAGAGCGCCTGCAAAAACTGTCGGCCATCAATTTCAAGGATCTTCCGCTGGAGCAGGCCATCAAGCTGGTGCGTGGCAACGGCATGCGCAAGATCGCGATTTTTGAAGATCCCAATTGCGGCTACTGCAAGCGCTTCGAGCAGGACGTGAATTCGCTGGACAATGTGACGGCGTATATTTTTCCGTATCCGATCCTCTCACCGGATTCCACCGACAAATCCAAGGCCATCTGGTGTTCGCCGGATCGCCTGAAGGCCTGGCAGGACACGATGCTGCGCGCGAAGCCGCCGACAACCAAGGGCACTTGCGAAACGCCGGTGGAGAAGAATGTGGCGCTGGGCCAGAAGCTGCGCATCTCCGGCACGCCGCTGACCATTTTTGAAGATGGCGAGCGTATTTCGGGTGCATTGCCGAAGGACCGCATCGAAGCAAAAATGGTGGCCGCGTCCAAGACCATGAACGTCGCCGACGCCAAGAAATAGTTCTGACTTGCAGGAAATAAAAAGGCTACCGTGGCAGCCTTTTTTTATTTTGTGCCGCTCATTGCGCTCCAAAGGCTGCCACAAAAAACAGCGCCACGTTCAGCGCCAGGCCAGCCATCCACACCAGGCTGCGCATGCGCGCGCGATCGCTGAGGTAGCACCAGATGTACAACACGCGCACCAGAACGAACGCGATGGCGATGCCATCCAACAGCGGCTGCGGCGCACGGCAAAACGCGGCGATGATGACGCCTGCCGCGAACAGCGGAAAAGCTTCAAAGCTGTTCAGGTGTGCGGCGTGCGCACGCGATGACTTGCCGGTGAGCTGCGCTTCCCAATCGCGCGGACGATGGTTGTTCCCCATGTACGTCTTATCCCATTTGGCCACGCTCACGGCCGCGAACGGCAGCACGCCGGCAATCAGTACGCACCAGAAAGCGAGTGTCATGGGGAAGTCCTTTTACTGGGGATTGGGTTTCGGGACAGGCGTCGCCTGCAGGGGCGGCGATAATTTGAGCGAGGTCATCGGAACAATGTTTGGATCATAGCCGCGCGGCAGGAACACCCACATGCGGCCCTGCTGTTTCATCCTGCCCGCCTGTGAACCCGCATCATCGCCGAATCCCCAGTAATAGTCAGCGCGGACCGCGCCGTTGATGGCGCCGCCGGTGTCCTGCGCCACCACCAGCCGGTTCATTTCCTGTTTCGTGTTGGGAAAGGTAGTGGACAGGTACACGGGAACACCCAGGGGAATCACGCGCTGGTCGACGGCGATTGATCGCTCGGCAGTCAGCGGTACACCCAGCGTGCCGATCGGGCCGCTCATGTCACCGGGCATTTCCTTGAAGAACACAAAGCTGGGATTGGCGTTCATGAATTGCTTGACCTTGCCGGGATTTCGCCGCGCCCATTCCTTGATGCCCTGCATGGAGGCGCGCTCGGGCTTGATCTCCCCACGGCGGATCAGCAGGCCGCCCAGCGAGCGGAACGGATGGCCGTTCTGGTCCGCGTAACCGACCCGCATGCGCGTGCCGTCGGGCAGCAGGATTTGGCCCGAGCCCTGGATTTCGAGGAAGAATAATTCGACGGCGTTATCGACGTAGGCGATTTCCAGTCCGCGCAAGGGGGCGGCATCGGCGCTGATGTCGCGGCGATCCATGTACGGCACCAGCTTGTTGCCCACCAGCCGTCCACGCAGGCGGCGGAATTTGAGATCGGGGTAGACCTCGCTCAAGTCGACGGTGATGAGATCCTGCGGTTGCGCATAGACCGGATATTTGAATTCCGCGGTACGTGTGCGCGAACCGCGCAGGAGGGGTTCGTAATAACCGGTGACCAATCCGGTCTCGGATTCATCGGCGTTGATGACGCGGAAGGGATCGAAGTTATCGCGAAAGAAACGCGCGACGTCCGGCGATTGCACAGTGGGCGGCAAAGCGGAGGCGCGATTGCACACATCCCGCCATTCGGATCGCTCCACCAGCACCATGCAGCTTTGCAGGAACGCGCCCAACGCATCCGACAAGTTGTCGGCGCCATAACCCGGCAACATGTCCCACTGCGTTTTTTCGAGGCGGCCGCGGGGTGTTTCGGGTGAGGTGGGCACGGCGGGCTCGATGAGGGCCGGCAACACCGGCGTAGTGCAAACCTGGCACACCTCGCACGCGGGGCACACAGGTGCGATGACCGGCGCGGGCGGTGGCGGAGGCGGTGATGCGCACCCCGCGAGAAGCAGCATCGATACGAAGGAAAATTGTGAAATCAGCGGCGAATTCTGGACGCGAGCAAGGGTCAATGTCATATTGTCGGAGTATATCAACCGCTGGCAACGGCAATCGGGAGCAAGGAAAATGGTGTGGGTTTTTCTGCAGGTGTTTCTGGCGTTCGGCGTGGCCGTGTTTATCGTCTGGTGGACGTTTCCGCGCAACGAGAAGGGCAGCGAACCCGCACCGAAAAATCCGGACGATAAGGAAGTGTGACCAGCGCCAGGCGCGCTAGTGCCCCAGCGCTCTGCGGGTCAGTGCAATACGCGTGGCACCGACAGCGTAAATTCCGGAATGACCGCCTCAAACTTGGTGCCGTCTTCCGCCGTCATTTGATAGGTGCCGCGCATGGTGCCAACCATGGTGTTCAGCGATGATCCGCTGGTGTACTCAAACGACCGGCCGGGCAGGATGATCGGCTGCTCGCCGACCACACCGCGACCGCGCACTTCCTGCACCTGGCTGTCGGAGTCAGTGATGATCCAGTGGCGGCTGATGACTTTTGCGGCTTGCTCGCCGTGGTTGGAAATACGGATCGTGTAGGCGAACACATACTGGTCGTTTTCCTCGTCGGATTGGTCCGGGAGATAAAACGCCTGCGCCGTGACATCGACGTCATATTGCTTGCCGCTTTTGGTGACTACGCTCATGTGTGGAATCCTATCATGTCGCCGGCAACTGCTGCCGTTGCAGCGTGCCGGCCTTCGTGTGTGCGCGCACAATGCAGCGCACAAGATCGCGTAAAATTCGCCCTATGAAATATCGAATCGCTCCCTCCATTTTGTCCGCCGATTTCGCGCGCCTGGGCGAAGAAGTCCGCGATGTCATCGCCGCCGGTGCCGACGTCATCCACTTTGACGTCATGGACAATCACTATGTTCCCAACCTCACCGTGGGACCGCTGGTCTGCGATGCCGTAAAGCCGCATTGCCGCCGCGCCGACGGGACGCCAGTGCCCATCGACGTGCACCTGATGGTGAAGCCGGTGGACCGCATCGTGCCGGATTTTGCCAAGGCGGGTGCGTCGATAATCAGTTTCCATCCCGAAGGATCGGAACATGTCGACCGTACCCTGGGCCTGATTCGCGATAGCGGCTGCAAGGCCGGGCTGGTGTTCAATCCTGCGACACCGCTTGCCTGCCTGGACTACCTGATGGATAAGGTCGACCTGATCCTGATCATGTCGGTGAATCCCGGTTTTGGCGGGCAGAAATTCATCCCGGCCGCACTGAAAAAATTGCAAGAGGCGCGCGCGCGCATTGACCAGTCGGGACGCGATACCTGGCTGGAAGTCGATGGCGGCGTGAATGCTGAAAACATTGCCGATATTGCGGCGGCCGGTGCGGATACGTTTGTGGCCGGGTCAGCGGTATTCGGGCAAAAGGATTACGTTTCGGCCATCGCCGCCTTGCGCGCCGAACTGGCGAAGGTTGTACGATGAATTCGCTGCCTCCACAAGAAAATGAAATGACCGCAGGCCTGGAGCCCAGTGCCGGCGCGGCTTCCGGGGCTGATGCCGTGGAGAGTGGCGTGGATGCTGGCCTGCAGGCCGATGCCCCCGTGGAAGCGGCTGCAATACCCAGGAAAGTGCGTTTGCGCGCCAAGCCCAAGTGGACCTTTCCCATACCGCTGAAAGTGGTGCTGCTTGATCTTGACGGCACCTTGCTCGATACCGTCGGCGATATCGCCAAGGCGGCGAACCTGATGCGCGCCTCGTTCGGTTTTGCGCCGCTCGATCCTGCGCTGATCGCCACCTACGTCGGCAAGGGAATTCCCAACCTGGTGTCCAAGACGCTCAAGGACGCCGTGGGTGAAGTCGGCCCCACTGCGCTCAAGGTGGCGGTCACCAATTTCGAACGCCAGTATGAAAAATGTTTCGGCGATTCTTCGGCGCCCTTTCCCGGTGTGGTCGCTGGCCTGGATGCGTTGAAGGAAAAAGGCTTTCGCCTGGGCTGCGTGACCAACAAGGCCGAAAAATTCACCTTGCCGCTACTGGAGAAAACCGGGCTGAGCGAATACTTTGAAATCACGCTTTCGGGCGATTCCCTGCCGGAGAAAAAGCCGCATCCCCTGCCGCTGCAGCATGCGGCGGAATTTTTCGGCTGCACCACTTCTGAGCTGCTGTTGATCGGGGATTCGGTCAATGATGCTGAAGCAGCGCGGGCGGCCGGGTCGCCGGTATTCATTGTTCCCTATGGCTACAACGAGGGCCAGGAGCTGCGTGGTCTTGATTGCGATGCCTTTATCGACGATGTTCCAGCAGCGCTTAAATTTGTTAAGCTAGCAGCCTGATCGATTTTCCCGTTCTCCAACTTTCCCAATTCAAATGACTTTCAGCAAACAAGTGTGGTCGTGGCGATGGCATAACTGGCGCTAGTAGCGTCCATTTGCCTTCCTGCCTCATCAACTTGCTGGACTGAAAGATCATGACTGAATCCGAATTTGCCGCGCTCGCGGCCGCTGGCTACAACCGAATCCCCGTATCGCTCGAGACCTTTGCCGATCTCGACACGCCGCTGTCGATTTATCTCAAGCTCGCCAACAAACCCTTTTCCTACCTGCTCGAATCCGTCATCGGCGGCGAACGCTTTGGCCGCTATTCGATCATCGGCCTGCCGGCGCGCGAATGGCTGCGGGTCAAGGGCAAGGAGTGCG
>JBDTWS010000222.1:0-5329 GCA_040006575.1 Betaproteobacteria bacterium
TTCCACTTGGCCATGAAGCTCGGCATGATGCCGAAGCTGGAACCGATTTCCTTGGCGCCGGTCTTGAAGAGGATGGCGCGATCGGCCGCTTCCAGCGCTTCACTGAACAGCAAGGCCACTTCATAAACGCCGGGGCCCGTCTCGGTATGCAGACCTTCAATCGGCACCTTGAACGCCAGCATCTCGTCCATCAGCGCGTTGAAATACTCCTGGCTGTGATTCATGCGCAGCAGTGAGTAGCCGAACATCCCGGGCGTGATCGGCTCCGGGCCGACACCTTTTTTTGCGGCCCAGGTCTGCGGGGTCTCGGCAAAATTAAACCACTCGAATTCAATTCCGCACATCGGCAGGACGCCGAGTTTTTCCGCGCGCTTCAATACGCGCTTCAGCGTCTGGCGCGGACAGACCGGATAGGGGCTGCCATCCAGCTTGACGAATTCACCGAGGAAAAAATCGACATCGTTATCCCACGGCACGTTGCGATGGGTGCTGAGATCGATACGCGCGTTTGCGTCGGGAAAGCCGTGCTGCCAGCCGGTGATCTTGGCATTGTCGTAGCAAGTGTCACTGGAGTCCCAGCCAAAAACAACGTCGCAAAATCCGAAGCCGCTTTCAGCCGCGCCGAAGAATTTGTCTTTGTGCAGGTACTTCCCGCGCAGGATGCCGTCGATGTCGGCGCAGGCCACCTTGACTTTGTTCGCACCGGATTTGCGGATGGCTTCGAGCGCGGGATGTGGTTTGTTTTTTGTGGCCATGGTTTCTCCAGTTTTACAGTGCCGGCGTGCCGTTCGGAATTCCCATTTCGCGCAGTGTGTCTGCGACCGCATTCACCGCCTGCTGCATTTCATTTGAGCCGATGGCGCCGATGCAGCCGACGCGGAAGGTTTCCAGTTTGGTCAGTTTGCCGGGATACAAAATAAAGCCGCGCTTTTTGGCGGCATCGTAAAACGGCTTGAACTGGTAGCGGGAATCGCCCGGCGCATGAAAGGTGACAATGATCGGTGCCTGTATTTCGGGACGCAGGAAAGGCTTGAAACCGATCGCCGCCATGCCATCGACCAGCGTCCGATAGTTCTGCGTGTAACGCGCCAGCCGCGCAGGCTGGCCGCCTTCTTCGACGAATTGCGTGAGCGCCTCGTCGAGTGCGGCAACGACATGGGTGGGCGGCGTAAAGCGCCATTGCGTAGTTTTTTCCATGTAGATGTATTGATCATGCAGGTCCATGGCCAGCGAATGTGAATTGCCGGCGCAGCCGTCGAGTATTGCCTTGCGTATGAAGACGAAACCCATGCCGGGGACGCCTTCCACGCATTTTCCGCTGGCGGCAATCAGCGCGTCGAAATGCACTCTTCGCGCGTCGATGTCGATGGCGGCGAATGAGCTCATGGCGTCGATGATCAGGCCTTTGCCGTGGCGTTTGCAGACGTCACTGATGGCCTGCAGAGGATTGAGCACGCCGGTTCCGGTCTCGCAATGGATGAGGCCGACATGGGTAATCGACGGGTCGGCGGTGAGTTTGGCGTCGAGCTCTTCGGCAGACACCGGCTCATCTTCCGCGCGTTCGAGGATGGTGGTGCGGCGGCCCATCAGGGTGGAAAGCCGCCCGAGCCGTTTGCAATACGCGCCGTTATCCAGCACCAATACGTGGCCGCCTTTGCCGTTGTCACTTCGGGGCACCAGCGTCGCCACGGCTGCCTCAACTGAAAACGTGCCACTGCCTTGCAACGGAACTACCACATGCGTTTCCGCGCCGTGGACAATATCCAGCAGCCGTGAGCGTATGCGCGCGGTGACGGCATTGAAGTCCGCGTCCCACGAGCCCCAGTCTCGAAGCATGGCCAGCTTGGTTCGCAGCGTGGTGGTGAGGGGTCCCGGTGTCAGGAGAATGTGATCGCGATCCATAACGGTCCTTATGACAATTCCATCAAGATTCGGCAGGACGTCGCCACGCCTGCGTGCGCCGATTGACCAGCCAGCCGAAGGCCATGAACAACAGTGTCGCTACAGTCGAGCCGGCTGCGATCAGTACAGCCATCGCCGCGGCCGCGCCGATATCGCCTGATTCGTCCAGATTGAGAATGGCAATGGAAGCGACCTTTGTTTCCGGTGAATACAGGAAGACCACGGCGGAGATAGTGGTCATGGCATTGATGAAGAAATAACGTGCGATATCAAGCAGCGCAGGCGTGCAAATCGGCAGCGTGACGCGCCAGAACGTTTTGAAGAACGGCACCTTCAGTGAAGCCGATACCGATTCGAATTCCGCGTCCAGTGCTTTCAGCGCAGTCACTGCCGTCAGGTGGCCGGTGGTATAGAAGTGGACGATGGTGCACATGACCAGCAAAGTTAGCGTGTGATACAGGCCATTGAGTGGATTGCCGGGATAGTTGAAGAAGAAGATGTAGCCCAGCCCCAGCACCAATCCGGGCACGGCCATCGGTGTCAGCGCCAGCAGCTGGATCAACGGGCGCGCTGCCTGCATGCCGCGCGTTTTTTCGATGAGGTACGCGCCGACAAAGACGATCGCCGTGCCCAGCACCGCAGTTCCGCCAGCCAGTTTCAGGCTGTTGACAAAGGCGTCGCCCACCTCACCGTCAACCAGCCCGAACACGTAGTGACTCAGGCTCATCGACAAGTCATACGGCCAGAATTTGACGAACGAGGCGAAGATTGCCATCCCAAGTACGGCGAACATCAGCAGGGCGACGATGACGCAATAGATCGTCATCACGGTATCGTAGCCGCGACTGGGCGACGGTGAATACGGAACGGCGCGGGCCGTCAGCATCGAAGTCTGCTTGCGCTGCACCGAACGGTTGACGAAGAACGTCAGCAATGCGGGGGCCAGCAGGATCAACCCCACCACCGCGCCGCGCTGGAAATCCTGCTGGCCGATGACGAGCTTGAAAATATCCGTCGCCAGGACATTGAAATTTCCGCCGATCACTTTGGGAATACCAAAGTCCGTCATCACCAGCGTGAATGTGACCATCGCAGCACTGATCAATCCGTATTTCGCACCGGGCAGCGTGATGGTAAAAAATTTGCGCGCGGACGACGTGCCCATCGCATTCGCGGCTTCATACAATCTCGCATCTGCCAGCGACAAGGCTGTCACCAGGATCATGAGCGCATGCGGAAACACGCTGAAAATTTCCGACAGGATGATGCCGGGTGCGCCGTAAATCGAATCGATCCCCATTGACCGCATGGCATCCTTCAGCAAACCCTGATTTCCAAACCAGTAGATGAACGAGATGGCGGAGAGCAACGACGGCGCCAGCAGCGGCGTCAGCGTGATGGTGCGGAACAATCCTTTGAACGGCATGCAACTGCGGGTTAATGCGTAGGCAAAGATGAACGCTGCGGGCACCGCCATCAGCGTGACGACGGCCGACACCCACAGGCTGTTCCAGACTGACTGCTTGAGTGCGGGTGTCTGCGCGTAAGCGATGAAATTATCGAGACCGACAAACGCGCCGTCCTTGCTCTCAACGCTCTGCATCAGGATTGCGGCCAGTGGTGCGGCCAGGAAAACGATCAGCGCCAGCGCGATCAACAGCAGGACTGCGTGGCCGATGCGATCGGTCCAGTGCACGCGCTGCGTGGTCGCCGGGCCAGGCAGTGGCAGTGCAATTCCACCTTGGGCAGGATTCACTGCCGACACGTCACGCCCCGAACATCCGGAGACGCTCGGTGAGGATCTTC
Organism: Betaproteobacteria bacterium; assembly: GCA_040006575.1. Lineage (GTDB taxonomy): Bacteria > Pseudomonadota > Gammaproteobacteria > Burkholderiales > Usitatibacteraceae > UKL13-2. The sequence goes on from JBDTWS010000222.1 coordinate 3,709, forward strand.
AATTTCAACCGGCTGCCAACTTCGAGCGTATGTTCGGAAAGAAAATTGAGCGACAGGTAGACAGTCAGCGCAGAAGGAAATCCCGTCGCCGTCACACGCACCAGGCAGTAAGAACCGAGGAACTCGATTTTCTCGATGGCTGCGTCGATCACATTGGGATCACCCGCTTCGATGGGCCGCGCCACGATATCTTCTGGACGCAGATAGGTGCGCACCGAACGGCCGGTCTCTGTGCATTGTGCGCAGTCCAGCGTGTGCTCGCCCAGCTTCAGTTTTCCGGCAGCGGTTACTGTGCCTTCCAGCACATTGGCCTTGCCGACAAAATCCACGACAAATGGCGAGGCCGGTTCCCGATAAATTTCCATCGGTGTGCCCACCTGTTCGATCACGCCATGGTTCATGACGACGATACGGTCGGCCATCGACAATGCTTCCTCCTGGTCATGCGTCACCATGATGGTGGTGACGCCGAGGCGTTGCTGTAGTGAACGGATTTCGTGGCGCAACCTTACACGCTCAAGCGCGTCCAGCGCGGACAGCGGCTCGTCCAGCAGCAGTAAACCCGGTGACGTCGCAATCGCGCGTGCGAGTGCGATTCGCTGTTGCTGGCCGCCGGATAGCTGGCTGGGAAATTTGCCACCGCTGTCAGGCAAGCCCACCAGCTTCAGTAGCTCTTTCACGCGAGTCGTAATATCCGCCCGCGAAACGCGACGATTGACCAGCCCGTATGCGACGTTTTCGTCGATCGTCAAATTCGGGAACAAGGCATAGGACTGAAAGACGATGCCGTAATCGCGATCTGCTGGAGGCAAACGCGAGATGTCGCACGCTCCCTGCAAAATCGTACCGGAGGTCTGCACTTCCAGGCCGGCAATGATCCGCAGCAGGGTGGTCTTGCCACAGCCGGACGGCCCCAGAAAACAAACGAACTCACCGCGAATGACGGTGAGTTCGATGTTTTTCAGCGCATGGAACGCGCCGAAGTGCTTATGGATGCCGGAGAGTTGTAGCGCTGGTGCTGTGTTCGCGTTGACTTTCGAATCCGCAACTTGTGCACCCGTCATATGCGCCGGCTTCCCTATTTCTTGGGTTCGGATTTGCTGTCGTAGCGCTTGGTCCATTCCGCCAGGATTTTTTCGCGGTTGTTGGCGGCCCATGCGAAGTCAACATCCACTAGGCGTGCTTCATAGTCCTTTGGAACGTTGGCCAGCGGCTCGGCTACACCCGGCACGGCAGTAATGGCGAAATTCTTGCCATACAACAGCGCGGCATTCTTGCTGGAAGCCCAGTCGGCGAGTTTCTTGGCTGCATCCATTTTCTTGGTGCCCTTGTGGATGGCGAACGCTTCAAGATCCCAGCCCAGTCCTTCTTTCGGGAATACCAGTTCGATCGGTGCGCCCTTGGCCTTGGTGCTGTTGGCGCGATACTCGAACGAGATGCCCATCACGAATTCGCCATTGCCGGCCAGCGTGCAGGGCTTGGAACCGGAGTGCGTGTATTGCGCGATATTTTCATGCAGCCCATCCATGAATTTCCAGCCGCCACCCTTGCCATTTTCGTCGCCCCACAGCGTCAGCCATGCGGTCACGTCGAAGTAGCCGGTGCCGGATGAGGCTGGGTT
>JBDTWS010000223.1:0-5293 GCA_040006575.1 Betaproteobacteria bacterium
TACGCAGCATGCGTGACTCTCGTGGCGCTACGCAACATGCGGCAAACCTGCTTTGTCTCTGTTCAAAATATGATCAGCCTTGCGTGCCTCGCCCAGCAACACATCAAGCGCCGGAATATCCGTGTCCCACTCGATCAGTGTCGGCACCGGTCCCAGCTTCGCAATGGCATGTTCATAGAGCACCCACACGTCATCGCACACCGCAGAGCCATGGGTATCGATCAGCACTTCGCCGGTATCCTGGAATCCGGCCAGGTGGATTTCACCCACCGTCCCCGGCTGGATCGCATCGAGATACTGTTTTGCATCGAAACCGTGATTCCTCGAATTGACGTAAATATTGTTCACGTCCAGCAAAATCCCGCAGCCCGCACGGTTGGCCACTTCGCGCACAAATTCCCATTCAGGAATGGTTGAATCAACGAACTCCAGGTAGCTCGACACGTTTTCAACGAGGATGCGGCGCTTCAACGCATCCTGCAATTCGCCAACCCGCTGCACCACATGCTCCAGCGATTCCTCGGTGTACGGGAGCGGCAGGAGGTCATTCAGGAAGCGCCCGTTCACGCCGACCCAGCAGAGATGCTCAGAAACCAGGATGGGATCGATGGCATCGACCAGCCGCTTCAGTTTTTTTACATGCGCCGCATCAAGAGGATCCGCCGATCCCAGCGACATGCCCACCCCATGCGTGCTGATGGCATAGTCCTCGCGAAAGCGCGCCAGGTATTTCAACGGCTGGCCGCCATCGCCAAAAAAATTTTCGCTGTGAACCTCGAGAAACCCCACGCCAGGTGCTTCCGCCAGCATCGCCTGGTAATGAGGCGAGCGCAGGCCGATCCCCGCACGACGGGAAAGTTTGCTGTGGTTCAGTGGCGTTGCTGCTGTGCTGGTGGAAATAGTCATGGCACCAAAAAAATGCCCTCGCGTATTACGGCGAGGGCATCAATCTCAAGGGAACTACAGTAAGACTTTGCAGCAGGAAGATCAATCCCGCCTTAATACGTCGTTTTCGGTGGCTCAGACTTTGCACCGTCAGCTTTCGCCTCCGGCTTCTTCAGTGAACCCTTCATCGACTCGCAGGTGCCCTTTGCCACGAACTTCCATTCTTCGGCGACGCTATCCGCCGAAGCCTGGCCGGCGCAGGAATGCTTGGCCGTGCCGCAATCGTTCGCGCCTTTTTTGGCGATCCCGTAACATTTTTCCTTGCCGGCACCCTTGTCCTGCGCGAGTGCTGCGCCGGAGGTGGCCAGCGAGACCAATCCGGCAATCGCGCCGGAGACAATCAGTTTGGTTGCATTCATGGCAATGGCCCGCTTTCAGTGAGGTTGATTACTTCTTGGCAGGTTCAGCGGCTGCCACTTTCAGTTTGCCGCCCATTTTTTCGCAGCTGCCCTTGGCAACATATTTCCATTCTTCGGCAACGCTGTCAGCCGAAGCCTGGCCGGCGCAGGAATGCTTGGCGGTACCGCAGTCATTGGCGCCTTTCTTGGCGATGCCGTAGCACTTTTCCTTCTCAGCCTTCTTTTCGTCGGCGGCGAACACGCTGCTGGCGGCGGACAGGGCGACGAGGCCGGCGATGGCGGACGACAGAATCAGTTTGGTTTTCATTGCTTTCTCCTGGTTTGTGAGTGAGTTGTCCTACGAAGTGGAACTCTGCTTGAGCGCAGACCGGTCGATTCCCGACTGGCTGCTGCTAAATCTTTAACCTGAATTCAAGGCACATATCTTATGCTTTTTTCAGGCACCGTGTTGCTCTACGGACAATACAAAAGAACGGATTCAGCCGGAAGAACCGGACTCGGGCGGCGTGGTTTTTGGCGCGACCTTCTCGTCGCCTCCATATTCCCCCTGCTCGCCATTTCCGCCATCCTCGCCCTGCTCACCATAGCGCCGCGCCAGCCGCCGCAGGAAACCCAGCTGCATGTCGAAACGGCGGCAGCTCAGGCACACAAACAAATGGTTGCGCAGGTGCTCCTGCTCATCGGTGGAAAGCGCTTCGTCCTGCTGGCGGCTCATCAGCCGCGCAGCTTCCTTGCATGAAACCTGGATCGTTTGATCCATCAGCGTTCTCCTGCAGCTTGAAACCAGTTGCGATCGAGGCATTCCCGCAGCGCGAGGCGTGCGCGATGCAGCATTACCCAGCAATTGGACGCCGTGATTTCCTCTTCCTTACAAATTTCGTCGGTGTCCACGCCCATCACCTCACGCTTGAAAAACACCCGCGCCGCGGCCTTGGGCAATTTGTCCATGCAGCTTTCAAACACATTGAAGAACTGCTTCTGCTCCAGCGCGCCGTCGGGATTGGTCCATTCGGCCAGGCGCGGACTCCAATGGCCGGTGTCGTCGAACATGCGGTCCATCCATTCCGGATCGGCCGAATCATCCTCTTCCGGGGCGGCCGCAAAATGCGCACGCTCGGTGATGACGCGGCGCTGGTAATCGATGATCTTGAACTTGAGGATGGAGGTGAGCCAGGTGCGCAAGGTCGATTGACCGGCAAATCCGCCCAGCCCGTCGAGCGCCGATACCAGCGCTTCCTGCACGACATCCTCAGCCTGTTCGGAATCGCGCAATTTGGCCACGGCAAAGCGCAGCAGGTAGCCGCGATGGCTTTCCACTTCCGCATACAGCACGGTAATTTGCGCTGCGGAGTTGATATTTTTCTTGTCGCCCATAGTTACGTCTGCTTCCCCGCGAAACATGCACTTGTGGCTATGGCGCGTAGTCTATAAGAAAAGAACCGGCGCGCGAAATCAGTAAAACAAATCCCTTGAAAAATTCGTACGCAGTCGCATGTATTGCTCACTGCACCAACACTTTTTCCAAGGAGCAATACATGAACGCATTGGTAAGACTGAACAGCCGCCGCCAACCCCTCTATGCAGCAAATTCCGAGCGCCTTGACGACCTGTTCGCCGGCTTTTTCCGTCCGATCCAGGAAAGCGCGCGCTCAAACAGCCAGCCGATCCGCATCGACGTTTCGGAAGACGCCCACAGCTACAAAGTCGCGGCGGTACTGGCCGGCGTGAAGAAGGAAGACATCCACGTTTCGGTGGACCAGAACGAAGTGACGATCAGTGCTGAAATCAAGCGTGATGTTGCCAACACAGTTGCCAACACGGTTGCCAACACGACCGCCGCCACGGCACCTGCCGAGGGCAAGGAAAACGTGGAACGCCTGCTGCACAGCGAACGTTTCTACGGCAAGACGACGCGCGTATTTTCCGTGGCGCAGGACATCGATGAGAACAATATCCAGGCTAAATACGTCGACGGTATTCTCTCGTTGACTTTGCCGAAGAAAGCGCCTGTCAGCGCGAAGCGCATCCAGGTCGAATAATTGCGTCACGCGTAAGAACCTGCAGCACGGCAATCCCCTTCTCCGCCTCCCCCCATTCTCTGGAGGCGGCGAGGGGGATTTTTTCAGCTGCCTGAAAAGTCCTGTTGGCGCCAGGCTTCGAATACCATCACCGCCACCGAGTTGGATAAATTCAGGCTGCGGTTTTCAGGGCACATCGGCAGCCACACGCGCCGCTCGGGCGGTATGCCATCCAGCACTTCCGGTGGCAGGCCGCTGGTCTCCTGGCCGAATACAAACGCGTCGCCATCGCGATAGGCTACCCGGTCGTATCGCTCCGCCTGGCGCGTTTCAACCGCAAATATTCTTGAGCCCGCCAGTGTGTCGCAGCATGCCTGCCAGCTCTGGTGATGCTGCACGCCGACGAATTCGTGATAGTCGAGTCCCGCACGTTTAACGCGCGCGTCGTCCCATTCAAAACCCAACGGATGCACCAGGTGCAACCGGGCACCTGTGTTGGCGCACAGGCGGATCACGTTGCCGGTGTTGGGGGGAATTTCGGGGCGGTAGAGGATGACGTTGAACATGGCGTAGTCTGCCTCAAAATGGGATGGCACCATCGCCATCCACATTGCCATCCGCATTGACGCCAAGCTGCGGTGACAGGCGATCCGCGCGCGCGACCACCCACGCCGAGACGTACGACGCACCCGCGTTTTTCAACACCCGCGCCGCTTCGGACATCGTGGCGCCGGTCGTCATTACATCGTCGACGATGGCAATGTGCTGTCCCGCGATCGACTCGCCGCAGTCGAAGGCGCCGCGCACATTTTTCAGCCGGGCCTCGCGCCCCAGCCCCGCCTGCGGCGGCGTTTCGCGGATCTTCAGCAGCCCGCGCGCGGAAGAAGCCACGCCAAGTTTTTTCGCGATACGTTCCGCCACGAGTGCCGACTGGTTGAAGCCGCGTTCGGCCAGCCGTGTGCTTGCCAGCGGAAGTGCGATGACACGATCCGGCATCGCACGTCCCGCCTCATACGCACGCCGGCTCACCGCCAGAAGCAGCGCGTCCGAAAACAGCGGCGTGAGCGCCAGGTTTTCATTGAACTTGAACGACAGGATCAGCTTGTCCAGCGGAAACCGGTAAAAGAATGCGGCAACCGTCTCATCAAAGGCAGGTGGCCGCGCAAGGCATTGGCCGCAACGCAAACCCTGCGGTGAGCCACCCGCGCACGACGGACACGCTGCAGTCGACAAACGCGGCAATGCAATGCGGCAGTCCTCACAGAGGCAACCGCCGGCACGCATCCCGCATAGCTGGCAGTCCTGGGAAAATAATCCGCCGATGCCGGCAGGGTGTGGAGGGGTGAGTGTGAATACGATGGGAATTTGATTGGCGCGGAAGTGTCGCCAACGATTCTATCCTAGGTGCCTGAAACCGAAACTTCGGCCAGCCGCCTGCGCAAATACGCACGTTCCGCGCCGTTTTTCACCCGCATCAATGCTTGCTCGTATGCGCTGCGTGCTTCCGGAAAACGTTGTGCGCGCCGCAGCAGATCGGCTCGAGCCGCGTGCAACAGGTAGTAATCATCCAGTGCGCCGGAAACAGAGAGACGCTCAATCCAGGCCAGGCCATCATCAATGCCACGTGCCATCGCCAGCGCCACTGCCGCATTCAATTCAACCACCGGCGTGGCGACGTGGCGCAGCAGCGCGCCGTACAGCGCCGATATCTGCAGCCAGTCGGTAGCGCCCGCGCTGGGGGCATTCGCATGCAGCGCTGCGATCGCGCCCTGTATCTGGTACGGGCCAGGACGACGCATCAGCATGGCGGCATCGAGCATGACGGTCGCTTCGCGAATGAATTCGCCCTTCCACAAATTCCGGTCCTGCTCTTCCAGCGGTATAAGTTCGCCCTCGGGGTTGGCGCGCGCATCGCGGCGGGAATCCTGGAACAACAATAGCGCCAGCAAACCTTGCGCCTCCGGTTCTTGC
>JBDTWS010000224.1:0-5262 GCA_040006575.1 Betaproteobacteria bacterium
TTGGGGGCGCTTGAAAGCACAAAAGCCGGCGGCTTCCGGGGCAATCCGTGACAAGTGTTTTCAATTCGGGGCAGAGACAGTTTCCGCCCTGATGCAGTACACTCTTGAACCACAAAGTAGTTAAGCGCACCTACAGGCAGCCATCCCACGTGGACTTCAACGCCAATATCAACAGCCGCTTCGAGACCGAAATCGCCCGCTACAACGACTGGCGGGAAGGGCTCACGCGCGCAGTGCACGACTATCATGACTGGCTGGAGCGCACCAACCAGCTTGACGTCCAGCAGTCGATCCGTTTTTACGACCTGCTCGAAACCCTCAATCGCGGCCGCCTCATGCTGGCCTTCCTCGCTGAGTTTTCGCGCGGTAAATCGGAACTCATCAACGCACTTTTTTTCTCCAGCTTCAAGGAACGCCTGTTACCGTCGGACGTGGGCCGCACCACGATGTGCCCGACCGAGCTGTTCCACGATCCCAACGAAGAGCCGTATCTCAAGCTGCTGTCGGTCGAAACGCGTTATCGCGACGAATCGATTTCGCAGCTGAAAAACATGCCGGTCGAATGGTCGAAGATTCGCCTGAATGTAAACGACCCCAAGGAAATGAAACAGGCGCTGTCTGCCCTGGCGGATACCAAACGGGTATACGCGCTGGATGCACGCATGATGGGCCTGATCCCCATGTTCGATGAATCGGGCCAGGGCCCGAGCGAAGACGATATCGTTGAAGTACCGGCATGGCGCTACGCCGTCATCAACTATCCGCATCCGCTGCTCACCAATGGACTTTCGGTGCTCGACACACCTGGCCTGAATGCCTTGGGACTCGAACCCGAACTGACGCTGTCCACCGTGCCCAATGCGCACGCCGTCCTGTTCCTGCTCGCCATCGATACCGGTGTCACCAAGAGTGACCTGGAAATCTGGGACCGCTATGTGAAGGCCGGCCTTCCCGCAAAAATCGCGGTGCTGAACAAGATTGACGTCATGTGGGACGAGTTGAAGACCGAGCCCGAAATCAAGGCCGGCATGCAGCGCATGATCGACACCACCTGCGGGCAGCTCGGGCTGCCGCCGGAAAAAGTATTCGCATTGTCCGCGCAAAAAGCGCTGGTCGGCCGCATCAAGGGCGACCAGGAAATGGTCGAGCGATCCGGGATTGAAAAACTGGAAGCGTACCTGGCCAATGAGATCGTCCCGGTCAAGCGACAGTTGCTGGCGAAGGCGGTGACCAGCGAAATCGGCGCGATGATGGTGGCCAGCCATCGCAGCTGCAATCAAAAGCTGGAAGCGAACCAGGCGCAATTGAATGAGCTGGGTGCGCTCTCCGGCAAGAGCCGCGACCTCACCATGAAGCTGTGGCAGAAAGTCAGCGCCGAGAAAGAAGCCTATAACGACGCGCTCACCGAATACAAACTGCAGCGGACCTCGTTCAACCAGAAACGCAATGCGCTGCTGGATGTGTTCAATCCCACCAAGCTCGACATCATCTGTTCGCGCAGCCTGCAGGCCATCAACGACTCGTGGACGACGGTCAGCCTCACCCGCGGCATGCGCGAATTGATCCGCTTGATCGGTGACGAATTCAAGGCGGTCAATCTTGCCGGTGATGATGTGCTGCGTTTGATGGAAGGCGTGTACAACACCTTCCACGTGCGCTTCAAGTTCGACAAGATGGATTTCCCGCCGCTGGATTTCGAAGGTCCGCGCAATAAATTGCAATTGCTGATTTACGAAACCGAGCAGTTCTGCAAGGACCCTGTCAATATCGTCATGACCGAAAAGCGATTCATGATCCGCAAGTTCTGGCGCATGCTGGTTGATTCGGCGCGCAAGATTTTCAACGAGGCTCGCGCCGATACCGAGCGCTGGCTGGCCGCCGTACCGCTGCCGCTGGAAACGCAGATCAAGGACCACAAGGCGCAGTTGCAGTCGCGCCTCGATTCACTGGCGAAGATCAATGAGCGCGGTGGCGCCATTGCCGAAGAGGTCACCAAACTCCAGGCCCAGCGCAAGGAAATCCAGGCGCAGGTGGAAATGATCACCGCGTTGATCATGAAGGTGCGCGACGTGGGCCCGTCACAGGATTCGACGTTTGCGGGCTCAAATGCGGTGAAGCTGGCGGCGGCATCTGCCGTCACTACGGCGGTCAAGGCGCCGGTTGAGCCCAATCCTGAATTTCTCAAAACCGTCAGGATGCAAGCAACACCGAAAGAGCCCGTCGCGGATTTCTCCACCACGCAAAAACTTGATTTCGGTATTACGCAGAAACTGGACTTGACGAAGTCCTGACCTCGTCCGGCCCTCGCCCGCTATACCAGGATGACGTCGTACTGCTCCTGTGTGTACGCCGTCTCCACCGATAACGAAATCGGCTTCTTGATGAAGTCTTCCAGCATCGTCATGCTCTGCGATTCTTCGTCGAGAAAGCGGTCGATGACGGTCTGTGAAGCAAGGATGCGAAATTCCCTGGCGTCAAACTGACGCGCAGAGCGCATCACTTCCCGCAAAATTTCGTAGCACACCGTTTGCGCCGACTTTATTTCGCCACGCGCTTTGCAGGTAGGGCAGGGTTCGCACAACACATGCGCCAGGCTTTCGCGCGTGCGCTTGCGCGTCATTTCCACCAGCCCGAGTTGCGTGAAGCCGTTGACGGTAATGCGCGTGCGATCGCGCGACAGTGCCTTGTTGAATTCGCCCAGCACCGCATTCTTGTGCTCGTCATTGTCCATGTCGATGAAATCGACAATGATGATGCCGCCGAGGTTGCGCAGGCGCAGTTGCCGCGCAATGGCCTGCGTTGCTTCGAGGTTGGTCTTGAAAATGGTGTCGTCGAAACTGCGGCCGGACACGAACGCACCGGTGTTCACGTCCACCGTCGTCAGCGCTTCAGTCTGGTCGATGATCACGTAGCCGCCGGATTTCAAATCGACTCGCCGCTCCAGCGCACGCTCGATTTCATCCTCGGCCACGAACAGGTCGAAGAGCGTGCGCTCGCCGGCATAATGCTCCAGCACCGACAGCGATTTGCGCATGTACTTCTCGGAAAATTCGACCATGCGCGTATAGGTATCGCGCGAATCGACGATGATGCGTTCCGTGTCGCGGGTCACAAGATCGCGCAGCACACGCAATGAAAGATCGAGATCCTGGTACAGCAGTTTCTGCGGCGGCGCAGTGACCGAGGCTTCCGCAATGCCGCGCCACAGCTTGATCAAGTATTCGATATCCGAATTGAGCTCTTCATCGGTCGCAGTCTCGGCCACCGTGCGCACGATAAAGCCACCGGTCTCGCCCTCAGGCACCAGCTGGTGCAATTTCTCGCGCAGGTGTTCGCGCTCGACTTCATCTTCGATGCGCTGCGAAATACCGATGTGCTGGTCACCCGGCAAATACACCAGCAGGCGTCCCGCGATGGAAATCTGCGTGGAGAGCCGTGCGCCCTTGCTGCCGATGGGGTCCTTGATGACCTGCACCACCAGTGTCTGCCCTTCGTGCAGCAGCTTCTCGATGGGCTTCTGTTCAGCGGCTTTATTGGAGGCCCAGATATCGGCGACATGCAGGAAGGCGGCACGCGCGAGGCCGATTTCGATAAACGCCGATTGCATTCCCGGCAGCACGCGGCCGACGCGGCCCTGGTAAATATTACCGACCAGCCCGCGGTTGGAGCCACGCTCCACATGCAGTTCCTGCACGGCGCCCAGCTCCATGATGGCGACCCGCGTTTCCTGCGGCGTCACGTTGATAAGGATTTGCTCGTTCACGGTATTTTTCTTTGGAAGGTCGTGCTGCGGGTGAGCGGCAAGTGCAAGGCGGCACCAAAACGGTGGTCAGCGCAATGTCAAATCTGTACGCCGCATTGTCGCAGCAGAGTCGTGGTCTCGTAAAGCGGCAGGCCCATCACGCCGGAATAACTTCCCGAAAGTTTGGTAATGAATTTAGCGGCGAGGCCCTGCACCGCGTACGAGCCGGCTTTATCCATCGGCTCACCGGTTTCAATATAGCGCTTGATTTCATCATCGCTTAATTTCGCGAACGTAACGAAGCTGGTGACCAGCACCTGCTTGATTTCGTTGTCCATGGCAACAGCCACCGCGGTCAACACCTGGTGCGACTGGCCGGAGAGATGCGACAGCATACGGGCGGCATCGGCCTTGTCGACCGGCTTGCCGAGGATATGTCCGTCGAGTGTCACGGTGGTGTCCGCCGTCAGCACGGGCCGCAGCGGCAGCTTGCGGTCACGCATGACTTTCACGGCGGTATCGGCCTTGAGCTTCACGATGCGCTGTACGTAGACATGCGCCGTTTCATCGAGCAGCGGCGATTCGTCCACATCGACCCGCGGTGCGTGTTCGCGCATCATCAGCAGTTCGTAATGGACACCGATCTGTTTCAGCAACTCGCGCCGCCGCGGACTCTTGGAAGCGAGATAAATAATGTTGTTCGGCTGCATTGTCTGCGCATTATTCCTGGTCTGGGGTGGATTTATTCCCTGTCGGGTGTGGATTTAATCCCGGTGATAAGGATGATTGTTCATCAGTGACCAGGCGCGGTAAAGCTGCTCAGCCAGCAGGACCCGCACCATGCCATGTGGCAGTGTACATCCTGACAATGCGATCATTTTCTTCGCTGATTTTTTAACATCGGGCGCAAGACCATCGGCACTGCCGATGATGAAGCAGGGACTCACACCCTCGGCCATCCATTCCTTCATCCACTCTGCCAGTTTGGCGGTGCTGAGTGGTGTGCCGCGCTCGTCGAGGACAATGCGCTCGGCATTCCTGGGAATGGCGGTGTGGATGCGTTGCGCTTCGAGCTCCAGCACTTTGGCGACAGCTTTGGAAGCGCGGTCTTCGGGTTTCAGCTCAAGCAATTCAATGCGCGCTTCGGGCGGCATGCGCTTGGTGTATTCCTCGAACCCCGACTGCACCCACGCAGGCATCTTGTGACCGAGCGCCAGGATGGTCAGCTTCATGATCGCAGGGATTTTGAATATGAAGGTCCAGCACGGGCGCGGTCTCCAGGCCATTTTTGGCTGTAAACGCGCACCAGTGCTTGAGTTTCATTTATTTTCGCAGGCATTTTCATCTTGCCTGGGCAGGCGACGCTATGCGCCCTTGCTTTTCCTGGCAGCCGGTTTTTTCGCAACTGGTTTTTTCGCGGCAGGTTTCTTTGCAGCCGGCTTTTTAGCAGCTGGCTTTTTCGCCACGGGTTTCTTTGCGACCGGTTTTTTTGCCGCCGGCTTTTTCGCGACGGGTTTTTT
>JBDTWS010000225.1:0-5238 GCA_040006575.1 Betaproteobacteria bacterium
AAATCCCGATGTGCTCGCAAACTCCAGCATTGATAAGGTTTGCCAGCCAGTTGTGGCTTGGAAGCCGCGCTGGATATGGAGTTTGGTCGTGAAGATTTGAGCGAGCGATCAATGGGCGTGCGCATCGTGCATGTCGTGCATATCGTGCATATCGTGCATGTCAACCGCGTCGTGCGCGCAATGTACGTAGCGCGCAAGGTCGCCGGATTTGCCGACGTGAACCATCAGGTACAAAATGACCGCGCCCGACACCGGCTCATCGTCCATAACAAGGAGGAAAATAATGCGTTCAGATCGATTCCCTGCGCTGGCCACTTTCACGTTCTGCGCCTTCGCACTATTTGCAGCATCCGCCACCGCACAGGATTTCGCGGGCAGGAAGGAAATGAAACGCGCCGACCTGAGCGGCGCACCCGGAATGGAGGTCGTCAGTTCGATCACCGAATACAAGGTGGGGGACACGGCGCCCAAACATTTTCACAACGGCATTGAAACGGCCTATGTGATCCAGGGTGCAATGATCCAGCTGCCCGGCAAGGAGCCGACGATGATGGAAACCGGCACCGTGATCCTCAACCTGCGCGACATCGTGCATGGCGGCTTTACAGTGGTGGGCGATAAACCGCTTAAATTGTTCACCGCACACATCGTCGACAAGGGCAAGCCGCTGTATGCGGCGCCGAAGGTGGAAGCAAAATAAATTCGCCGTACCGGGACTGGTTTTGTCCTATAAGTCCAAAATCGGTCCCGGGCATTGCCGGTCACGTTGCGGGACCAAGATCGCCGTAACACCCAGGCGCGAGAATGAAAAATTCTCGGCTAGAATCCCCCAGTGCCCTTCGTCACTTCCTCCACCACCCAAAAGACCTATGACGTCATCGTCGTCGGCTCCGGCGCTGCCGGCGGGCAGACGGCCTATACGCTCGCCATGGAAGGCGCCCGTGTGTTGATGCTGGAAGCGGGCCGCAATTACGACATCATCACCGAGACGCCGATGTTCCAGGCCAATCACGATGCACCCCTGCGCGGCGCGGGCACGCCGGATAAACCCTTCGGTTTTTACGACGCCACCATCGACGGCGGCTGGTCGGTGCCGGGCGAGCCGTACTCAAGCGCTTCGGATGAGCCGGGCCGCGAATTCAAGTGGTGGCGTGCGCGCATGCTGGGCGGACGCACCAATCACTGGGGGCGCATTTCACTGCGCAACGGCGCCTACGATTTCAAGCCGCACACACGCGATGGACTGGGCTTCGACTGGCCCATCGAGTACCAGGACATTGCGCCGTATTACGACAAGGTTGAAATGCTGATCGGTGTGTACGGCTCCAATGAAGGCCTGGAGAACACACCCGATTCGCCGGAGGGCTGTCTGCTGCCGCCGCCGGCCGCGCGTGTGGGCGAACAACTGATCAAGCAGCGTGCAAAGAGACTCGGCGTCCCGGTGGTACCCATTCATCGCGCGGTGCTGACGCGCCAGCTCGATCACAAAACTCTGCCGGCCAAACTGCATCCGGGCAACGCAAAGGCGCAACGCATCCTCGCGCAGGACATGCAGGCGCGCGCGGCGTGTTTCTGGGCGACACCGTGTTCGCGCGGCTGTTCGATACGGGCGACCTATCAATCAACTGCCGTGCATATCCCGCCCGCACTGATGACCGGCAACCTCGACATCCTTTGCAACGCGATGGTGTTTGAAGTCACGATGGATCGCGACGGCACCGCATCGGGTGTGAATTTCGTCGACAAAACCACCGGCACGCAGCAATGGGTGGGTGCACGAATCGTCGTGCTTGCCGCCAGCGCGTGTGAATCGGTGCGCATCCTGCTGAATTCGAAATCGCCCAAGTATCCCGACGGCCTCGCCAACTCCAGCGGCAAGGTCGGCAAGTACATCATGGACACGGTCGGCGCCGGATTGAGCGGACAGGTTCCCGCGCTGGAAAACATGCCCCCGCACAATGAAGACGGCGCCGGCGGGCCGCATTCGTATTCGCCCTGGTGGCTGTACCAGCAGCAGGCAAAGGGCAAACTGGATTTCGCGCGCGGCTATCACATTGAACTGGCGTCGGGCCGGCGCATGCCGGGGCCGGGCACGGTGCGAATTGAAAGCGAGACGCGAGGCGCGTATGGCCGCAAGCTGAAGGAAGAAGCGCGCCGCTACTACGGTTCGTATGTTTATTTCGCCGGTCGCGGCGAGATGATCCCCAACGACAATTCCTTCTGCGATATTGATCCGCAACTGAAGGACAAATGGGGTATTCCCGTGCTGCGCTTTCACTGGCAATGGTCCGAACACGAGATCCGCCAGGCCGCACACATGCAGAAAACGTTCGCCGACATCATCGTGGCGATGGGCGGGAAAGTACAGGGCGTGGTGGAGAAGGACGGCCGCAAATCGATCGCGGCCGGTGGCGAGATCATCCATGAAGTCGGCGGCACCATCATGGGCAGCAATCCGAAAACCTCGGTCGTCAACCAGTGGTGCCAGACCTGGGACGTGAAAAACCTGTTCATCACCGACGGTGGACCGTTCGCCTCCAATGCCGACAAGAATCCCACGCTGACCATCATGGCGCTGGCGTGGCGCGCCTCCGACTACATGATTGAGCAGATGCGCAAGGGGAACCTGTGATGGACCGTCGCACGTCGATCAAGTGGATGATGGCGGCGGTTTCGGCAGCGAACTTGTCGTCATGGGCCGCTTCACCCTCTACGCCTGCAACGAGCTACGGCACCGATCCAGACCTGGTGAGGAAATATCGCTCGGGCGAATTATGGCCGTTGACGTTTACGGCCGAACAGAAAATCACCGCCGCGGCACTTTGCGCGCTGATCCTGCCCGCCGACGCGCATTCACCCAGCGCCGCGCAGCTGAACGTCCACCTGTTCATCGACGAATGGATCAGCGCACCGTATCCGCGTCATGTGAGCGATCGTGAAAAAATCCTCGAAGGCCTCGCCTGGATCGAGGGTGATGCCGCGAAGCGATTCAAAAAATCGTTCGCACAACTGACCGAGGCGCAGCAGCGCAACATCTGCGATCCCGTTTGCAATGCCGACAAAGTCACAAGCGCCTCGCCGGAACTTCTCAAAGCCGCCAAATTTTTCTCGCGCTATCGCGACCTCACCGCCGACGGCTTCTACACCACGCCGGAAGGCATGAAAGACCTGGGCTTCACCGGCAACAAGCCCAGCGCGAAGTTTGACGGCCCACCGCTTGCCGCACTCAAGAAAGCAGGATTAGCCTGATGAAATCATTTTTCCTCGCACTGTTCGGAGCACTGTTCATGTCCGTATCCACGCCTGTCCCGGCTTTGACCCCCGTTGCCTGGCAACTGCTGTTCGATGGCAAGTCACTCGATGGCTGGCGCGCCAGCGATGCGCCCGGAACGTTCAGCGTGAAGGACGGCGCCATCGTGGTGAAAGGGCCGCGCTCGCATCTTTTTTACGTGGGGCCGGTGCAGGGTGCGGACTTCAAGAATTTCGAACTGAAGATGCAGGTGAAGACCTTTGCCAACGCCAATTCCGGCGTCTATTTCCATACGCAATGGCAGGAAAAAGGCTGGCCCGACAAAGGCTATGAAGTGCAGGTCAACAATTCGCACAGCGACACCAGCCGCACGGCCGGGCTGTGGGGTGTGCGCGATTATCGCGACGTGGTGGTGCCGGACGGGAAGTGGTTCACGCTGACGATCACGGTGAAGGGCAAGCACGTGGTGACGAAAATTGACGACAAGGTCATCGTCGATTACACCGAGGAAGAAAATCCGCCGCGCGCGAAGGGGCTTGAGCAACGCCTGTTGAAAAGCGGCACTTTTGCGCTGCAGGGCCACGATCCGGGCAGCGAGGTGCATTTCCGTGAAATCATGGTGCGCACGCTGCCATAGCAGCCCGGCGCGCAGGTTGCGCCCCATCCCGGGTTACTCTCTATAATTGCCGCTGAATAGCTGCGGCTGAATAGTCGTCGCCAGTGTCTGCGTCCAACTCCCTTCCAGGAAAAAAACATGTCCATCTCGCTTTATTCCGCCTCCGTCCCCGTGTTCCGGCAAATGCTCGACAGTCTCTGCGCGCTGCTCGCCAAGGCGGAAACGCATGCCGGCGCAAAGAATATCGAGCCCGCGGCGCTGCTGCAGGCGCGCCTGTTTCCCGACATGTTTGCGCTGACGCGCCAGGTGCAGATTGCAGCCGACTTCGCCCGTGGTGTGCCGGCGCGCCTGGCCGGCATGGAGGTGCCGGTGATGGACGACAAGCAGGAAAGTTTTGCCGACTTGCAGTCGCTGCTGTCGAAGTCGATCGCATTTCTCGACAGCATCGATGCGGCGAAAATTGACGGCCAGGAAGCGCGCGAGATCGTGCTGCGTCCCGGCACGCCGAAGGAACGGAAATTCGCCGGCCAGGCGTATCTGCTGGCTTACGGCCTGCCGCAATTCTTCTTCCATGTCACCACCGCCTATGCGCTGCTGCGCCACAACGGCGTGGAAGTGGGAAAGAAAGACTTCATGGGAAAATACTGAAACACCAGCACTGGCGAGCTTCACGGGGAAGAATTGTCCTGCGGCCCGCCACCATGCTGGAGTTTGCACTTCTGAAAACCCGTTTTTGCCCATAACTCATCGTCGTTACCGCCATGGCTTACCGTACTGAAAATCATCTTGCCAACAAGCTGCGCTCACCGCTGTTGTGGGTCGCTGTCGTGCTCCTCGCCGCATTCGCCGGTGTGGGCTACTGGCAGTGGGACCAGCTGCAGAAGCGCGAGCGCCTCGAACAGGAACGCATCGCCGACGAAGCGCAGGAACGCCAGCGCACGCTGCAACTCGAGGAGCGCCGCCGCAAGGAGCAGGAGCGATTCAAGGAAGACTTGGATGGCGTGAAAGAGGCCGAGGAAAAACAGCGTTCGATGGACGCTCAATTCCGCCAGGAGGAATTGAAGCGGAAACAATTCACCTCGGACGATCGTGCGTCCACCAGCCCGTACGAAGACCGGCTGCGGTTCAGTGAAGAGATATTGCGTCGCGAGGGTGAAAGCCGCCGGCAGTTCGAAGACCGTGCTGCGGTGGAACGCGCGCAGGCCGAAGTGGAGCGGCAGAAACGTTACCTGCAGCAGCGTGAAAATGAAGAACAGAACGCACGGGCGAAACGCGACCAAGGTGGAAATTCGGGTGGTGCGCCAAGCGCGCCACCGCCAGCCGCCGCTGAGCCGGAATCTCCAACCCCGCGCCGCCCTAACGCGCCTATCCC
>JBDTWS010000226.1:0-5126 GCA_040006575.1 Betaproteobacteria bacterium
CGCCTGGCGCTGGACGATGTGCTCACCGCCGACCGCGGAAAGCTGATCGCACTCGACAAGAAACGCCGCGATTTCGCGCAAGCCGGCAAGGCGCATACCGATCTGGACAAGCAATTCGAGACCGGCCTCGCGGCGGCGCGCGAGCGCAAGCTGTCGCGCCAGTCACGCCACGCTGTCATCGCCCATCCGCATTTCGACGACGCACTGCCGATTGCCGAACGGCGCGCCGAGATTGCCGAGTTGATAAGCAAACACCAGGTGGTAATCCTGTGCGGCGAAACCGGTTCCGGTAAAACCACGCAGTTGCCGAAGATTTGCCTTGAGCTGGGGCGCGGCACCAACGGCATGATCGGCTGCACGCAGCCGCGCCGCATCGCTGCGCGCAGCCTTGCATCACGGCTGGCGAAAGAACTGGGCGCGGCAGGCCAGCATGCGGTCGGCTACAAGATCCGCTTCAACGACCGCACCGACGAGAACACGTTTGTAAAGGTCATGACCGACGGCATCCTGCTGGCTGAAACGCACAGCGATCGCGGCCTCTGGCACTACGACACCCTCATCATCGACGAGGCGCATGAGCGCAGCCTCAATATCGATTTCCTGCTGGGCTATGTGAAGCAGCTGCTGCCGAAGCGGCCGGACCTGAAGGTCATCATCACCTCGGCCACCATCGATCCGCAGCGTTTCTCGAAACATTTCGACAATGCACCGGTCATCGAGATTTCCGGGCGCACCTATCCTGTGGAAGTCCGCTATCGCCCCGAGCATTTCCTCGACGATGCCGAGGACGCCGTGCCGATTGAAGAGGCCGTGGTCAAGGCGATCGACGAGATTTTTCACGAAACGCATGAAGGCGATGTACTCGTGTTCCTGCCGGGCGAACGCGAAATTCGCGATTGTGACGAGGCATTGCGCAAGCACCATCCGGCCCATACGGAAGTGCTGCCGCTGTATTCGCGGTTGTCCAATGCAGAACAGGATCGCGTGTTCACGGCGTCCCATCGGCGCCGCATCGTGCTGTCTACAAACGTAGCGGAAACGTCATTGACCGTGCCGGGCATTCGCTACGTAGTCGATGCGGGCGTCGCACGTATCAATCGCTACAGTCCGCGCAGCAAGATCAACCAGCTGCAGATCGAGCCGATATCGCAGGCGTCGGCGCAGCAGCGCTCGGGCCGCTGCGGACGCGTTGCGAGCGGTATCGCCGTGCGGCTGTATAGCGAAGAGGACTTCAGGGGACGGTCGCTTTTCACCACCCCGGAAATTCTTCGCACCTCACTGGCCGACGTCATCCTGCGCATGAAATCGCTGGGGCTGGGCGAAATTGAAGCTTTCCCGTTTTTGGAGCCGCCGTCACCGCGCATGATCGAGGACGGCTATCGATTGCTGTTTGAGCTGGGCGCCGTCGATGACAACAAAGCGCTCACCACCCTTGGCTGGAAGCTCTCGAAGTTCCCGGTGGACCCTTCAGTCGCGCGCATGCTGGTCGCGGCCGAGAAAGAAGCCTGCCTGCACGAGGTACTGATCATTGCGTCCGCATTATCGGTGCAGGACCCACGCCTGCGACCGCATGACAAGCAACAGGAATTCACTGTCGCACATGAAAAATTTGCGCATCCGCAATCGGAATTCATGGCGTTTGTGAACCTGTGGGCGTTCTACGAAGAAGCGTGGAAGCACAAGAAATCCAATCGCAAATTCGACCAGGTGCTGCAGGCGAGTTTCCTCTCGCCGCTGCGCATGCGCGAATGGCGCGATGTGCATGCGCAACTGGCCGAGCTGGTCACGTCGCAGGGCATGCACCTGAACAGTGAGGCTGCGCGCTATGAGAACGTGCATCGGGCACTGCTCACGGGGCTCATCAGCAACGTCGGCACCAAGGCCATTGAGGGCGATCACTACCTGGGCACGCGCGCCATCAAATTCCAGTTGCCGCGGCGCAACCAGCAACACGCTGCACAAAAAGCAACACGAATGAAATGGGTGATGGCCGCCGAGCTGACCGAAACCACGCGGGTTTATGCGAGGACCGTCGCGTCCATTGAGCCTGAGTGGATCGAGCAACTCGCCGGGCATCTCGTCACACGCACGCACTTCGAGCCGCACTGGGAACGCAAGAGCGGGCAGGTGGTGGCGTTCGAGCAGGTATCGATCTACGGGCTGATCATCAATCCGCGGCGGCGTGTCAATTACGGCGCCATCAATCCCGTGGAAGCGCGCGAGATTTTCATTCGCCAGGGATTGGTCGCGGGTGAAGTCGATACGCAGGGAAAATTCCTGCGCCACAACCTGAAGATGATCGGCGACATTGAAGACATCGAAGCCAAGGCGCGCCGCCAGGATGTCCTGATCGATGACGACGATATGTTCGCCCTTTACGACGCGGTGATCCCGGGTGATGTGGTCAACATGGCCGGGTTTGAGAAATGGCGTCGCGATGCCGAGAAGAAAACGCCGCAGTTGCTGGAGTTCACGCGCGAGCAACTGATGCGGCGCGGGGCGGCGGAAATCACGTTTGAATTATTTCCGAAATCGTTGCGCCATCGCGGCGCGATTTTTCCGCTGGCCTATCGATTCGAACCCACGCATGTCATGGACGGCATCACCATTACCTTGCCCGTCGCCGTGCTGAACCAGGTCAATGCCGCGCGCTTTGAGTGGCTGACGATGGGCATGCTGCGCGACAAGGTCACGGCGCTGTTCAAGACATTGCCGCAGAAAATCCGCAGCCAGATCGTGCCGGTGCCGGACACCGTCAGTGAATTCATCGGTCACGTGACGCGCCGCGAAGGGATGAACGACCTCTCCACCGCAGAGACGCCGCTGATCGATTCGATGACCTCATTCCTGCGCGATGTAAAGCGGCTGGATGCACCTGCAGACGCGTGGGATACCTCCCGCCTTACGCCACACCTGCTGATGAATTTCCGCATCATCGACGCGGACGGCAATCCACTGGCCATGTCGCGCGATTTCGCCGCGTTGAAACTGCAGTTCGCCGACGCATCGCGCACGGTGTTCTCCACGCTGCATCGCAACCGCCTCGAACGCGACGACATCACGCGTTGGGATTTTGAACCGCTGCCGGAAACGATCAATTTCGAACGCAACCAGATTCGCTATGACGGTTTTCCCGCGCTGGTCGATCGCGGCATGTCGGTATCGATCAAGATTTTCGATGAGCACGAGGCGGCCAGGCAAAGCCATCGACGCGGGCTGACCAGATTGTTCATGCTGGAGATGGCCGACCAGGTGAAGTTCCTCGAACGCGGCATCAAGTTTTCACCCATCGCGGCATTCCAGTACGCGCACTATTTTCCGGAATCGAAGAACCACACGCAGGATGCGATGCGCAGTGAAATCGTGTTCGCCACGTTTGCGGGCACTTTGGTTGATGCGGCACCGGCAGAAATTCGCGATGAGACTGCATACAACACAGCGCGAGTCGCCGGCAAGGCCAAACTGGCGGCCAGTTCCAACGCACTGACGCAGGCGATGGAAGAAACCTTTGCCGTGACGGCGGACGTCCGCAAGCTGCTCACTGAACGCTATGTCAAAACGTGGGAACACATCGGCCCGGAGATCGAGGACCAGCTGCTGCACTTGTTCGAACCCGAATTCTTGCGCGACGTGCCGATGGTGCAACTGCTGCACTTCCCGCGCTATCTCAAGGCCATCCTGCTGCGTGTCAACAAAGCCAAGGGCGGCTCAATGGAACGCGATATCGAACAGGCGAGGTCGATTCGGCCCCTGTGGCAGAATGCGCTCAAGCTGGGCGACTGGCAGGAAACCAACGCGGCAGAGTACCGCTGGATGATCGAGGAGCTGCGTGTATCGCTCTTCGCCCAGGAGTTGCGGACACCGATGCCGGTGAGCGTAAAGCGGGTGACGAAAGCCTGGGAAGAGCTGCAGAAATAGCGGAGTCGCTTAATCGCTCAATCGTCGAATCGACCAACATGAAACCAGCATCCTTCCAGCGCCTCGCCTCCCGCATGTCACACATCGCCCCGTTCGAGGTGATGGAAATCCAGTCGGCCGCGCGCGCGTTGGCGCTGTCGGGAAAAGACGTGATTCACATGGAAGTGGGCGAACCCGATTTCGCCACACCGCGGCCCATTGTGGATGCCGCCATCGACGCGCTGAATCGCGAACGCATGTACTACACTTCGGCGCTGGGTATGTGGCCGCTGCGTGAGGCCATCGCTGACTTCTACCGCAGCAAATATGGCGTGGAGGTTTCGCCGGAACGCATCATCGTTACCGCCGGTTCCAGTGCGGCATTGCTGCTGACCTGTGGCGTGCTGCTGAATTCGGGTGACGAAGTGTTGATGGCCGATCCGGGTTATCCCTGCAACCGGCATTTCGTGCGCGCGATGGAAGGCGTGCCGGTGACCATCGATGCCGGTGCAGAAAATTCGTACCAGCTGTCGGCGCGCCATGTGCGTGAGCACTGGAATGAAAAGACCGCCGCCGCACTGGTCGCCTCGCCATCCAATCCCACCGGCACGCTGATCGATCGCGCCGAACTCAAGGCCATCCACGTCGAAGTGCGCTCACGCGGCGGAACGCTCATCGTCGATGAGATTTACCAGGGGCTCACGTATGGGGTGGAGCCGTCGACCGCGCTATCGCTGGGCGATGATTTGTTCGTCATCAACAGTTTTTCCAAATACTTCCAGATGACCGGCTGGCGCCTGGGCTGGCTGGTGGTGCCGCCCGCCTATGTGCGCGAAGTCGAAAAGCTCGCGCAGAATTTGTTCATCTCTCCCTCCGCGCCGGCGCAGCATGCGGCGATGGCGGCGTTTCATCCTGAGACGTTGGCAATTCTCGAAGGGCGCCGCTCCGAATTTCACGCACGCCGTGATTTCCTCCTGCCTGCGCTGCAGTCGCTGGGCTATCGGGTGCCGGTGGTGCCGCAGGGCGCGTTCTACATTTATGCCGACTCGTCACACATTGCTACGGACAGCTTCAGTCTGGCGGCTCGAATCCTGCAAGAATCGTATGTCGCCATGACGCCCGGCAGGGATTTTGGCCGCGCGGCGCCGGACCAGCATATCCGCATCGCCTATACGCAAACCGTTCCGCGGCTCGAAGAAGCGGTGGAACGCATGAGAAAGGTCATACAC
>JBDTWS010000227.1:0-5080 GCA_040006575.1 Betaproteobacteria bacterium
GCGAAAAAGATCGGTGAGGCGATCAAGCATCTGCAACGTCCGCGAGAGGAAATTTACCCGGGAAAATGACCGGGCCGCACAGCAAACAAAGAGGAAAACAACAGGGCGTTCGGGCGTGGACGACAATATAACGTGAGATGGCGTGCGATTGCGTTTTGCGCAACGAAAACTGGCTGATTTATGTGCGCTTCCGTACAAACATGCGCTCAACGTTCCAATGCGGCGCAATTGTTTTCATTTTTGCGATGTCGACCAAAACCATTTACGCAGACCGCCATTCTACGCGCCTTTCCAGCCATTATCGACCTGCGAGCCGCTACAGCGCTAGAGTTTGTCCGCCGCTGGCGACTGAAAAAACGCCACGGCCTCGGCTTCATGCCGCGTACGTTTCATGGGCGGCAGGCTTTGCCAGATGCGCTTGCCATACGGTTTTTCCACCAGCCGCGGATCGCAGATCATGAGCACGCCGCGATCGGTTTCATCGCGGATCAAGCGCCCTGCTCCCTGCTTCAACTTGATGGCCGCATGCGGCACCTGGTATTGCATGAATGCATTCCCACCCGACTGGGTGATGGCGTCAATGCGCGCAGCGAGTACCGGATCATCGGGCGGCGCAAACGGCAGCTTGTCGATCACCACCACAGACAACGCCTCGCCCTTCACGTCGACACCTTCCCAAAACGAATGGCTGGCCACCAGCACCGCATTACCCAGTTTGCGAAAGCGATCGAGCAATTCCGTCCGCGTACCTTCGCCCTGCACCATCAGCGGAAATTCCCAGCCCTTGCGTTCCCAGTGATCTTTCAGCAGTCCGTACGCGCGGTCCATTGCGCGTAGCGACGTGAATAATAAAAAACTGCGCCCTGCCGCCGCTTCAATCAACGGCAACGCCGCATTCACCACCGCCTCAGTGTGCTCGGGCGTATTCGGTGCGGGCATTTTTTCCGGAACGTAGAGCAATGCCTGGTGAGGATAGTCGAATGGCGAAGGCCAGCTCGCGGTGACCACGCGCCGTTCGTTGAACGCATCGTCCTCGAAATCGTCAGCGCGTGGATCATCGGTGAGACCGAGTTCATTCTGGTAATGCGCAAATTCACCTTTCACGGCCAATGTCGCCGAAGTAAAAATCCACGCGCGCCGCTGCCCGAACACCTGCTCGCGAAACACGCTGGCCACCGACAACGGTGTCAAGTGAAACGCCAGCGAATGGCCGAACACTTCGGCCCAGCGGATGTAGCCTTCGACCGGACCCGCCTTGCCATCGCCGCGCCAGCCGGACAGGCGCGAGGCGAATTCATCGGCGCGCTCGAGGCAATTGGCCAGCTCTTGCGCACGGCCGGACTGGCTCTCCAGTGCTTCACGCACGTCGGAGAGTTTTTCCTGGACGTCAATGAACGCTGCGTCAAATCCTTCGCGTTCGGTGACGGCCTGCCCCGGCAAGCGCGCGGACTCTTCGCGCATGGTCAGCCGCAAGTCGCGCGCAGCCTTGTCGAGCACCAGCGCGGCTTCCTGCAAATCCTTGAAATCCGCAGCGTGCGCAATGCCCATCAGGCGCGCGTCTCGCGCCAGTTCAGTCAGTTGCGAGGTGGTCACCACCTCGCCGAAAAACATGCTGGCGGTTTCCGGCAATTGATGCGCTTCGTCGAAGATCACCGTATTGCAGGCCGGCAGCAAATCCTGCGCGCCGTCATCCTTCAGTACCAGGTCGGCAAAGAACAGGTGATGATTGACCACCACCACTTCGGCTTCCAGCGCCGCCTTACGCGCCTTCATCACGAAGCAGGCGTCGAACTGGCTGCATTGCGAACCGAGGCAATTTTCACGCGTGGAAACCGCCATCGCCCACGCGCCCGAACGCTCGGGCACATCGGCCAACTCGGCCTTGTCGCCGGTGCCGCCGCCATTGAGCGAGCGATCGGCGAAACGGCGTATCACCTGGATGTGGCGTGTGTCGTCGCGATTGAGGAATCGTCCATCGGCAATGGCGTTATCAAGATGATGCAGGCACACGTAATTCGATCGCCCCTTCAGCAGCGCGGTGCTGACGGGAATATTCATGGCCTGGATGACGGTGGGCAGGTCGCGATGGAACAGCTGGTCCTGCAGGTTCTTGGTGCCGGTGGAGATGATGACTTTCCCCCCCGAACGCAATGCCGGCACCAGG
Organism: Betaproteobacteria bacterium; assembly: GCA_040006575.1. Classification (GTDB taxonomy): domain Bacteria; phylum Pseudomonadota; class Gammaproteobacteria; order Burkholderiales; family Usitatibacteraceae; genus UKL13-2. The sequence continues at coordinate 2,165 of JBDTWS010000227.1, forward strand.
TAGGCCACGGTCTTGCCGGTGCCGGTGCCCGCCTCGGCGATCAACACGCCGGCGCGGTCGATGGCGTCGCCGATTTTTTCCGCCATCTCGATCTGGCTCTCGCGATGCCTGAAGCCTTCGATGCGCCCTGCCAGCGGCCCTTGCGGACCGAACAACTCTCTTAATTCAGACATGGTGCGATGATACCGCGCATCGCCCCCTTCGCCCCGTCAGGCGCGGCCGAAAATGATTTTCTCGTTGGTCAACAATCGCGAAACCAGCACCACGGCAATGCCGGCGATAACGGCATTGACGGCAAGCGGAACCAGGAAATGCATCATATCCACCGGATCGCCGCGCAGGATGCGCGTGATCACCATCAGCTGGCCAAGCATCGGCACGAACAACTGCCAGGTCGCATCCTTCAATTGGCCGAAGATCACTACCATCGGGAACATCGATACGGCCGTGATGAGATAGCTCACATAAGTCTGCGCTTCCTTGTAGGTGCGGCCATAAGTGGCGATCAGCATCTGCAGCGCGCCCATCGCGGGGGCAAATGAAAGCATGGTCGCGCCGAAGCCCAGGAACTGCATGCCGGTGATGGAGAGCACGGTTTCAAGCCGCGGCATGGGCAGGAATTTCAGCGCCAGCCAGAATCCGGCCAGCGAAAGCGCCACCACGCCGATGCCATAGGTGCCGACCGCGAACCACTTGCCGGTAACCAGCGCCATGCGGGTCACGGGATTCATCAGCAGCGGTTCGAGCGAGCCGCGCTCGCGTTCGCCCGCGGTCACATCAATTGCGACGGCGGTACAGCCGGTCACGCACACGATCAGCGTGATGAACGGAATCATGAACAGCATCTGCGCGGCACGTTGTGCGGCTGTGCCCATGTTCACATCGCGCATCTCGACCACGCGCATCACCATCGGCGACACGCCACGCGCGATCAGCCGCTGGTTGGCCACTTCGGAATTGAAACCGCGCACCAGACGGCGAAGCACGCCGATCGAGACATTGCCGGAATCCTGCCGCGTATCGTCGTACACCAGTTCGACACTGGCGGAGCCGTTCAGGAATTTCTCCTGGAAGTCTTTCGGAATCACCAGCACCGGATCGTGCTTGCCGGTCTTGATCAGGTCGCGGAAATCGGGTTTGGGATCGAGGATGCTGATGTCCTGCCGCGCAAAAAAATTCACCAGCTGCGGCGAATTCTCGCGGCCCTGCACATAGACCTCGCGCGCCTCGGCCTTCTTCTCGATGCTCGAGACAAAATAGCTCATGCCGAACAGCATCAGCGGGCCCATCGCGATCGACAGCACGAAAATCATGGTGGCGGTGCGGCGGTCGCGCAGGTGATCCTTCAGTTCCTTGCGCCAGACGGTGAGGACGGTAGCGATACTCATGCGGCCTCCACGACAACGGCATCATGGGTGTCATGAATATCCGCCAGCACGATAAACGCATCTTCGAGCGTGTCCTTGCCGCTCATGGCCAGCAATTGATCCGTGCTGCCCTGCGCCGTCACCCTGCCCCGCGAAATGATCACGATCTCATCGCACAGCGCGGCGACTTCCTGCATGACATGGCTTGAAAACATCACCGTGCGGCCTTCGGCCCGCAAGCGCTTGATGAGTTCGCGCAAGGCGCGCGTGCTCATCACGTCGAGTCCATTGGTGGGCTCATCGAGGATGATCGTTCCCGGCTCGTGAATCAGCGCGCGCGCGATCGCCACTTTCATGCGTTCGCCCTGTGAAAATCCATCGGTGCGGCGGTCGAGGATCTCTTTCATGTCGAGCCAGTCGACAAAGCGCGCCAGCGTTTTTTCCGAGCGCGTGACGTCGATGCCGCGAAGCTCCGCGTAGTAGCGGATGTTTTCGCGGGCCGTCATGCGGGTGTAGACGCCGCGCGAATCGGTCAACAATCCGCAGGCATTGCGCGCCGCATCGGGCTGGGTCGCGACATCGATGTCATCGATCCTCACACTGCCGCCATCGATGGACACCAGCGTGCCAATCATGCGGATAGTGGTGGTCTTGCCGGCGCCATTCGGGCCCAGCAGGCCGGTGATGGCGCTGCTGCGTGCGGTGAAGGAAACACCGTCGACGGCCCTGACCTCACCGAACTGTTTTTTCAGGTCGCGAACTTCAATCATTTGGCCGCCTCTTTTTTCCCGGTGGAATCGGCGGGTGCGGCGTCCGGCTTTTTCTCGTCTTTACTGCGCATGGGCTCATAGAACAACGGTCGTGGCAGGCGCTCAAGGCACTTGCCGTCGAGGCCCGCCACGCTGGCGGCCTCAATGAATTTCTTGATCAGCTTCGGTGCGCATCCGCGCGAACTGACGCCGTGTCCCACGTTTGGTGCGATCAGGTGCAGCGAGTTCGGCAAACTTTTTTTGACTTCCTCACCAAAGGGCGGCGGCGTGACCGGGTCGAGTCCGCCGCTCAGGATCAGCACCGGCTTGTCGGACACGACCGGCTGGTCGAAATCCTTGGCCATCGCACCTTTGGGCCAGCCTTCGCAGCCCTTGGAGAATTCACGAACAAACAGGTCGCCGAAGGGTGCGGGTTCCGCCCCCTTGCCCGCTGCGTTGGCGCGCGGCTGGTCTTCGGCGCACACCACGGAAAAGCGCATGCCGATGAAAATCTTGTCGTCCGCAAAATCACCGAACGCCGCCGACATCGCCATCAATGCCGAAAAATCGCCCTGCTTCGCCTGCGCCAGTGCCGCCGGCAATACCGCCACCATTTCCGGCACATACAGCGTGGAGAACACCGCCATTAACACGCCATCGCGCGTGAGGCCGATTTCTCGCGGCATGCCGGTCAGCGGATCAACCATCGATATTTTCCGGGGCTGCTTGTCCAGTTTCACCAGCAGCTCATCCACCTGCGTGCGCAATTGCGGCACCTGTTTCGAGCAGGTGGGCGATGC
>JBDTWS010000228.1:0-5015 GCA_040006575.1 Betaproteobacteria bacterium
ACGCACGAAAGCCTGTCTGGTACGTCATGCCGGGTGGTTGCTGGAACGCAGCCGGCGATGTGTTTAGCGGTCCGCTTTACCAGCCCCTGGGTTCGCCCTACATGGACTACGATGCGCACCAGTTCCAAGCCAGGCCAGCAGCAGGCGAAGCCACCATCAGTTACCAATCCAATGCGAACGCGATACTGTCGTATGTGATTGATGGCAATGCAGGCACCAAGACACTTGAGCCGCAAAACTTCGGCGTGGTCGACAACAAGCCCAAGCTGGCGGTTGGCGATCTCTGGTGGGGTGGTGAAGATGAAAACGGCTGGGGTGTGAACATAGTGCAGCAAGGCAGCAGTCTGTTTGTCACCTGGTACACCTACGACAGCGAAGGTCAAGTCAGCTGGTATGTGATGCCGGCGGGAACTTGGGATGGCACGATCTACGCCGGCACTCTCTATCGCACACGAGGCTCGCCATGGGTGGGCCATGTCTATGACGCCTCGTTGTTGCAAGTCGTCCCAGTCGGCACACTGAGCCTCAACTTTATCGACCAGGGGCTGGCCACGATGACATATCCGCTGGCGTCGGCCACGCAAACGAAAGTGATCGTGCGGCAGCCGTTTTGACAAGCTCCGCTACACCGGAGTCACTTGGCGGCCACGTGCGATCGCTGCACTGCTTGCGGCGTCCTCACGCGAGCCAGCTAGCGCTGGAGATTGATCGTTTTCCAGCCGCGCACCGCAACTTCCTTCGCCAGTTTCATATCCGGATCGACTGCCACCGGAAAGTTCACGCAGGAAAGCAACGGCAGGTCATTGATCGAATCACTGTAGAACGTCGCCTCGGCCATCAGCGATTGCGGCCAGCCGCGTTCGTCCAGCCATTGCGTCAATCGCGTGACCTTGCCTTCGCGCATGTTGAGCACACCGAGCGCCTTTCCGGTGAATACCTCATCAACAATTTCGATTTCGATTGCAATCAGGTTCTCAATTCCCAACTCGCGCGATGTGAGCTCGGTGGTGAACCGGTTGGTCGCCGTGGTCAGGATCAATTCATCGCCTTGCGCGCGATGCATTTCCACCAGCTTGCGGGCGTCGTCCGACAGGCGCGGGCGAATATCTTCTTCGAGGAATTTGCGGCGCAGTATTTCGCCGTCGGCCAGCGCAATGCCTTTGAGCAACGAGACATAGAACTCGCAAAATTCGTGCGCCGTCGCAGTTCCTGCCCGATAGCGCCTCTCCATGTCCGCGTTCGCCGCCGCGAAGATCGCGCGGTCCAGCCGCCCCTCTGCAATCAGGAAATCGCACCACAGCACATCGGTATCGCCGGTGAGCAGCGTGTTGTCCAGGTCGAACAGCGCCAGGCGTTTCGGTGGCGAGGCTGACCCCGTCATGGCTGGCGCAAATGCCAGGCCTTGGGCCGTGTGAACGCCTGTATGCCATAGGTCGACAACGTGAGCCCCACGCCCGAATCGCCGCGCCCGGACCACGGCAGGCGCGGGCTGACGCGGTCACAGCAATTCCAGTAGACCGAACCAGCGTTCACCCGCGACAACAACGCTTGCGCTTTTTCCGCATCGCGGGTGAAGACGCCAGCGGTCAATCCATATCGCGTGTCGTTCATGAGGTCTATCGCTTCATCGTCGCCGGAAACCCGCTGGATACCGATCAGCGGGCCGAAACTTTCCTCGCGCATCAATTCCATGTCGTGATTTGCGTCGGCAAGCACGGTAGGCTCGAACCAGTTGCCCGCCTGCGTGATGCGGTGCCCACCCACCAGCAGGCGCGCACCTTTGCTCACTGCATCTTCAACCTGCCGGTCCAGCACATCCAACTGCGGCGATCGTGTGATGGCGCCGATGTAGGTTGCGTCGTCCATGGGATCGCCGATCTTGAAACCATGCACCGTGTCGACGAAGGCCTGCACAAATTCGTCGTAAATTTTTTCATGCACATAGATGCGCTCGACCGAACAGCAGCTCTGGCCGGTGTTGTACATGGCGCCATCGGCCAATGATTCGGCGGCGACTTTCACGTCTGCATCGGCGCGCACATACGTGGGATCCTTGCCGCCCAGTTCGAGCTGCAGGCGCGTCATGCGCGGCCCGACGATGGATGCGATCTTCGCACCCGTTGCATACGAGCCCGTGAAAAAAACGCCGTCGAGTTTTTGGTCCAGCAGCGCTGCACCCACTTCTCCCGTGCCGATGAGTGGGATGAATACGTCTTTCGGTATGCCGGCTTCGTGCAGCAGGTGCGCGATGTGCCAGCCCGTCAGCGTTGCAAATTCGGAGGGCTTGTACAGCACCGCATTGCCGGTGAGCAATGCCGGTACGAACACGTTGCCGCCGACGAAATAGGGGTAGTTCCACGCCGATATATTGCCGATGACTCCCAGCGGCTCATGCGCGATGCGCTCGGTCATGCCACCTTCGCTCATCACCGTTTCCGCAGCGGTGGACGATTCCACCTGCGACAGGAAAAAATCGATGCGGCCCAGCAATCCGTTGATCTCATTGCGCGCTTGCCTGACTGGCTTGCCGACTTCGGAGGTCAGCGTTTGAGCAAGCGAATCCACTCGCTCGGCCAGCAGTGCGCGAAAACGAGTGATACAGGCTTTGCGTTCGGCAAGCGCCGTCGCAGCCCACGCGGGCTGCGCTCCGCGCGCCCTGGCCGCCTTCGCGGCGACACTGGCGGCATCATCCGCGTCGATCTCGACGATGAGCGCGCCGTTGGCGGGATTGAATATTTTCAGTTTGTTCATGCGGGTTCCGCTTGTTATTTTTCGGACTCTTACAGCGCCAGTGCAAACAGCCGCGAGAAATCATCCGCCGTGCAGGGCCGCGGATTGGTCTGGTGGCAGATGTCGGTCGTGGCAATTTTTACAAGGCGCGAGAGGTGCTCATCTTTCACGCCAACCGCGGAAAGGTTCGCGGCGATGCCGATCTCGGCCTTGAGTTTTTTTAGCCACGGCACAAAGGCGGCGCCACCGCCCTGTACACCGGCAACGTGCGCAAGCTCATCGAACTTTGCGGGTACTGCCTCGATATTCCATGCCATGACGGTGTCGATCATCAGTGCGTTCGCCAGTCCGTGATGCAGGTCGCATACCGTTCCCAGCGCATGCGCGCACGAATGCACCGCACCGAGATCCTTCTGGAACGCAATTGCGCCCATCATCGAACTCATCATCATGTCGGCGCGGGCATTAATGTTTCCCGGCTCACGCACGGCGGTGACCAGCGCGCGCGCCGCGATTCGCGTGCCTTCCAGCGCGATGCCGTCACACAGCGGATGGTACGCGGGCGAAAGAAAGCTCTCGACGTTGTGCGTGAGGGCGTCCATGCCGGTGGCGGCGGTAACGTGCGGTGGCAATCCCAGCGTCAATTCAGGATCGGCAAACACCACTTTCGCCAGAATCAGGGGCGAGAAAATCACTCGCTTCACATGCGAGTCTTCCTCGCTGATCACGCTGCTGCGCCCTACTTCGCTGCCGGTTCCCGAGGTCGTCGGCAACGCGATGAAATGCGGCAGTGGCTGATCGATGGCGCGCACTTTCGGATGATCCCAGACGTATTCCATGACATCACCCGGATGCGTGGCCATGAGGCCGACAACCTTGGCGACGTCGAGCGCGGCGCCACCGCCAATGCCGACCACGCAATCCGCGTTATGCGCCTTGTATGCCGCCGCGCCGTTCATGACCTGGCTGCCGGTGGGATTGCCCCAGATGCCGGCGTACACCGCCGGCGCAAGACCGGCCGAGTTCAGCGCGTCGGTCATCTCGGCGATCAGTGGCAAAGCACCAAGGCCTTTATCGGTGACGATGAGCGGACGTTTCAATCCCATGCTGTTGAGATGATCGCCCACCAGCTTGCGGGCACCGGGGCCGAAATGGATGGTGGTGGGGAAGGAGAATTTGGTGATGGTCATGGTGGATCTCGTTGTTGGGTAACTGTATTTCTGATGTTGAAACTCCAGCACTGGGGCGGGTTACGGGACAAAAATGACTGGAGAAGGCCGCCAAACGGCGTTCTACGCCTTCCATCGTTTTCCGCCGCCCACCGTTCGTGCTGAGCCTGTCGAAGCACATGGCGGGCTGAAGTATCACCTTAACCAGCCCACTCCACCCTTCGACAGGCTCAGGGCGAACGGATGCAAGTGGACAAGCCGCACAAAAAGCGTTGCATTCGGCTTTTCAAACTCCGCTTCAAATAATTTCAAAGCCTCCGCCTCAAATAATTTCAAAATACCGCTTCATCTCCCAATCCGTCACTCCATCCAGCCACTGGCGCCACTCCCATTCACGCGTCGCGGCAAAGTGGTCAACAAAATCATCGCCCAGCCAATCGCGCGCAATATCGGATTTCTGGAAATTGCGCGTGGTCTCGATCAGCGTGCGGGGCGCGCGGGGAATATTTTCGGCACCCTGGTTGGTGCCGGTGATCGGCGGCGCAGTAAGCTTCAGGCCTTTTTCCACCCCGTGCAATCCGGCAGAAATGACAGCGGCCACAGCAAGATAGGGATTGATGTCGGCGCCGGGGCAACGCGTTTCCAGCCGCGTCGCTTTCGGGCTGCCAGATATCACGCGAAAACTCGCGGTGCGATTGTCGAGGCCCCAGGTGGGTTTCACCGGCGCCCAGAATCCATCCACCAGGCGCTTGTAACTGTTGATGGTGGGCCAGAACATCGGCGCGAATTCCATCAGGCAGGCTACCTGGCCGGCCAGGTAGCTCTCGAACAGCTTGCTCATCTTGCGCGGGCTTTTGGCGTCGAAGAACAGGTTGTTTTTACCGTCGGACAGGCTCTGGTGGATATGACCCGAGCAGCCCGGCAGGCCGTGGTGCGGCTTGGCCATGAAGCTGGGCATGATGCCGAAGCCGGCGCCGATTTCCTTGGCACCGGTCTTGAACAGAATGGCGCGGTCGGCCTGCACCATTGCTTCGCTGAAACCTATGGCGGCCTCGTAGACGCCGGGGCCGGTTTCGGTATGCAAGCCCTCGATCGGTACATCGAACGCCAGCATCT
>JBDTWS010000229.1:0-5013 GCA_040006575.1 Betaproteobacteria bacterium
CGTCATTCCCGCGAAGGCGGGAATCCACCGCCACACCCAGCCCGTCGTTCCCGCGAAGACGCCTACAGCCTCACACGAGCCCGTCGTTCCCGCGAAGGCGGGAACCCAGTGTCGTTCGTTGAAAAGTCACTGGATCCCCACCTTCACGGGGACGACGGAACCAATAGCTCCAATTCACGCTAGATCAGCGTTGCGAAAACATAAACACCAGAATCGGCGCACATCTCCAGCCATAAATGCCCTGGAAGCCGCTCTGGCGCTTGATTTTCAACATTGAAAATCACGTTTCGCGGCAAATCACTCTTTACCTGCTTTGAAATTGCCACGCAGCAATCCCGCGCCGAAAACATGTGGCGTCCCAACGACGTGATGCATCCAACTTGATGCTCTCAAAGTTGACGTAGTCCAAACTACCTCCCCCGCTTCCGATCGTCCTTCGCAAACTTCAGCAAAGCAATCGCAGCTACGTACGTCGGCGTACATACACGTCCCGTCCATCACCTCAACATGCGTGAAGCAAATCTCCTCGTCCGAATACCTCGTTGAGGTACCCGCCGTCGCGATCCACGAATGAACAGTTGCACCCTCACGGTTCCACCATGACGGGTTGCCAACTGCACGCCATCACCGGCAAAAAGGACTCAGGCACCCCATGAAAAAGATTGATTGGAATTTGCGCCAGTTGTTATGGCCCATGTTTACAGTTTTTGCAGTTGCACTCGCCGGCTGTGGTGGCGGCAGCGATAGCCGCGACCCGATACTGGGCACCGGCGCAGGCGCAATATTGCCGCCGAGTGTTTCGGCCACCGCGCCGGTCAACAATGCAACCGGCGTGCCGGGCAACCTGCAAATAATCACGGCCACCTTCAGCGAAAAAATTTCGCCCCTGGGCGCCGGCACCAGCTTCACAGTGACCTGTGCTGCACCGTGCGTGAATCCCACCGGCACGCTGACACTCGACAGCACCGGCCTCATCATCACCTACACCGTGGCGGCGGGTACCGTGCTGTCGTCGAATACGCTCTACTCCATCACCATTGCCGGGGCGACCAGCGCCGCAACCGGTGTCGCCATGACCGCACCTTATGTTGCGCGCTTCACCACCGGCGTGACCGTAGACGCCACCCGCCCGCGCATCATTGCCACCGTACCGATCACAACGGCGAATGGACCCACCACCGGCGTTGCCACCAACACGTCAATCACGGCGACATTCAGTGAAGACATGGCGCCCGCCACCATCAACGCGACGAGCTTCACCATTTCGTGCCTGGCGCCCTGCACCATTCCGACCGGCACTGTCAGCTATTCAGTAGGCACGCGCATGGCCGTGTTCACGCCGTCCGCAGCACTGGCCGCAGGCACTACCTACACGATGACTGTGACGTCTGCAGCGACCGACCTCACCGGCAATGCGCTGGCAGGCAACCAGGGCCCCTTGCCTGGCGCCAGCAATTACGTGTGGACGTTCACCACCGCCGGCCCGACCGCGGCGGCGAATATCGTCGTGCAAGCGACCAACCCCGCATCCGGCGCCGGCGCGGTGTGCCCGAACGCCACCATCAACGCGACCTTCAGCCAGCCCTCCGGCGTGCGCATGGATCCGCTCTCCATCACCACTGCAACGTTTACGGTCACCGGTCCTGCGCCTGGGCTGGTATCGGTTGCAGCAACTTCCGTTACGCTCGATTCAGCGACGGGCCGCATAGCAACCTTCACACCGGCCGCGCTGCTCACGTCGGGGCTCACCTATACCGCGAGATTGAAGGGCGGCGCTACCGGCGTGAAAGACCTGTCGGTTCCACCGAACATCATGGCCGCAGACCTGGTCTGGACATTTACCGTGGGCACGTGCGCGCTTCCACCCGGCCCCGGTGGATCGGCCATTCCATTAGGCTCAGCAGCCACCTTCGGCATCATGGCGACGTCCGCCACCACCAGCACCGGCCCCACGCAGATCAACGGTGATGTGGCATTGAGCCCCGGCACCTCGCAGGGCATCCCGCCACCGCAAGTGAACGGCGTCATTCACGTCAACGATGCCCAGGCCGCACAGGCCAAGGCTGACTTGCTGATTGCGTACAACTTCGCCAAGGCGCTGCCACCCGGTACCGGACCAAACTCCCTCGCCGGTGGTACCAACCTGAGCGGGCTGACGCTGGCGCCCGGCACGTACACATCGCCATCCACGCTGCTTATCAACGGCCCGGCACCGGTGGTGCTCGACGGCGGCGGCAATTCCAACGCCGTGTGGGTATTCCAGATCGGCTCTTCATTGACCACGGTCGCGGGCAGTGTCTCGCTCATCGGCGGCGCGCAGGCCAAGAATGTTTTCTGGGTACCGACGGCGGACGCCACCATCGGCGTCAACACGATCTTCCAGGGCACCATCCTGGCCGGCCGCGATGTCACCGGCAAGACGGGCGCCACCATCAACGGCCGCATCCTGGCCGGGGCGATCGGCGCCGCCACGATTGCGCTCGACAGCAACACCGTCAACGTACCGGCGCCGTGAGAACCCGATGAATACCTGGAGAACAAAAATGAACAAGGCAAACCAAGCGCGCCGGATGTGCCTGATGGCGGTTGCTACGGCGGCGGCCACCGCCAGCCCCTTTGCCGGGGCGCAGGAGTCCCACTGGTACGGCGGCGTAAACCTCGGCCAGTCGCGCTCGACCATTGATGACAAGCGCATCAGCAGCGGCCTGCTGGGGGCGGGATTCACCGTCACCGGCATCAAGGATGACGACCGCGATACCGCCGGAAAAATATTTGCCGGCTACCAGTTCAGCCGCTACTTCGCGGTCGAGGGTGGCTACTTCAACCTCGGCAAATTCGGCTTCACCGCCAATACGCTGCCCGCCGGTTCGCTCAACGGCAGGATCAAGCTGCAGGGGATGAACCTTGACCTGGTCGGCCGCGTGCCGATCTCCGAAAGATTTTCAGCATTCGCGCGTGTCGGTGCCAATTACGCCCAGGCGCGCGATACTTTCACCGGCACCGGATCGGTATTCGTACGCACCTCGCACGCCAGTGCGAATGACACCAATATCAAATACGGCGGCGGACTGGAATTCGCGTTCAACGAGGCGCTTTCGCTGCGCCTCGAAGCCGAGCGCTATCGCATCAATGACGCAGTCGGTAACCGTGGTGATGTAGACCTGGCCTCAGTCGGCCTGGTCTATCGCTTCGGCAAGCCACGCCTGGCGCCAGTCATGATCTCGCGTGCGCCGGAACCGGTGCGCGAGGCCATCACGCCCCCACCCGCCACCACGGTGACGATCATCGAGCCGGCCAAACCGGTCGCGCCGCCGCCACCACCTCCACCACGCTTTGAAAAAATCGTGCTCTCGGCGACGGAACTGTTTGGCTTTGATAGCGCGGTATTGCAGTTGCCGCAACCGAAGCTGGACGATATCGCGCGGGCACTCAACGCGCACCGCGAAATCGGCCGTGTGGGCATCACCGGTTACACCGACCGCATCGGCTCGCGCACGTATAACCAGAAGCTGTCGGAGCGTCGCGCCAACGCGGTGCGCACCTACCTCATCGGCAAATCAGTGGATGGAAATCGCCTGGTCGCCAGCGGCCGCAGCGAGGAAAATCCGCTCGTACAGTGCCGCGAGAAATCGCGGCCCGCGCTGATCATCTGCCTGGCGCCGAACCGGCGAGTGGAAGTGGAACAAATCGTGTTCGAACAACGCGTGCAGTAAAGACAAGGTAGCAAAGAAAACAAAGCCCGCGAAAGCGGGCTTTCCATTTGTACCTCCGCGCGGGCGATGTACCTGCCGGGCGAATCCGCGATAATGCGCAGGTAACCCCTCGCCAATTCCCCGCATTTCGCCAATTTCACTACCGCCCGCCATGACCCTCGCCACCTGGATCACCTTCTTCATCGCCACCATCCTGCTGTGCTTCTCCCCCGGCCCCGGCGCACTCTCCTCCATGTCTGCCGGCATGAAATACGGATGGAAGCGCGGCATGTGGAACTGCATCGGCATGCAGTGCTCCATCATGCTGAACAGCACCATCATCGCGCTCGGCCTGGGCGCGATCCTGATGGCATCGAACACCGCTTTCGACATCATGAAGTGGTGCGGCGCGCTCTACCTGATGTGGCTGGGCATCCAGAAATTCCGTGAAGAACCGGTGCCCTTCGAAGAGATTGCCGCCCGCACGGAATTCAAGGACACCAGCACGAAGGGAATCCTGATGCAGGGATTCCTGGTGAGCCAGACCAATCCGAAGGGACTGATTTTTTTGCTGGCGGTGTTGCCGCAGTTTGTCGATGGATCGCACCCAATTGCACTCCAGTACGTCATCCTGACGATGACGTTGGTGGCGGTTGATCTGGTTGCGATGGGGTGCTACACCGCGTTTGCGTCGCGGGTGCTGGTGCTGCTGAAGGACCCGTCGCACATTCGCTGGACGAATCGGGGGATTGGGAGTTTGTTTGTGCTGGCGGGTGGGGCGTTGGCGGTGTTCAAGCGGGGTGAGGGGTAGTGATCGGGTTGCAACGCACGCGCTCTCATTCTCTGCGCGTCGTCATCGTTGTCCTCACACTGCTATTTATTGCGGCATCGCTGCTCAGCCTGATCACGGTTGCAAACGGGGACGTTGTCAGGGGCCTAATCGGCCTCGCCATCTTCATCCCACTTGCCTGGGGATTGTGGACACTCAACAATGCCGCGCGCATAGGCACCTGTGTGCTGCTCTGGTACGTGGCGATCATTGTGCCGTGTGGCGCAATCAATCCATTCGCCGCCATCAACGACTACGGGCCAAACTCGCCTGACGTATGGACCCTGGTGGCATATATCTATCCGTGCGTCGCACTGGCCGTGCTTTGCCTGCATGTGCTGGGCAAACACAAAAGCGAATTTCGAAACAAACCATAAAACCAACCGGGCCATTAAATCCCGTGGCGAACGTGGAATATCTATTCGCTGTTGTTCGCAAGAGCTTGCATCGCGTCACTCTCTGGTAGACAAGAAAGCGCTTGCTTCATGCATT
>JBDTWS010000230.1:0-5005 GCA_040006575.1 Betaproteobacteria bacterium
GCTTGATGGCGATGGACACCGTCACATCCTGCCCGGTCGAGATGCCGCCCAGCACACCGCCCGCGTTGTTTGACAGGAATCCGGCCGGTGTCATCTCGTCGGAATGCACGGTGCCGGGCTGTTCAATGCTGGCAAAGCCCGCACCGATCTCGACACCCTTCACCGCATTGATGCCCATCATGGCGTGCGCGATGGCGGCGTCGAGGCGGTCATATACCGGGTCGCCCCAGCCGACCGGCAAACCGCTGGCAACTACATTGATGCGTGCACCGCAGCTCTCGCCGGATTTGCGCAGCTTGTCCATGTAGGTTTCGAGTTCGGGAACAATGGCAGGGTTGGGCGAGAAGAACGGATTGTCATGCACGCCTTCCCACGCGGCAAATGTGATGGGCTGCATGCCGAGCTGCGCAAGATAGCCACGCACCAGCACGCCATACTTTTCACTTAGCCATTTTTTCGCGATGGCGCCTGCGGCCACGGTGGGCGCGGTCAGCCGCGCAGAAGAACGTCCGCCGCCGCGATGATCTCGAATGCCGTATTTCTGCAGGTAGGTGTAGTCAGCATGTCCCGGCCGGAAACTCTCGGCGATATTGCCGTAGTCCTTGCTGCGCTGGTCTTCATTGCGTATCAGCAGCGCGATCGGCGTGCCGGTGGTCTTGCCTTCAAATACGCCCGAAAGGATTTCCACCTTGTCTTCTTCGCGGCGCTGCGTCACATGGCGCGATGTGCCCGGCTTGCGGCGATCGAGATCGGGCTGGATGTCATCGGCCGACAGCGTCATGCCGGGGGGACATCCATCGACCACACAACCGATGGCCGGTCCATGTGATTCGCCGAAATTGGTGACGGTAAAAAGCTTGCCGAGTGTGCTGCCGGACATGGATTTCGCAGGGAGATTGAACAGCAATCAGTCTAGCATGCGCCCCTTGCGCTTCTTCACCGCGGCACGGGGCGTTGGATGCGTGGTCGAATGAAAAACATGCGATGAGCCGCGCTCAGAAAACGAAACTCTAGCAAAGGCAAGCTTCTCCAGCCATTTCAGGCCTGTCAGCCGCACCAGTGCTAGTGTTTCATTCCTGAATTCCGAAAAACAAATCAACCCAGCGTGATTTTGTCCTCAAACACCACCTTCAAATTCACGCCGTCGATTTGCAGCGTCATCGTGGCGGGCAACGAGGCGCTGGTGCCCAGCGTGCCATCTGCAATTGCGCGCGCCACGGCCTGCTCGATTTCGCGTTGTGAATTCACGCCGACCATTTTCAGGAACTTGCGTACGCTGAGATTAAAAGTTTCTTCATTCACGGAAAACTCCTTTCAACGGAACATGATTTTCATCGAATCCTGTGTCACCTGTGACACCAGCAATACCAGCACTACCACCACTACGCCGGCGGCGGTTCTTCACTACCCGCGTGATGCAATCGTGGCGGCACCGGCGCCACATAGCCAATGACCAGCAGCAACACACCGACACCGATGAACGACACCACGCGCTCGGTGCCGCTGGTGCCGATGTCGTTGACGAACAGTTTCAGCACCACCAGCCCCAGCAGCGCCGCACCCAGCATCCACGGCGCACGGGTTTGCCGGCGGCCCGCAGCCAGCATCAGCACCAGCGCGGTCACAGTCCACAGCAACGACAGCGCCGCCTGCGCCACGCGGGACTCCAGCAGCGCGTGCAATTCGAAAGGCACGCCGGCCCACTGATGGATGGTGCGCAGCAAACCTGCATTCAGCCAGTAAAAAACAGCGCCGGCGAGAATCATCCACATCGCGCGCATGGCAAGTTTGCCTTCATTACCGTGTGCTTCCGTACCCCAGTAGCAGCTCACCGCCCAGCCTGCCGAGGCGAACAGCGCGAGCTGCACCAGGTCCAGTGGATTCAGCACAGGCACGTACGGCATCGGCGCTGCGAATCCGTCGCAGATGGCATTGGCATACAACGTCCAGAACAACGTGCCGACCAGCAGCGGCATGATCGAGCCGATGCGAAACGAAGATTCATGCGCGGCGAACGGCCAGCGCGAACGGGTCTGGCCCAGCGTCGCCAGCGAAAGTCCAAATGCGATCGTGATGCCCACCGCCGCAAACTGCCACGACAACGACAGGCCGGCACGATCGGCGCGCATGACCAGTTCGTTGCCCAGCAGCCACAGCGCCGCAGCGAACAGCACTACATGCTGCGCAGCCGGCAGCACAGCAAGCTTTTCGCGCTCCTGGCGCAGCAACAGCAAATCGCCGATTCCCAGCGCCACCAGCCACAACAGCAGTTGCAATTCTCGATGCGGATTCAGGCTGTGACCGGTGAGGTGCAGCGCTGCCGCGAGCAACGTCAGCGACAGCAGCAGTTGCGCGCGCCGCAATGCCGTCCAATGCAACAGCGCGCCTACTATTTCAAACAGCAACATCGATATTGCTGCGGCCGCCAAATGAATCACGAGGTGATTTACTGGATCCGTGTGTGCTTCTATGCCGCCGTGAATGCCGGCGAACCACCAGAACAGCGACCACCCGAGCGGTATCAGCGACCAGTTGAACACCGGCTCCGCTTTCGGATCTTTTGGTGCAGCTTCAATCGCAAATTCACGCAACCGGAAACGCAACGCAGCTGCGACCAGGCCCGCCGCGCCGATGGCAAACACCCAGCCAAACTCGCGAGCGTCGTAGCGCCACACCGCTTCCCACGTCGCCAGCAACAGCATCAGCGTCCACGCAAGTCCGTAACGCCACGCTGTGTGGCTTTCCACCTGCGCGACCCGCTGGCGATGCAGCACGATGAAGTACACCGCAAAACTCAACGGCCAGGCGAACATGCCCGCGTCCTGCAGCGGATGCGAGCCGCGTGGCAGCGCCATCCACCAGTATGCGGCGGCCGCCATCAGTGGTGCATGCGCGCGAGCGGCCTGCCGCAGTGTCGTCCACGTCAGGTACGTGCCGGCAAATTCGAACAGGCTGAAGAACGCCGCCATGAAAAACAGCATTGCCGCCACGCGCGAGATGCCGGAGGCATCGAGTGCCCATTCAACCCATGACGCCTCGCCGAATCCCAGCAGCAGCCACAGCCCGGCCCAGGCGATGGCCCAGCCATCCGACTTCGATTCCAGCGTGGAAATATCCTCCGCGAAACGATGCATGAACCACGCCGTCAGCAAGCTCGCCACAGCGATCAAGGCACAGCCGATGAAGCGGTCGTTCAACCAAGCGTTGGTGACAACGGCATCGCGTGTGACCCACAGGAAATATCCCGCGGCACCCACTTGCAGGCACAGCGCGAACGTGCGCGACAGCCAGCTTTTCTGGCGGCAGCCCATCCAGAAAATGGCCGCACCTTCCAGCGTCCAGAAGGCAAACGTGGGATAGCCGCGGAAGGCGAAATACGGAACCACCGTGCCGAACACCACGGCCAGCGCGAGATGCGCCTCGGCCAGCAGCCGCATCTTCTCGCGACGCCACAGCGCCCAGGCAAGGCACGCATAAACAAGTGCTGCCGCCAGCGCACTCCAGGCCAGCACATAGTCGCCCATGCCACGCGTCAGCGCCGCCTGCAGCATGGCGGCGGACATCGGCATGCCGAACACCAGCGTGCCGTCCACCACGCCTTTTAACTGCGGCGGCTGGCGGCTGGCGAACAGGATTGGAATGGCGAGATACAGCAGGAAAAACGCGATGAGGAACGGCTCGACGCTGGCGAAATGTTCGGGACGGTAAGTCGAGTTTCCCCAGATCAGCGCGATGGCAAATGTGAACAGGAAGCCGATGAAATTGAGCTCGCGCCAAGACTTGAACCAGCTCGCACCGAGGATGATGAGGTTGAGCAGGAGGTAGTAGGAAAACAGCAGCACGTGATTGCCACTGCCCGTCGAAGCGAGGATGGGCGCGAGAAACGCACCGATCAGCCCGAGCGTGGCGAACACACGCGCATCCAGTCGCACCGCGAGAAAGATAGTGGCGACACCGAGTGCCGCGAACAATGCAAAACCGACTGGCGCGCCGATCAGGCCGAATGTCTTCAGCGCGAAAAATACATCGAGGTATAGCAGGCCCATCGCGCCGCCCATCAACACCAGCGCATACGTCCGGCGGCTTTCCATGAGGCGACGGCCGATAAAGAACATCACCGCGCCGGCAGCGGCCACACCGAACAGGCGCAATTCCGGCGGGAACATGCCCTTGTCGTACGCATACTTGAGCAGGAAACCGACCCCAAAGAACAAGATGATCACGCCGAACTTGGCGACGAGGTTGCCCTCGAGCAGTCGCTCCATCAGGCTGGGCCCATCCGGTACGCTCGGCGGTGCCGGCACCTTGCGAGAAGGCGGAGTAGGTGGAGTCAGCGAGCTAGGTGCGGGCGGCGCTGTGCTTTCCACTGATTGCGTTTCCGCCTCGACCTGCAGTTCGGGCTTCGGCACTTCAAGGCGTGTTGCAGAGACTGTTTCTGCCGCGACGGTGGGCGAAATGAAAACCGGTGCGGGTGTTTCTGGGGCTACCGGCGCAATTGATTCAATGCCGCTCGCTGACATTCCTGGTGAAGCATTTTTTTCCGCAGCCGGCGCAGCTACAGCCGACTCATCCGCGACCGGCTCGCGCTTCTCAAGTTTCGCAAGACGCTGGTTAATGCGGTCGATCGCGATTTGCATCGCCGCGAGTTGCACCTCCATCTCGCCACTGGATCTGCGTTTGTCGGCCGTGTTGCTGGTGATGATCAGCCCCGTCACGCCGCCTGCGATCCAGCCGATCAATGCGCCCATGCCATCGAACAACGCCGCACCTGCCAGCAGCCCGATTACCGATCCCCAGAACCACATGGATTCAGCTCCATCGTTGGTGAAATTAAAAAAATTAATTTCAAACTCAAGCACTGGTGCGTATCGCAGACCGAAAACGGCTGGAGAAGCGCGCCAGTGCTTGTCTTATATGCTACTGCGGCGACATTTTTTCCATATCGACCACCGGTCCTGCGGCCACACCCAGGGGTTTCAAATCCTTGTCCCGCAACGCCACCAGC
>JBDTWS010000231.1:0-5001 GCA_040006575.1 Betaproteobacteria bacterium
CATAAATACCCTGGAATCCGCACGAGCGCTTGAGTTTTAAAGTTGAAATCCATATGAAACGACGCTTGACATAAAACGAACGATCGTTCTATTATTCTTTTGTGAATGCTCTCGCCAAATCCGCACTGCGCTTTTCCAAGGGTGAAGAAACCCGCACCGCCATCCTCAAGGCTGCGGTCGAGCACGCCAGCATCGAAGGTTTTGACGGCATCACCATCGGTTCGCTGGCGGAAAAAACCGGCATGTCCAAAAGCGGACTGTTCGCGCATTTCGGCTCGAAGGAAGATTTGCAGATCGCGACCCTGGATGAGGCCATCCGCCGCTTCAACGAAGTCGCCTTCATCCCTGCCCTGGCCGCGCCGCGCGGGCTGAAACGCCTCACCGCCATGTGTGATAACTGGGTGATGTGGACCACGCGCTGTGATCTCACCGGCTGCCCGGTGATGACCGCCATTATCGAGTTCGACGACAAGCCCGGCGCCGTTCGCGACGCCGTGCTGATGCACATGCAGCGCATGAATGACTCGCTTATCAAAGCGGTGAAGATGACGATGGAAACGGGCGAATTCGCGGCCGATACCGATCCCGAACAGATCGCGTTTGAAGTCTTCGGCATCCTTGCTTCCTGTTATCGCTCGCGCAACCTGTTCCGCCACGACGACGCCAATGCGCGCGCCACCAAAGCCTTCCAACGTTTGTTCGCTTCCTCGCTTTCTTCAGCGGCTTCTCTGCCAGCTTCTTCCTCAATCGGCTAACCAAGGAGTTCAACATGGCTCACGCGATTTCTTCGTCTTTTAATAGCACGACCGTTCGTATCCATGCAGCGCATATCGCGCGACGCGTGGGACTCGCGATGTCGACGGCGATTGCGCCGGCGTGGACCGCGCGCACCGTGTCGCAATGGTTCATCACCCCGCCGCGCATCCTGCATACGCCGCGCGAGTTGCAGACGCTGGCCAACGGCACACGCCTCAGCATCGCCTCGCCCATGGGGAAGCTCGCCGCGTGGCGATTCGGCAATCGCAACAGTCCCGTCATCATCTGCAGCCACGGCTGGGGCGGGCGCGGTGCGCAGTTCCGTGAATTCGTACCGGCGCTGCTGGAGGCGGGTTACCAGGTCTGGGTGTTCGATCACGCAGGTCAAGGTTATTCTGACGGCAAGGAAGCACCCATCACCGATTTTGCGAAAGGTGTGACGGCCGTCGCGAGCGAGGCGGAAAAACAGGGCCTCACCATCGCCGGATTCATCGGCCATTCGCTGGGTTGTGCGGGCGTTGGCATCGCGCTGCGCAACCAGCTGCGCCACTTGCAATCGGTGCGCGTGGTGCAGATCGCGCCGCCGGCTTCGCTGATCCGCTATTCGCGATTCTTCGCCAAGACGTTGGGCTTGTCCGAGCGTATCCGCGCGGCCATGCAGTGGCGGCTCGAACAGAAAATCGGCGTCTCATGGACCGAATTTGAAATGCCGCACGCGGCCGAATCGCTGACCGCGAAGGCACTGGTGATTCACGACCAGGACGATCGCGATGTGCGCATCGAAAGCGGCTTAAGCGTGGCGCGTGCCTGGCCCGATGCACGATTCAAGCGGACGTTCGGACTGGGTCACCGCAAGGTGCTGCGCGATGCCACGGTCATCGCCGCGACGGTGGATTTCCTCCGGGACCGCGTGCAATTTTCATTGCCGCCGGAGACGGATCAATGGACGCTCGCGTTTGCACCGCAGACCGGTGTTGCAGCGCTGTTCTAACAGCGGAGAACGCGAAATGCTGTCTCCGTCATCAGCGTTGCGCGCAGTGGAATTTCTGCCCTAACGCCGCGATACGCTGCTGGTTTTGGGTAATGTGATAAATCTCGGCGCCATTGGGCGGTGGCCCGCTTGAAATGCTTCCCGGCGCAACCAGCATCGGCTGGGCGCCATGGGCGAGCGCACCATCCAGATTGCGCTGCGCTTGCCCGATCTTTTCGCAATCAAGCACCAGCGTTTCAAAGCCAGCTCTTGCCGAGGGGGTCGGCAGCGATGGTATCGACGTCGTCGATTGCATGGATTGAGCCAGCAGCTTCGACCGGTCGCGGATTTCCAGCTTCTTCATCGCCGCCTTGGCCAGCGAGACATAGGTGTAGTTCGTCAGCACTTCGTCGGTTACGCCTGCGGATGCTGAAGCCGCGCTTTCCGCCGCAAACAACGCCGCCGCACCCACCATCACACTGCACCGCAACATTTTTCCCATATATCCTCCGCGCGAAATCGGACGTGATTACTATGCAACAATAGTTTGAAAATGCATAGGGGAGAGACTCATGATGTCCAGCATGATGCAGCGGCCACTGTTGATTTCGTCGCTGATAGACCACGCCGCGCAGTGTCACGGCGATACCGAAATCGTCTCGCGCACCATTGAAGGCGCGGCTGATTTCGACATACACCGCTACACCTATGCGGATGCGCAGAAGCGTTCCAAACGTCTCGCCAATGCACTGACCCGTCTCGGCGTAAAGCGCGGCGAGCGCATCGGCACGCTGGCCTGGAATACCTGGCGCCATTTCGAGCTTTACTACGGCGTTTCGGGAATGGGTGCCGTGATCCATACCATCAACCCGCGGCTGTTTCCCGAGCAGATCACCTACATCACCAATCACGCCGAAGACCAATACCTGTTTTTCGATATCACCTTCGCGCCGCTGGTGGAAAAGCTCGCGCCCACGTTGAACGGCGTGAAAGGCTATGTGGCCATGACGGATCGCGCGCATATGCCGGCGATCAATATTCCCGGCGTACTCTGCTACGAAGAACTGCTGTCCGCGGAGAGGGATGAACTCACCTGGCCGGAATTCGACGAGAGCACACCGTCCAGCCTTTGCTATACCTCCGGCACCACGGGCAACCCCAAGGGTGTGCTCTATTCGCATCGCTCCACGCTGATTCACACCTTCGGCGCCATGTCGGCCGATGCGTTCTGCCTGAAGTCGCAGGACGTCGTGCTGCCGGTCGTGCCGATGTTCCACGTCAACGCATGGGGCCTGCCGTACATCTGCGCGGGTGCGGGCGCGAAGCTGGTATTGCCCGGCTGCTCACTCGATGGCGCGAGCCTGCATCGACTGTTTGAAGATGAAGGCGTCACCATGAGCGCCGGCGTGCCGACGGTGTGGATGGGCCTGCTGAATTACGTGAAGGCCAACGGCCTCAGCTTCCGCACCTTTCGTGAGACGGTGATCGGCGGCTCGGCCTGCCCGCCTGCCATGATCCAGTCTTTTGAGCGCGATTACGGCGTGAATGTAGTGCATGCCTGGGGCATGTCGGAAATGTCGCCGTTGGGAACGATGTGCCGGCTGAAGGGCAAGCACCTCAAGCTCAGCGCGACCGAACAGTTCGCGCTGAAAACCAAACAGGGCCGGCCCATTTTTGGCGTGGAACTGAAAATCGTCGATGGCGATGGCAACGCGCTGCCACATGACGGTGTGGCTTTCGGTGACCTGCTGGTGCGTGGGCCGTGGATTGTCGAACACTATTTCAAGGAAGATAAAACCGCGCTGCTGGACGGCTGGTTTCCCACCGGCGACGTCGCCAACATCGATGCCGACGGTTTCATGCAGATCACCGACCGTTCCAAGGACGTGATCAAGTCGGGTGGCGAATGGATCAGCTCCATCGACCTCGAAAATATTGCGGTGGCCCATCCGGCCGTGATGGAAGCCGCCGTCATCGGCGTCGCGCATCCGAAGTGGGACGAGCGTCCGCTGCTGATCGTGGTGAAGAAAAAAGATGCGGACGTTTCAAGCGAGGAACTGCTGCGCTTCTTCGACGGCAAGATCGCCAAGTGGTGGATGCCGGACGATGTGGTGTTTGTCGACCAGCTTCCGCACACCGCGACCGGAAAATTGTTGAAGACGAAATTGCGCGAGGAATTCAAGGCCTACCGGCTGCCGGCGGCGCAATAATTCCGTAAACCGCAATTTGTCCCGCAAGCGCGAAAGCTCAGCTCTTTCTCGCGCGCGCGGACTTCGATTTTTCAGCAGCCCCAGCCAAACGCCACGGCGCCGAGGCAAACGTTTCCACCAGGAAATTCACGAACGCGGCTACGCGCGGACTCTTGTGTTTTCCGGGCAGGTACACGGCCGAGAGCGGCACCGGCTCATTGTGATGCGCGCTCTCCAGCAGCGGTACCAGCCAGCCTGCGCGAATCCCGTCGCTGACGATCACGTCAGTGAGCCGAATGATGCCCACACCATTGGCCGCCAGCTGCAGCAGCGTCTCCGCATTGTTGGCGTTGATGTTGCCCAGCACGTCGATCGACTCGATGCCATTGGCTGTATCAAAAGGCCAGCGGCGCAAATGCGGCGCACCACTGATGGAAATGCAGTTGTGCTTCAGCAAATCCTGCGGCGAGCGCGGCACGCCGTGTTTTTTCAGATACGCCGGCGAGGCGCAGATGACGCGCCGCAAGTCGCAGATGCGCCGGGCCACCAGCGAAGAATCGCGCAGATGGCCGTTGCGTATGGCTACATCCGCGCCTTCCTCTACCAGGTCGATCAGGCGATCGGTGACGGTGATATCCAGTTCGATATCGGGAAAACGCTCGAGAAACCTGGGCAATGCCGGCGCCAGCTGGTGCATGCCGAAGGCCGTGCCCACATTGATGCGCAGCAAACCCTTGGGGCTGTCGGAAAAACGCGTGACTTCGGATTCGGCTTCCTCGATGTCGGCAAGAATGCGTTTCGCGCTGGCGAAATAGGCATCACCTTCGGCAGTCAGGGCGAGCTTCCGCGTGGTGCGATTCATCAGGCGCACACCCAGCCGGTCTTCCAGCCGCGTCACCAGTTTCGACAGCGCCGACGGCGTGAGATCCAGGTCCCTCGCCGCAGCCGAAAAACCGCCAAGTTCAACCGAACGAACAAAAACACGCATTTCTCCGGGTGTATCCAAATCCTGCCTCCATCCACTTATGAAATATTTTCAACAATATTATGCCGAATTGCACGATTGCACGCATACAGCCCGGTAAT
>JBDTWS010000232.1:0-4986 GCA_040006575.1 Betaproteobacteria bacterium
GTTCGGCTTTTTCCAGCACGCCCGCCGTGTCGACGAGGAATGCCTCCATGGCCGGTACCGGCTGAAGGTCGGCCTGCGCATGCGCGGGCATGGCCGCGATTGACAACAACGCGGACAGCAACGCAAACAGTAGCGCAACGCAGGCACGCAGCATCGCAGTCATGGCGTTTGCTCAGTGAACGGTGCTGCCGCCGACACTGGGCGCCGGTGCCGGCGCGGGCGAACCCTGCGGCGCCTGCGGCAACAAGGCATGTTGCGTGAGCGCGCCCACCAGCAAGGCACGAGTCTGCGGCGCGATCACGAAATTCAGCCAGCCGTGTCCCGGATGCCGCACCTGGAACAGCGTACCCGTCGAAACATTGGTCGCAGCCCAGCGCGGATCGAAAATGGCCTGCACCTCACCCTTGGGCCAGTCCTGCGAGACCTCAGGTTGCAACTGTGCGCGGCGCTGTGTGGCATGCTCGATCAGCACGTCTATTTCGGCAACGGAAAGAGTGGAAATATCGATGCTCATGGCTACCCCTTGCGGTTGCTTTGTTGTGTGTGTTGTACAAATGCGCTTGTGCGTAGGTGTTACCCGGAAATTTTCAGCGCCGTCGCGCCTATTGCCACATCTCGGGAAAAATCTTCCGTCCGATATCCGGCCGGGTGTCATAGAACACCAGCGCCGCGCAATAAATGACGGGCAGGATGTAATAACCCCATTCGCCGAAATGCAGCATCACGTAACTCAGCATCACGAACGTCGCGATGATGGTCACCTGCGCGGCATAGGCGGCCTTGGAGCGTGCGCGGTCCTGGTCAAGGTTGGCGGCCATCGGCGCCGCCTGTGACGCCACGCCACGCGCGCCTTCGACAGTTACCGCTTCAAACGCCAGCTGCGAACGCAGCCCCGCGACCAGCGAGATCAATCCCAGCATCACCCAGAGCGCCTTGTGCGACAGGATGTCCATCCAGTCCACTTCCATCGCCATTGCGAAAATCAGTGCGGGCATGAAGATCGGCACAGAAATAATGACCGCGACCAAGGCGAGGAAAATACTCAGCACCAGCACCGCCGCGATACGGGCCACGGCCGTGCGCGAGCGCGGATCAACACTGGTGGGATCGGTAGCCGCGCGCGTGTTGCCGATGATGAACACCAGCCCGAGCGACAGGCTGAACGCCGTCAGCAGCAGGTAGCGCGGAATGCTGCCGTCGAGGAAATACAGCGACGCCAGCGGCAGCCCATGGCGCACGATATCGAACGCCAGCGTGCGCAGGTGTGGGAGGTCCGGTTTCCACTGAAGCGGAGCCTGCGCAGCAACCGGCACCCGCCCGCTGGCCGCTTCACGCGCCGCTTGCCGGTTTAGCTTGGCGACCCTGTCTCGTTTTGTCATGCGACTGTGTTGCAGCCTTGTAGTCGGTAACGGTGGCTCTATTTCGCCGGCTTGATAAAGCGCAGCGTCATGCGGTCCGATTCGCCGATAGCCGTGTATTTGGCGCGATCGACATCTTTCAATGTCAGCGTCGGTGGCAACGTCCACACGCCCTTCTCATAATCCTTGGTGTCCTTCGGATTGGCATTGACCTCACTCTTCGCGTCGAGCTTGAAGCCCGCCATCTGCGCATGCTTGACAACGAATTCCTCGGTCATGTAGCCGGTGTCAATGGACTTGCTGATCTTGGTGCCCGGCTTGGCGCGATGCTCGACCACACCCAGCACGCCGCCCGGTTTCAGCGCGTCGAAGAAGCTCTTGAACAAGGCATCGACATCATCGTCATCCAGCCAGTTATGCACGTTGCGGAACGTCAGCACAAAATCGGCGCCGCCTTCAGGCCGGATGTCGAGCGCTGCCGGCGTGCCCAGCGAAACGATTTTGGCCTTGTCGTACATGGCCGGCTTGGTAGCCAGCTTGTCCTGGAAATTTTTCAGGCCCCGCACCGATTGCGACGGGAATGCAGCCACATAGCGGCCCTTGTCACGCAGGTACGGCGCCAGCAGTTCGGTATACCAGCCGCCGCCGGGAAAAATTTCCACGACGGTGGAGTCCGGCTTCACCCCGAAAAATTCCAGCGTTTCGGCCGGATGGCGATAAACGTCGCGCGCACGATTGGCATCGGTGCGCTGGTCACCTGCCATGATCTTGCTGAGCGCGGGATCGGCGGCGAACGACGATCCGGCAGACAGTGCACCACCCAGCGCGACAGCGCAGAGCAACGGTACGACAACGTTTCTGGAAAGCGGCATGCGGAAAAAGAAAGACATTTTTTTATCCTGTTCTGGATGGCGGAAGTGACGACACGCGCTAGTTTATACGTTGCACCAGTATCGAACGCCTGCTGATTTCCGGCAATAACTCAAGCACTGGCGCGGCTTGCAGGCCGCTTGTGGCGCGCAAGCCGCGCCAGTGCTTGATCCATAAATTCGAGCTCCAGTTTTTTTGACCCTGCCCAAGCGCCATCATTTCTTCGAACACATTTCCGATTTCGTACGCTCGATCAATGTGTAGCGCGTAGTACTGCCGTTCACTTCAGTCAGCGTAAAGCCGGTGTCATTGCCCTTTTCAGTCTGCGCCGAAATCGGATTGAGATCCGGCGGCCAAACCGCGCCACGGTCATAGGCCCACACCATCACGTTGCCCGTGACCGCCCAGGCGCCGGTGACGGTCGGCGTATTCAATGGCGTGCTGCTGCCCGGTTCCGCAGTGAATCTTCCGTTCGGCTCAAGCGTCACCTCATACGATACGGTGCCGCGCTGTGAATTCCAGACGCCGGCATAGGCACAGCGCGCGGACTGCACCGGCGCTGAAGCCCTGCCGGCATTTGGCTTGCCGGCCTCAATGTTCGATGCGAGGCACGCTGCGTATTTTTCAACCGACGTCAAAGGCGTCGTAGCCTGCTGCGCAGTAGCGGCCCGGTCGAGGCAATTCACCATCTGCTTGCGGAACATGACCTTGTACGCCAGGGTGAACAGCAACAGCAGCGCAACGATGCAGCCGACGCCGATCAGGACCCAGTTGGTATCGCGTCCACCCGATTTGCGGTCATGCATCCTGTGACGTCCCCGTGGTTATTTTTGGCTCCACTATTTTCCGCTGAGGCGCATGCAAATCCGCACGCCGCCATGGACGCAATATTGCCTGAAATTCAATTCGAGCTGGAGGACAGGTGGCATTGCCGCAGCCAAACGAGAGGGAAATATCATGCGCGTCGCTAGTGCAAGAGCTGCCATCGCAATCGCTTTTTGCCGGCCGGTCCTTTTCTCAGCGCTCCCCTCGCTGGTGGTATCAAGCGCCTGCAGCACTGCGCCGCCACGTGTGGCCGCTGTGGATGAAATGGAACCTGCGCTCGGTGATGAACACCGTCCTCGACTACGAAATCCAGGCGCAGGATTTGCAGCGCGACGCCGGCGGGACTGACTCAATTTCCGGGTGGTTCGACAGGCTCACCACGAACGGCGGGATTTTTATCCTCTGCTACACCCCGTTCGCCCTGAGCCTGTCGACGGTCAATCTCAGCCTGTCGGGGGATCATCCCTGGCCCGGCGAAGGACAACGGACAAGGCGCAACAAACCGCGCGCTATGCCCGCTTCGGCCCCGCCACACCCGCATCCACCACAAAACTCGCCAGCGTAGAAATCGTGGTGTCACGTTTTTTCTCACTGTCGATCACGCGCAAATCCGCGCGTGCCTGGTCGCGTGTCAGCTCTATGACCGTGTAGCCGCGATGGCGTGAATCGGACAATAGCAGGTGCGGATTCTTGGCGCGCACCTTGTCGTGGCGCTCCTGTGGATCACCTTCTGACGTGATCGATGTTCCGCAGAATTCACTGGCGACGATCGGCGAGCGGGGATCGTCGAAATTGCGCCGGATCTCGGCCACGTGATTGGTGTGCACGTCGCCGCCGATGACAAGTGTGTTGGCAATTTTCCGGTCCCCCAGGAAATCGGTGAGCCGCGTCCGCGCGACCGGATAGCCGTCCCAGCCGTCAGTCCAGAACTGCTGGCCCGCGCCGGGTTTCAAATCGTATTGCGCCATCAGCGTCTGCTGCGCCAGCACGTTCCAGCGTGCGCGTGACGCGGTGAGTCCGTCGAACAGCCACTTTTCCTGTGTGGCTCCCAGCAGCGAACGTGCGGGATCCTTGCGTTCTGCGCATTCTTCGGCAAATGCGCTGCCGCCCATCATGCCGGGACGCGGGCACACTTGCGGCGCACGATACTGGCGATCATCCAGCACATGGAACGTGGCGAGATCGCCGAAGGCAAAGCGGTCGTACACGCGCATGTCGGGGCCGAGCGGCAAGGCGCTCATCGCCAGCGGCATGTGCTCGTAATACGCCTGGTAGGCGGCGGCACGGCGCAACAGGAAACGCGGGTCGCGATGTTCCGACTGGTCGTTTGCGTAGTCGTTGTCCACTTCATGATCGTCCCATGTGACGATCCATGGCGCGGCAGCGTGCATGGCCTGCAGGTCGGCATCCATCTTGTACTGGCCGTAGCGCACGCGATATTGTGCGAGGGTCTCGGCCTCGGGCCCGGCATGGCGCCGCACCAGGTTGCTGCCCCAGTTGGCTTCGTAAATGTAATCGCCCAGGAACGCCACCATGTCGAGGTTCTCGTTTGCCATGTGGCGGTAGGCGGAGAAATAGCCCTGTTCATATTGCTGGCACGAGGCGAACGCGAAGCGGAGTTTTCCAGCCTTCACGTCTGCCGTTCGAGTGCGGCCAACGGCGCTCACATCATCGCCCACCATGAACCGATAGAAGTACCAGCGTCCCGGCTGCAGCCCGGTCACTTCCGGATGCACGCTGTAGCCCAGCTCGGGGATGGCGCGGAACACACCCTTCTTCACGACCTGTTTGAACGCTTCGTCGTCGGCCACTTCCCAGCGCACACTGAATCGCTCTGCGCCCATGCCGCCATCGCCGGCGACGGCCAGCGGCTCGGGGGATAGGCGCGTCCACAGCACCACGCTGTCGGCGCGCGGTGCACCGGATGCGACAC
>JBDTWS010000233.1:0-4983 GCA_040006575.1 Betaproteobacteria bacterium
CCATAGCCTTCGCGCACGGTGGCGATGAGGATCAGCCGGTCGATGCCCGGTGCATCGTGCACGGCGAATTCGGCGCCGACCAGGAGCTTGATCTTGAATTCGAGCGAAGCCATGTGTGCGCGCACCATGCCCGAGACCGAGCATTCGTCGGTGATGGCGATGGCGTGATAACCCAGTGCAGCCGCGCTTGCCACCAGTTGTTCAGCATGCGAGGCGCCGCGCAGGAAGCTGAAGTTGGTGAGGCAATGGAGGGCGGTGTAGGAAATCTTCATGGGTTGGCATCAATAAATCTCAGGAAAAATATCCGTGCAGATACCATTTCTTCCCATGCCGGTAATCGCGGAACACCCAGCAGATTTCTTTCTCCGGATTGCTGGCCACGTAATAGTCGCGTGCCACCATCTTGCCGTCCCACCATCCGGTATCGATGCGTTCCGGCCCGGCCAGCAATGCCAGCGTGCCGTGATGCTGCGGCGAGCCTTCCACGGTCACCAGGGCGAGCGGTTCGCGCAGCAGCAATAGCGGGCGTGGCCGGGTGGAGAAAGCGGCGGAATTTTTTGCCGGTTTTGCCCCTGAAGGCTTGCCATCCACCCACGCCATCTCGGGCCGGTGATCGCTGTTCTCATGCACCGCGAACACGCTTTTATCGCCCAGCCGCGAGACCACGCGCTCGATCAGGTTGCGCCATTTCTCCTGGCGCGCTTCCGAGCCGGGCAGCCAGCTTTCGTTTTGTTCCTGGTAGGGCAGCAACTGGCCGGCGCTGAGTTTCAGCGCGATCACGGCCTCCGGAAAAGGATTCGCGGTCAGGCGGTCGCGGATCAGACGCAGCCAATCCTCCGCGTTGCGCACGGGATGGCGCGAGCCGAATTTATGCGAGGTTTTGAAAGTGCGGTTGTGTTTCAGGTCGAGCACGATTTCGCTGGCGCCGGCGCCGCGTGCACGCATGAAACCTTCCATGCCGTTCAGCAGCATGCGGATGGGAATGAACAGCCGTTCGGCGTCGGAAATATCGAACAGCAGATCGGTATCGCAGGAAAATGTTTGTGGTGCGCAGTGCGGTTCGCGTGGATCGCCGATTTTGCCCAGCGCACGGTCGAGGTCATGCAGCACCTGCGGGTGCAAACGCCGGCGAAGACCGCCGCGTGGTTGTGAGAGCAGGTCTTTTATGCGCGACAGGCCAAGTTCCGACAAGGGCTGGTTAATCTCTTTCGGCCAATCGAATAAATGCAATGAAATATCGCCGAGCTTTTCCGGCAGTGCGCTGGGTTCGCGGCAGGGCTTTAGCCGGGTTTGTGCATTGAGCCGGGTTTGTACATTAAGCCGGGCTTGTGCATCCGGCCGGGCTTGTCCACTACTGATCTTGGCCGGCTGCGAGCTGCGAGCCAGCAGCCACGCAGCCAGCGGCGTGGGCGCGATACCGGCGCAGGCCTGGAAACCAAGTTCGTCCATGCCACTGCGAATGAGCGTGGTGAGCTGCGTGAGCCCACCGAATAATCGCAGGGTCGAAGAAATTTCCAGCGACGCGCCGGCACTTTCGATACATACCATCGGGCTGAATTGCAGCAGCCAGTCGGCCAAATGACGCAGCGCATCCTGTTCTTTGTCCGTCTGGCGCGGCACCACCAGCAGGTTGGCGGCGCGCGCCTGTGCCGCAATCACCGGCATGCCGCTGGTGATACCCGCGTCGAGCGCAATGGTGTTCGCCGCATGCACATACGGCCGCGAAGCCACGCCATCGCTGATGATCACCGGCACCGATTGCAGCCAGCCCATCGCGCCGCGCGCATGCGATTGCAGGGACAGTTCGGGCAGGTAAACGGAAAACCACAGCACGGCAATCCACCTGCTACCGGCGATTGGAATCGGGTTGGCGGTGGCGGACGGCCATGTCCGGCGCGGAGTGGGTACTCAATACGCCTTCAAGCCAGCCGGGAGAGAGGGAGGCCGTGATGGAGGCAACATCGTGCGCGGATTGAGGCGTCGATATGCGGGGTACCACAGGCATGGGCTCGCGCCTGAGGCAATCCAGCGTGCGCGTTTCAAGGTGAATCGTTTTTCCCGGCGGCAGGCCGCGGCGCTTTTTCATCTCGAGCCGCAACGCCCCTGATTTTTCCGGCTGCAAGACGATGCGTGTGCCGGCCGGCGAGGGCGAGTCTGCCGCCGACAAGGGCCGCATCAGCCATAGGAGGCAATTGCCCGCCATCGCCGCCTGGTTCAGCCGCCGCAGCGAAAGCGGATTGCACCACGCTTCATTCAGTCGCAGCAGCACGGCGCGGCAGGCGCCGCTTTTCAGTCCCTGCTCGGCCGCCCACAAGGCATCGTCGGTATTCTTGGCGCGGACGATGGCGAGGTGGTCGAGGTTGATGCCGCATTGCGCCAGGGCGGGCGCATAAGGTATCCAGGAGAAATGGGGCGGCAGCACCCACAGCATGTGTGTGGCTTCGCCGGGCTGCAGCGCATGGTGTTTACAGCTTAATGCTTTCATGATCAGCGAAAGCTCGCCGATACCGGTGTGATTGCAGAGGATTTCGGTAATGCCCGGTCGCGACCAGCCGCCGCCGGTCAATTCGCTGTCGAGTGCCGCAAAACCGGTGCTTATCTCTTCAACGTCGGTATGGGTACCGCCCGACTTTCCCGCACCCAGGTCGCCGATGCGGAAAACCCGTGGATGAATATGATTGGGCGCGGGTTTCAGGAGGGCAGGTTTTAGAGGTAAAGCCGCGCTTGTCGTTGATGATTCCATAACTGTATATTCATACAGTTTGTTTATTTTGGCAAGTCGGACACCCTATGAAAAGCCTTAAAAGTGAAACTCCATTAACGGTGCGCTTCCCGGCGGCAAAAAGGCCTGCAAGCCGCGCGGGTGCTGGGGTTTTCCCGCCAGGTTTTGCTGCGATTTTATTTGTTGCCGATGCGTCCACCGCGCTATCTGCTGTCAAATTCCGAGCGCTAAATCACTGAAAATCTAGGATTTTCATAGAGTAAATCGGGCGGCCATGGTAAACTTTCGGGTTAGCCGCATTCACAATCGCATTCACGATTACCCACCCTCGCTTTTTCGTGGGCAACAATTTTTCCAGCCTTATTTCCAGCCCTAATTTTCGAAAGCTTTTCATGCCTCGCGCCTTAAGAAACATTGCCATCATCGCCCACGTGGATCACGGCAAGACCACCCTGGTGGACAAGCTCCTGCACCAGGCCGGTTCCTTCGCCGCCCACCAGCACATCGCCGAACGGGTGATGGATTCCAATGACCTCGAAAAAGAGCGCGGCATCACCATCCTGGCCAAGAATACCGCCATCGATTACCAGGGCGTGCACATCAACATCGTCGACACCCCCGGCCACGCCGATTTCGGCGGTGAAGTCGAGCGCGTGCTGTCGATGGTCGACAGCGTGCTGCTGCTGGTCGATGCCGTCGAAGGCCCGATGCCGCAAACGCGTTTCGTGACCAAGAAGGCGCTGGCCCTGGGCCTGCGTCCCATCGTCGTGGTGAACAAGATCGACCGCGACGGCGCGCGTCCGGACTGGGTCATCAATCACACGTTTGAATTGATGGACAAGCTGGGCGCCACCGAAGAACAGCTCGATTTCCCGATCGTGTACGCCTCCGCCCTGAACGGCTGGGCGACCATGGACTGGAAGAAGCCGCACACCGACATGCGTCCGCTGCTCGATACCATCCTGAGCCACGTTCCCGCGCCATTCGCGGAATCGGAAGGCTCGTTGCAATTGCAGATCTCGGCACTGGATTATTCCAGCTATGTCGGTCGCATCGGCATCGGCCGCATTCGCCGCGGCAAGATCAAGGCCGGCCAGGAAGTCATGCTGATGGCGCCGGGCAAAACAACCAAGCGCGCCAAGGTCAACCAGGTGCAGAGTTTCCAGGGTTTGAGCAAAGTGCAGATGGAACTGGCTGAAGCCGGCGAAATCGTGTTGATCAACGGTATCGAAGACCTGTCCATCGGTTGCACCATCGCCGGCATGGACGGTCCCGAAGCGCTGCCGCTGCTGGGTGTGGACGAGCCGACGCTGACCATGAATTTCCAGGTCAACACCTCGCCCTTCGCCGGCCAGGAAGGCAAGTTCGTGACCTCGCGCCAGATTCGTGAGCGCCTCGATAAGGAATTGCTGGTCAATGTTGCCCTGCGCGTTGAAGAAACCGAAGACACCGACGTGTTCCTGGTGTCAGGCCGTGGCGAACTGCACCTGACGATCCTGCTGGAAAACATGCGCCGCGAAGGCTATGAACTGGCCGTCGGCAAACCGCGTGT
Organism: Betaproteobacteria bacterium; assembly: GCA_040006575.1. Classification (GTDB taxonomy): domain Bacteria; phylum Pseudomonadota; class Gammaproteobacteria; order Burkholderiales; family Usitatibacteraceae; genus UKL13-2. Next base: position 4,275 of record JBDTWS010000233.1, read on the forward strand.
GGTGCTAAAGGACATCGACGGCGAGAAATGCGAGCCGTATGAAATGCTCACCGTCGACGTCGAAGAAACCAACCAGGGTGTCGTCATGGAAGCGCTGGGCGAACGCCGTGCCGACATGCTCGACATGGTGCCGGACGGACGTGGCCGTGTGCGCCTCGATTACCGCATTCCCGCTCGCGGCCTCATCGGCTTCCAGTCGGATTTCATGAACATGACACGCGGCACCGGTATCAAGAGCCACGTGTTTGACGAATACGCACCGATCCGCGGCGACCTGCCTTCGCGCCGTAACGGTGTGCTGATTTCGGGTGAACAGGGCGACGCCGTTGCCTATGCGCTGTGGAAATTGCAGGAGCGCGGCAAGATGTTCGTCTCGCCGGGCGACCGCCTGTACAACGGCATGGTCATCGGCATTCACAGCCGCGACAATGACCTCGTCGTGAATCCCATCAAGGGCAAGCAGCTCACCAACGTGCGCGCCTCTGGTACTGACGAAGCCGTGACACTGGTGCCGCCGATCCAGCTCTCTCTCGAATCCGCCATCGAATTTATCGACGATGATGAATTGGTTGAAATCACGCCGAAGACGATTCGTATCCGCAAGCGTTTCCTGCTGGAGCATGAGCGCAAGCGTGCGAGCCGCGAAGCTGCGTAATTGTTTCAACAGGTTTCACGTTGACCCGTCCTAAATTACGTTGACACATTGGAC
>JBDTWS010000234.1:0-4829 GCA_040006575.1 Betaproteobacteria bacterium
CGCCGCGTCGACCGCAGTCAGCACGCGATAGGTGTCCTCGGAAAAATCCTGGTGGCCCGGTGTATCGAGCAGGTTTACCACGCAGTCGCGGTACTCCATCTGCATCACCGAGCTCGCCACGGAAATGCCGCGCTGCTTTTCGATTTCCATCCAGTCCGAGGTTGCGTGGCGCGTGGCCTTGCGGGCTTTCACGCTGCCGGCGATCTGGATCGCGCCTGCGAACAGCAGCAGCTTTTCGGTGAGCGTGGTCTTTCCCGCGTCGGGGTGGGAAATGATGGCAAACGTGCGTCTGCGGGCGATTTCAGTGCTGAGAGTGGAGCTCATGGATGCCGGATACGTGTAAAAAACGCAATGATCTGGGAAATGTTGAATGCGCGCCGAGTGAGTGCAGAAACATCCGGAAACAATTTCGCGGCGATTCTGGCGGTCGAGCGAAGCATAGAGCAAAGCAGGGCGCGCATTATCTCACCCTGCACCATCAGCCACAAATTGCTACACGCGTGACCGCGTTTTACCGGAAAATGCTTGACTGCAATCCATCCCGGCCGCCGACTTCACAATAAAAACGGGCGTGCCTTGGTTCTTGTCCCTCACGTCCCTGAAAGGCGCCGAATGGCTACCCCAGTCCACCTGAAGCAGAAAAAACTTGCATTGATCATTTCCTCGGTTGTGGCATTTGGCGCGGTCGCCGGTTGCTGCATGGAAGCTGCCGCGCAAACCCCGGCTGCTCCGCCTGCCGCGACACCAGTCGTCGCGCCACCGCCTGCTGGTGTTGCCCCGCCCGCCACGCTGCGCCCGGATCCCGCCGCGCCGAAGCCATTTGCCGAAATCATCAAGGACGCAAAGTTCACGCCGGGTTTTTTCAACATTTACCAGAAAGACGACAAGGTCTGGATTGAAATCAAGCAGGAGCAACTTGGATCGCCCTTTTTCTTCCAGATCAACTCCACACGCGGTATCGGTGAAGGCGGCGTGTATCCCAACTGGATGCTCGGCAGCCACGTGGCCGAATTCGTTAAGCATGGCAACATCATGCAGCTCGTGGCCAAGAACCATCGATTCAACGCCAAACCCGGCACCGCCATCGCGCGTGCGGTGAAGGAAAGTTTCTCCGACAGCCTGATCGGCTGGGGTGCCGTGGTCAGCGCGCCGCATCCGGAACGGAAATCAGTATTGGTCGATGCCAATGGCTTGTTCCTCGCCGATCTTCCCGGTACGTCCACTCGGCTGGAAACCGTGTTCCGCCTGCCTTACACGTACGACGCGCGCAACAGCGGCTTCGTGAATGTTCGGGCGACCGAAGATATGTCTGCCTTCAACGTGTCCGCGCATTTTGCGCTGGCCAAGCTGCCTGCGCCGCCGCTGGTGCCGCCGCCGGTGCCAACACCGCGTCCCCCGGCCAATCTTGAAGACCGGCGCAGCATGTTCCTGGGCTACTACTACACACTGGCCAAGCTGCCTGCAACGCCGATGGCGCTGCGCCTGGCCGACAGTCGGGTCGGACATTTCGTCGAGCAGCAATGGAACTACAGCGACGACATGACCGCCTTCCCTCGCCAGTACGTGGTGAACCGCTGGCGCCTGCAAAAGAAAGATCCGGGCGCGGCCCTGTCGGAACCGGTACAGCCCATCACCTATTGGCTGGACAAGAATATCCCGGTGAAATACCGTGCGAAAGTCGCGGAAGGCGTGCTGGAATGGAACAAGGCCTTTGAAAAAATCGGCTTCAAGAACGCCATCCAGACGCGCCAGCAGGAAGACGACGCCGACTTCGACAACAACGATGCGCGCCATGCCTCGATCCGCTGGTACACCGATACCAGCGATGGTGCACTGGCCATCGGCCCCAGCAATACCGATCCGCGCACCGGCGAAATCCTCGATGCCGATATTTCATTTTCGGATGGCTGGACGCGTTTGCCACGCCGCCGTGCGGTGGAACAGCTGACCAGCGTTGCGCAGGGCAACAACCACGAGCACGTCAAGGCGCAGAAATATTCGGATGCGGAAATCGTGCAGGGACTGGCGCGCGGCAAGATGCCGCAACTGTGCGAATACGAAAGCAGCGCGATGGAAGAGGTCGGCTTCGCGCTGGACCTGCTGGAGGCGCGCGGCGATATCGAGCCCGACAGTCCCGAGGCGGAGGCCATCGTGCTCGCCACGTTGAAAGATGTGGTCACGCATGAAGTCGGACACACGCTGGGATTCCAGCACAATTTCCGCGCATCGGCCATCTACACGCTGGACCAGATGGAAAACGCGGCGTTCACCCAGCAGAACGGCATCGCGGGTTCGGTGATGGATTACAACGCGCTCAACATCGCGCCCAAAGGGAAAAAGCAGGGCGAGTATGTAATGAGCACCATCGGGCCGTATGACTACTGGGCCGTGGAATATGCCTACAAGCCGCTCGACCCTGCCACCGAAAAGGCCGACCTGCTGAAAATTGCGTCGCGCTCGAAAGAGCCGCTGCTGGCATTTGCCAACGATCTCGACGCGGGCCTCGGTCCCGTCGAAGGCATGGATCCCGAGGTGACGCGCCGTGATCTCGGCTCCGATCCGCTGGCATTCGCCGAGCGCCGCATGTTGCTTTCGCATGAATTGTGGGATCGCCTGCAGGAACGCAAGTTGAAGCCGGGTGAACAGTACGATGTGCTGCGCCGCAACTTCATCAGCGCCAATTTGCAGATGGCGCTGGCGTCCACCGTTGCCGGCAAGTATGTGGGTGGCGTGGTGCATTTCCGCGACACCGCCGACAGCGATCGCGCGCCGTTGAATCCGGTGCCGGCCGCCAGGCAGCGCAAGGCGCTGAAGCTCATCACCGATGGCATGTTCCGCTCGGAAAGCTTCAAGTTCAAACCCGAGTTCGTGGCGCGCCTGGTGCCGGATGAGTTCGACCGCTATTTCTCCGGCGGCACCAACCTCGCCGCCATCGTCAATCCCGATGCCAGCATCAGCGGCGCGGTATTGCAATTGCAGCGTGGCGCACTTGACCAGTTGATGGCCGACAGTGTGGCTGCGCGCATCCTCGATGCGCCCAGCAAGATGCGCGACGGCAACCAGGCATTTGCGTTGTCCGAGTTGTATGACACGCTGCAAAACGCCATCTGGAGTGAACTGAAAACCGGCGGCGACATCAATCCGATGCGCCGTAACCTGCAGCGCGAACACCTCCGCCGTGTTGTGAATGCGCTGGTCAAGCCGACAGCCACAATGCCGGCAGATGCACGCAGCCTGCAGCGCCTCAACGCGCAGCAATTGCAGCAGCAGATTCGCGTCGCCATGGGCAAGGCCGGCAACAAGGAAACGCGCGCGCACCTGTCGGAAAGCGCCGATATGCTGGGCGAAGCGCTGAAGGCGTCGATCCAGCGCACTGTATAAGCTGTATCGATGAACGGTATCGGGCTGTTGATTTTGTAGTTGTGCAATGCCGGTATCGCATTTGAAGAAACTTCAAACGCGATGCCGGCATTTTTCATTGCGGCCGCTGGTGGCCGCAGTCCATGCAATGCAAGTGAATCGACGTTTCCCAACGATTCCCAAAGATTCACACTGATAAAAACGGGGCCTCCCATGAAAAATTCGCAAGCGTTCCACCGCATTCCCAAAAACGTCATTCCCGTTCGCCGCCTGATACCCTCCCTGTTGTTCGCGATGACCGCCAGCATTGTTGTCGCGCAGTCTGCCCTTGCCGCGCCCCTCTCCGGCATCGACAAGAACAACATCGATTCCTCTGTGCGCATCCAGGATGATTTCTACCGCCACGTCAATGGCGCATGGCTGAAAAAGGCGACAATTCCCGGCGATAAATCGCGCTGGGGCTCGTTCGACGAGCTGCGCGAACTGTCCATTACCAATCTGCGCGCGATCATCGAAGGCATGCCAACGGGCGCGGCCACACCCGGCTCCGAAGCGGCAAAAATAGTCGATGCTTACGCCAGCTTCACCGACGAGGTCGCCCGCGACGCGCGCGGCATGAAACCGCTGGAGCCGTTGTTCACCCGCATCGCCGGCGTGACCGACAAGAAACAGTTGCCGGCATTGATGGCAGACCTGGCGCAGGTCGGCGTCGTGATTCCGTTCGCCATGTTCGTCAATATTGACGGGAAGGATTCCAGCAAATATGCCGTCCTCGTGAACCAGTCTGGGCTCGGTTTGCCGGATCGCGACTACTACCTGAATGACGCGGATGAAAAGAACCGCACCAGTCGCGCGAAATACGTGGCGTTGATCGAAAAGACGCTGACGCGTGCGGGCGAAAGCGGCGCGGCAGTTTCGGCAAAAGATATCCTCGCGCTGGAAACCGAACTGGCCCGTGCCCAGTGGACACGCGTTGAAAATCGCAACCCGGTCAAGACCTACAACAAGGTGGAAATCGCCCAGCTCGCCGCACTGGCGCCCGGTTTCGAATGGACGGCTTACGCCAAGGCTGCCGGTTACGAAGGCAAGGTCACGTATGTGATCGTGCGCCAGCCGAGCGCGCTGACCGGTTTCGCGAAAACCGTGGACAGCACGTCGCTGTCGGTGTGGAAGGCCTACCTGAAATGGCATGTGCTGAATCGTTTCGCGCCATATCTTGATCGCGAATCCGTTGCCGACAACTTCACTTTCAACAGCACCGTGCTGCGCGGCGTGCCGGACAACGAACCCAACTGGAAGCGCGGTGTACGCTTCGTTGAGGGCGGATTGGGCGACGCCGTGGGCAAACTGTACGTGCAGAAACATTTCCCGCCGGAAAATAAGGCGCGCATGGAAAAAATTGTCGCGAACCTGGTCGCCGCCTATCGCCAGAGCATCGATTCCCTGGAGTGGATGAGTCCCGCCACGAA
>JBDTWS010000235.1:0-4809 GCA_040006575.1 Betaproteobacteria bacterium
CTTTACGGAAAAAGCCGACGATAGCGGACAGCGTTTACGTTTCAGTTTTTGGAACGGCGGCCAAGCGGTGATGGGTGACGGGTGATGGGGATGCGCTATTTATCTGGCATCACGCATCGCCTCACGTCCGGAATCAAACAATTTCATCAATCCCGTGCTGGTTCAGTCGTCGATCCGTCAGAAATTTACTGTTGAAGTCGACACCAGCTTTGTGCCCGGCCTGTGGGCCATTTTTCCCGTACTGTCATCGTAGGGAATGTAGGCGGTGTTCCCGCTGTATATCCCGAAAAGCCGGCAGTCCGCCCTCACGATATTCTGCGGGGCGTTGCGATACTTCTCCTGCAGGTCATTGGCCACGAACTCCACTTTTACCGTGGTGACCGCCTTGCCATTCACGAGCGGCGTGCTCACCGCATAGGGGCGGCCAGCCATACCCGCGGCCCCAACCGTTCCTGTTACCGGGTCCTTCCCGGAAAGTTCGCAAATAACAGAGACCTTCGTGAAATCGGCGGGAATGTCCGTGTAGTTGATCGGCACATTGACGGTAAACAACGCTTGTGCGCGTGCCTGTTGTGCGCACAGGCCCATGACCACAATGACCAGCGAGATCAGTGGCGTGGAAAGTTTTCGGGTTTTCATGGGAATGACTCCGTAAGTGAAAGAGGGATTGGCGGTTCTGTTGAATAGACGTTGCTCATTTGCCGATACCAACCATCGATAAAGGCGGTGAAGCCGTGACTATCCTGGGTTTGAATGCGGGCGCGGCCGTGCCGCCTAGCGGTGGCTGCGCGGTGGCGGCAACGTAACCGATGCCGGCCATGCTCAGCGCGGGTGATGCGGTGGCGGTCCTGGGCTTGAACGCGGCACCGGTCAATGCACCGGTGGATGACCCGCCCGTGGCCATTGGCGCGATATAGCCGATCCCCACCATGGAGAGCGGTGGCGCCGTGACTGACTTTCCACCGGCAGGAAATTTTGTGCTGCCGAGGGCGAGTGCCGCGCCTAGCGCATGGGGCGCAAGCGTCGCCGGCTTGGCACTGATGCTGCCAACGGGAACAGGAGGACGCGCGAGCGTTGTTGTTGTTGGCGTTGTTGCCGTTGTGGCTGCGGGCGGTTTCAATGCGTTGACGGTCGTGGGGGAAGATGCGTTGACCGGTGCACGCAGGGCCGAGGCCGGTGCGCGCAGGGACGTGGACGCCGGCTCAATGGGGCGTGGCGGCTGAAGTGTCTCTGCAGATAGGTTACCTGCTGCGATGGCCAACACCAGTAGCGTCAACCGGCTTCGACTGCAGACAGGCAGCCGCGAAGGGAGCAGCTCATTAAGCATGCGTACGTCTTTCGTGAAGACGAGTCGCCCGGGATGAGCGCCTCTTCTCATTAAGACGCGAGTCCGACAGGAAATGCGACAGGCCCGTCGCAAGATTGGCCCGGCTTCTCATTCCGCGCTGGGGCCCGCCAGGGATCGCCGGGGCAGCGATTTTTGCGGTTAGTGGACCGGATGACGAAGCTGTTCGCGAATCACCACGCATTGCGCAATTCGCGCAGTTTCATGAATACCGTTTTCGCATCGGGATGCTCCGGCAGGTCAGGATAATTTTCATGCAACTTTTCAATCACGCCCGGCCTCGTCAGGCGGAAGAACGTGTTGTGTTCCTTTTCCTGCGCAAGGGTGGTGACGATGGCGTTGGCCGGATCGTGGCCAGTCACGCGCGGCAACAGTGCCTGCGCGGCGGTGTTGCCGGGCTCTCGCGCGAGTGTGAACTTGAGGTTGTTCTCGAGGTAGTCGTGGCCGGGGTAGAGCTGCGTATTGTCGGGCAGCGTGGCCAGCTGGTTGACGAACGTCGCGTAGAGTTCGCCGACGTCGCCACCGAAATGCACATTGCCGGCACCGGCATTGAACAAGGTGTCACCTGAAAAGAGCGCGGGTCGATCCGTATGTGAACGCAGACAAATGTGGCACATGGTGTGGCCGGGTGTATCCAGGCATTCCAGCTCGACCGTCTTGCCGACCCTGATGACGTCGCCTGCCTGCACGCCCCGATCCATCCCCACAATGTGCGCGCCTGCCTTGTGATGCGCGATCACTTTTGCGCCGGTCGCCGCGACTACGGTGTCGTTGCCGCCGGTGTGGTCTTGATGCTCATGCGTGTTGAGTATCTGCGTGATTTGCCAGCCGTTTGCCTTGGCCGTGGCAAGCGTTTTTTCGTGATCGACCGGGTCAATCGCCAGCGCCTCGCCCGTTTCCGGACAGGCAATCAGGTAGTTGAAATTGCGATAGGCGTTGTTGGTCCAGATTCGTTCGACAATCATGGCGTACACCTGATCGAAGCGTTTGCGGGGGGCGGGAGCTTGACTATAACCAACCCAGCAGGCGTGCCGCCAGAAACACCTGGCACAGGAAGCCAACGGTGAAGGCGATGGTGCGCAGCACGGGAATGCCCGCGGCATAGATAACGGCATGCGCCACCCGCGCAAAGAAGAATAGTGCCGCCGCGGTGGCGGTCTGCGCTGTGCCCAGGCCCAGCACATGGACGGCGATAGCAAGTGGTGCGAACACGACCAGGTTTTCGATCGCGTTGCGGTGCGCGTTGGCAAGTCGGAATGCCCATGCAGCCTTGGCGTGCTTGTCGGGCTGTGGATTTTTAAGTGCCGGCCAAATGCCATCTTCACGCAGGCGGTTGACAACGATGGGAATCCAGATCACAGCGGTGAAGAGTGCAGTGAGGACGGTGTAATACAGTTCAGGCGACATGGATGGATTAGTCATGGGAGGGCTCCTTTGTTAAGATTCGACTTTCGCAGTCTAGCTACCTCGTCCAATTGTTTGAATGCCTGTAATGACTGATTTCTTTGCAGATACTACTGATATTGCCCACGTTGCCGGTGCCATCGACGATGCACTCCGGTCGCTTCGGATCAGCGGCAGCTTGCTGCTGGCCGAGCATTACGCTGCACCGTGGGCGGTCGCGGTGCCCGACGCGGTCGAGTTGCGCGGGCTGCTGGGCCTGCCGGCGGGCACGCATGTGGCGACGTTTCACCTGGTCGAATACGGCCATTGCGAGATCAAGCCCCAGCGCGCGCCGGCAGTGCTGCTCAACGCAGGTGACATCGCCATTTGTTTTGGCGGTGCATCGCACAAACTGGCGGCCGGCAAGGCGGTGGAGCCGCAATCTTTCGTGAGCCTGCTGTCGGCCCGGCGCAATCGGCGCCGCCCTCGCCCGGGTGAGGGAGCAGCGGGCACATCGCTGCTATGCGGGGTATTCCTGCTGCATCACACCGAACTCAATCCGTTGCTGGCGGATTTGCCGCCGCTCCTGCACACCACGCTGTCACAGACGGGCGCGCTGCACAACCTCTCCGGGGTTGGCCGGCTGCTGGCGGAGGAGGTGGTGCGTTCAGCGTCGGGCAGTGGCTACGTAATCGAGCGCCTGCTGGAGGTGTTGTGCGCCGAAGCCATACGCGCACATGCCGAAGCCGCGCCTCGCCACGTGGCCGGCTGGTTTCGCGGAATCAAGGACCCTGTCGCCGGCCGCGCGATCGCAGCCATCCATGCGAACCCCGGGGACGATTGGTCGATACCGAAACTCGCAAGCGAAGTATCGATGTCCCCCTCGCGTTTTTCCGCGCGATTTACCGCGTCACTGGGCGCCAGCCCGATGGCGTACGTGGCGAAATGGCGGATGAATGTGGCGTGCAGCAAACTTTCCGCGTCGCGGGTTTCCATCGAGCAGATTGCGATGGAAGTGGGTTATGAAAGCCACGCGGCGTTCAATCGTGCGTTCAAGAAATTTGTGGGCGTGACGCCGTCGGCCTGGCGAACCCGGGTGGGCGCGTGATTGCACTCATGCTTGCGAGAAAATGAGTTCAGGTCTTGCAATGCAACTTTCGCTCTAAATCCTGCATTGCGAGACACGATCCGGTTTGTCGTGCGCGAGTTGCTCATTCAAGAGACATAACCCGAGCACCGGCGCGGCTCGCAGGCAATAAATGCCCGGTTAGCCGCACCAGTGCTTGAGTTTCAGTCTTTGAGATCAAATATCCAGGCGCACTCTTCCTGCAGGGCAGGACGCAGCGGCCCGGGCGTTCGCCTTCGTACTCCTGCGCGTTCAAGTCCTGCAACTCCAGCGCCAGCCGGGTGGTGGCCTCGAGCTGGATTTCAAATTCGCACTGCTTGGTTCTGATACAGGTTTTCAAATCGTCCATTGCTTGCTCCGCACGTCGTTGCCCTCCCTCCGGGTTACGCCTCCGGTAGCGGCTGCGTGTGCACCGTTTCCGTCGGGTTCCAGTACCAGTAAAAAAATCCGCCTTTTGCCTGCAACAGCGTATCGGTGAGCACGGTGTTCTGCCGAATGTTTCCCCAGCACGCCCGCGCGGAATTGCGATTGTTGTGCAGATCGATGCACTCGGCACCCGGCTGCGCAGGCTTGGGCGGAATGTAGAGTGCGCTGCCGCGTGGCACCCATAAATCGGCAAGACAAATCTTGCTGAGCTTGGGCCAATAGCGCCCCACTGACGTCACCAGGGGCGAATCCCGATCAACCGAGGCAAAGATATGCGGGAAATCGTGGTGCTCAAGATCCGTGCACACGACGCTCAGAAGTGCGTTGCCCGTTTCCTGGTAGGGTGACCAGTGGCCCGCGAAAACGCCATACGCATATTCGATCTGCGACAGCTTCTTCACGGGACTTTCGAGCTGCACCGCCTGGCCAGGCTCCACCAGTGTGATGCCAAACGCAGCGGCCACATCAGGTGTGGCCCACATCGGCGCATAGGCTACGTGATCCGCGATGAATCCCAGCTGTGTCTCGA
>JBDTWS010000236.1:0-4773 GCA_040006575.1 Betaproteobacteria bacterium
CCATTGGACTTGCCGGTCCCACGCTGATCCACCAGCACGATATCGCGCCGCGCGTTGAGTCCACCCAGGATCGCCAGCGATTCACGGGCAAGATCGGTCGCCGCCTGGCCGGGGCCACCGGCGAAAAGGAATATCGGGTCAGGTTCCTTGATTCGCGCCGTTGCCGGCAACACAACAATGTTGATGCCGATCTTGCGGCCCTGCCGGGTTTCGCGGTTTTCAAATACCTCGAGCTTCGCGCACCTGACTTCATTTTCCACGCTGGCGACGCGGCAGTTGTTCAATGGCAGCGATGCCTGCGTGTCTTTTGCACGATCACCGCAGGCGCTCAACAGTGAGACCGTCAAGAGAAAGACCGCCGTGTTCGCGGCCCTGAACTTGTTATGCATATGCGGCATCCCGATAAATTGAATCTGGCCGCACCTTAGCGGCATCGCCCGGCAAAGTCAAAACGCCTGTGACGAAGCACCGGAATTGTGGCTTCAGCGCAACGGCGGCAACCTATAATTGCGCCCATGACCACGCCTCCCATCCCGGAATTTCCCCGACTCGATCCTGCCTCGCCCGAATTCTGGGACGTGCGCTTCGATGCGGACTTCATGCCCTGGGACCAGGGCGCCGTGCCTCAGTGCCTGTCGACTTACGTTGCCCGCCATCCCGCGCCACGCCACACGCTCATGCCCGGTTGCGGCTCGGCGTACGAGGCGCGATTGTTACTGGAGGCCAACTGGCCGGTGACGGCCATCGATTTTTCGCCCTCCGCAGTTTTGCATGCAAGGAAAGTCCTGGGTCCACTGGGCGCGACAGTGCGCGAGGTTGATTTTTTCGGTCCCGAACTCGCGACTGGGCATTTCGACGTGATCTACGAACGTGCCTTCCTGTGCGCGTTGCCGCTGAAGTTGCGAGCACAGTGGGCAGAGAGCGTGGCGCGCCTGCTGTCGCCCGGTGGAAAACTTATCGGTTTTTTCTTTTTTGACGAGGGCACGAGAGGGCCACCCTTCGGCATTACGCGAAGTGAACTCGGCGGACTATTGGCAGGGAATTTCGAGCTTGTCGAAGAAGCCGCACCAGCTGATTCCATTCCCGTTTTCGACGGCAAGGAAATGTGGCAAGTCTGGCAGCGCAGATAGTGTTGCGATTGAACTGAAACGCGGCACAGTGAAGCTACTGAAACCTACTCGGCCGCCAAATCCCTTTTTCGATCGTCATCCCGCAGCAGGAACACATTGCTGCCCGCGCATTGGTCCGCGCGCGCGTTTGCCTCGCGCGCCATGGCCATGACTTCGTGGCGCGATTCGTATTCCTGCGGCGAAATAATGGCCGCCCCGATGGCGAGCCTGGGCAAGGCACGCTGCTCGACATGCCCGTGACGGCCGGTCCAGGTAAATCCATTATTTGCGCGCGCATCCACGGGCAATAGCGGCCCCAGTTCGGCGCGAAAATTTGCCAGCGCCGTCTCGAGCCGCTGCAGCCAGTCCTCGCTCTGCATCAGCAGCACAAATCGATTGCCGTAAACATGACCGATGAGGTCGCGCCGGTCGTCCAGCGCCGCGTAAAGCACATTGCCCGCAAGCCGGATGAGGTCGTCGCCGCGCTGGAATCCGCAGGCGTCATTGAAGCCCTTCATCGGTTCAATTTCGGCCAGGCACACGGTGAAAGGCAACTCGCGCATCAGCAGGCGCTCGATATGTTCATTGGTCGGCACCGGCCCGGGCAGCAGCGTGAGCGGGTTGGTGTAGCGCGCCGCCGTGAGATGGGTATCGGTCATCACGCGCAACACATCGTTGGCCGAGCCCATGCCGAGGAATTTGCCTTCGTCGGTGATGATGAAACCGTCGGCGAGATGTTGCGGCGTCGATTCCGCCAGCGCCATCGCCGCGCGCGCCAACGGTTGCAGGCGATCGAAAATCAGCGGCGCCGCGTTCATGATATCGCGTGCGGTGCGGTGATAGACCTCGTCGTCCTGGTCGGCAACGGTCTTGATGAAACGCACGTGGCGCCGCGCGATCAGGCCGATGGGCCGCTCCTGTTCGACCACCGGGATGGCATAGCGTGTCGGGTCTTTTGCGAACAGGTCGATGATTTCGCGCACTGGAACGTACGGGGAAACAGTAAGCACATCGCGCAAGAAATCCTCAACCGTTACTAATGAGGCCTGGCTGTATTTCAGTGTCGGCAGCACCGGTACCGTGGCGTCGTTCAGTAAAGTCACCACATGTTCAGCCAGGCCGGATTTTGGTTTCTCCTCGGGCCGGCCGATGAAAAACCCCTGCCCAAACGCTATGCCCAATTCCTGCACCACGCGGAAATCGGCTTCGTTTTCGATGCCCTCGGCGATGATGTGACTGCCGCAGCTCTCGGCGATGAGCTGGATCGCCTTCAGGAACTGCACCTTGATCGGATCGTCGGCGATGCCTTTCACGAAATGCTTGTCAGCCTTGACGAATTCGGGTTTCAGCTCCGACCACAGGCGCAGGCTGGAAAATCCCTCGCCGAGGTCATCAATGGCTACCTGGAATCCCATGGAGCGAAATATCTGCAGCGAGTCGTGCACGTTCTTGAAGCTGAACGTCGGCTGGTGCTCAGTGAGTTCGATGATGACCTGGCCGGGTTTCATGCCCAGCCGCATCAGGTTTTCGCGCGCGCGTATCGAGTCGAAGCCGGGCGCGGTGACGACAGCCGGCGAGAGATTCAGGAATAATTTTCCCGGCAGGCGCAGCGCGGAAAAATGCTTGAGCACGGTGTTGACACAGATGACCGAAAGCTCGGCCAGGCTGTCGGTGTCCTGTGCGGCATCGAACAGGTCGGCGGGGCTCTGGAAAATGGAATCCCTCGGGCCGCGGATCAGCGCTTCGTAGCCGAACAAACGCCGGTCATGAAAACTGATGATGGGCTGGAACACGCAAGACAGTGCACGGCGTTCGAGGATTTCCCGAAACAAGAGCGCACGCGCTTCATTTCGTTCCTTGTGCCGCTCGGCCTGCATATCGGGGCGATCCGAACTCATTTAGCGCTTTGCCTCCACCGTAGTGCCGCATCGTGCGGCGAGTGAACCAGCATTGCAAGACATGAAGCGATTCAGGGACTGCGTTTACTGCTGTGCGTTTGCGCGAACCATGGCTGATGATTTCACTGAATCGAGTGCGACGCTGTGAAGAGATTCACGTTTGCGTTTTCCCGAATTTAACCGGGTTCAAGCCACGCCGTACTTCCTGAACCAGCCCAGCATGCGCTTCCAGCCGTCTTCTGCCGCCTCTTTCCGATAAGTGGGACGGTAGTCGGCATTGAAACCGTGCGGCGTATCCGGGTAGACGTGAATCTCCGAAGCACTCTTGGCGTCTTCCAACGCGGACTGCATTTTTTCCACCGTGTCCATGGCAATACCGGTGTCGGCGCCGCCATAAAGTCCCAGCACCGGTACTTTCAGCGTGGGAGCAATATCAATCGGATGTGTCGGCGAAACCGCCGTGGCGGGACGCACCAGTCCGCCATACCAGGCAACGCCCGCTTTCAGTTTCGGATTGTGCGCGGCATACATCCACACAATGCGCCCGCCCCAGCAAAATCCGGTGACTGCCATCTTGTCAGCGTTGCCGCCGTTCTTCGCAACCCACGCAGCGGTGGCATCCAGGTCGGACATGACCTGGTCATCGGGTACCTTGTTGACAATCTCGGCAACCAGCTTTGGGATATCGGTGTTGTAGGTGTATTGCGTCGCGTCGCCCTGGCGTGCATATAACTCGGGCGCGATGGCGAGGTAGCCGTCTTTCGCCAGGCGGCGGCAGAGGTCCCTGATGTGTTCGTGTACGCCGAATATCTCCTGCACCACCAGCACCGCGGGAAAATTCTCGCCGCCTTCTGGCATCGCGCGGTACGCGGTCATCTCGCCGTCTTTCACGGCGATCTTTACTTCACCCGAAGCAAGACCATCGCTATTCGTGGTCCGAGTGGTCATGACAAACTCGCGGCGCGATTATTCCGCACGAGGCGTGAATGTGATGGCTTCATCATGGATAGCAGCGCTTGCATGGATGATCGACATTTACCGGTAAGGACTGCGATGCGCGCGCGGTGTGTGCTGCGCGCTGTGCACAGCCGGGTTCGGCGATTATAGGCCTTTCGTGCAAGGCGGCCAGTGGTGATGCAGGAGCCATGGCGGGGTATCATGCCCGCATGAAACGTGCGATGCCATGGGTGCTGATGCTGATGACAGGCGTGGCTGCTGCGCAGGGTTTGGCGCCGGCCAACACAGAGCCGAATGCAAACGTTGCCGGTGAGCGCGCGGAAGACGCCGTAGTCGCAGCCGATGCGATCGCAAAACTCCCCAGCGAAACCAATGCACGCATCGACAACATGCTGATTCATGCACTGTCGCTCATCGGCGTTAAATACCAGTACGGCGGGAACAGCTCTGAAAAAGGCTTCGATTGCTCAGGCTTTGTGCGGCATGTTTTTGCCGAAACGATGGCCATGGATTTGCCGCGCAGTTCTTACGGCATGAGCAGGCTGGGCGCACCCGTCGGCAAGGGTGCGTTGCAACCCGGTGACCTGTTGTTCTACAACACGCTGAAACGCCACTTTTCACATGTGGCCATTTATCTCGGCGAAGGCCGCTTCGTTCACGCGCCGTCGCGCGGCAAGAGCGTCGAGATCGTCGATATGACTGACGCCTACTGGGTGAAACGCTTCAATGGCGCGCGCCGCATGACCGGCGAAAAATAAAAATGCGCTGCCGCCCAACCACCCCGAAATAAAAAAACGGCCACTGTTGTG
>JBDTWS010000237.1:0-4768 GCA_040006575.1 Betaproteobacteria bacterium
CACGACGACGTGGATGCTGGCCAGCGCGACACCCGCGCAAAAAGCAAAGCTGCAGAAAAAGATTTCCGGCTACGCGGATGATGTGTCGAGACTGTTGCGCACCTGATTTTTCCGGGGCGCGTGCCGCAGGTTAACTGCCGAAGCGCACTTTCAGCCGTTCCATCGTTTCAATCAACTTCGCGCGCGTGCCCGGCTCGAACGCCGAGTGCCCCGCATCGTTGATGATGAAATAGTCGGCCTCAGGGAAAGCGCGCGCGAGGTCATCGGCTGAGACGATCGGGCACACTACGTCATAGCGCCCCTGCACGATCGTCGTCGGGATGTGGCGGATGCGGCCGATGTGATCCATCAGGAAATTTTCCGGCAGGAAAATATCATTCATGAAGTAGTGCGCTTCAATGCGCGCCAGTCCCAGTGCCACGCGGTCCGAACCGAAGTTGGCCACCACGGCTTCATTGGGCAGCAGTGTGGAGCACGAGCCCTCGTAAATACTCCAGACGCGTGCTGCGGGCACGTGAACAGCCGGGTCCGGATTCGACAACAGCGCGTAATACGCTTTCAAAATATTCTTGTGCTGGTGCTCCGGCAGATGACCCGCGAATCGCCACCATGCTTCGGGATAAATCTGCTTGAGGCCATACAGGAACCAGTCGATCTCCGACTGCCGGCACAGGAAAATGCCGCGCAGGATCAGCGCCATGGCACGTTCGGGATGATGCTCCGCATAGGCCAGCGCCAGCGTGGAGCCCCAGGAGCCACCGAACACCATCCAGCGCTCGATGCCCAGGTGCTTGCGCAAGGTTTCGATATCCGCGATTACGTGCGGCGTGGTGTTATCACGCAGCTCGCCCAGGGGCAGCGAGCGTCCCGCGCCGCGCTGGTCAAAAATGATGATGCGGTAAAACGCCGGATCAAAGAACTGGCGGTGCGAAGACGATGCACCTGCACCCGGCCCGCCATGCAGGAACAGCACGGGTAATCCGTCCGGGTTGCCCGACTGTTCGTAATACATGGTGTGAATGCTGTCCAGCGGCAGCATGCCGGTCTGGAACGGGTCGATGGGCGGATAAAAATCTGTCTTGAAATTCGAGGGAGTCTCGGCTTGCATGGCGTGAGAATTTTTTTGGACGGTGGGTCGGTGTTTGGGGGAGAGGCTGGTGGACTTACGAACCCCGAACGAAGCCGCAAGCGTAGCAGAATCTGCAAAACCCCAACACGAACCGCCACCCGGAAAACATGACCGGGATCAAGCAATATGCTTTTGTTGCACCGCACTAAAATGGTGTATTGTCAATCTCACATTCCCTACAAAAGTGCCGCGTTCCAAGGCATACAAAATCACAACAGGCAGTTAGCCCGGCACCGCCAGATTCGGCAAGCCGGGACGCTTCGGAGAACGCAAGATGCTTTACCAGGTACATGAGTTGCAACGCGCCGTGATGGAACCATGGCGCTGGTGGGCGCAGGCCAGCGCCGACAGTCTGTCCAGTCCCTATTCGCCGCTGTCCTACGCGCCAAGCGCCAATAAACTGGTCGCCGGCTTCGATTTGATGCTGCGGCTGACCAAGCGCTACGGCCGTCCGGCCTTCGGCATCAACCACATTGACGTGGGCGGGCGCCAGGCCGATGTCGAGGAAAAAGTCCTGCTCGACAAGCCGTTCTGCCAATTGCTCAATTTCAAGAAAAGCCGGTCACTCAAGAACGAACCGCGCGTGCTGATTTTCGCGCCGCTGTCCGGCCATTTCTCCACGCTGCTGCGCGACACGGTGCGCACCATGCTGCCGCATCACGATGTCACCATCACCGACTGGAAAGACGCGCGCGACGTGCCGTTCGTGGATGGCGCGTTCCATTTCGACGACTACGTCGCCTATGTGCAGGAATTCGTGAAATTCATGCAGGAAGACGGCGGCGGCAATGTGCACGTGATTTCAGTGTGCCAGCCGACGGTGCCGGTGCTGGCGGGTATTTCGCTGATGGCCGCGCATGGCGACAAACCTCCTTTGAGCATGACCATGATGGGTGGCCCCATCGATACGCGCAAGAATCCCACATCGGTAAATGATTTCGCCGAGGATCGTCCGCTGTGGTGGTTCGAGCAGAACGTGATCCAGCGCGTGCCGGTGAAATATCCCGGCGCCATGCGCCGCGTCTATCCGGGTTTCATGCAGCTCACCGGCTTCATCGCCATGAATCCCGAGCGCCACCTGGAATCGCACCACGATTACTACAAGCACCTGGTCGCGGGTGACGGTGAAAGCGCCGAGGCGCATCGCCGTTTCTACGACGAATACAACGCCGTGATGGATCTTCCGGCCGAATATTATCTCGACACGATCGTTCGCGTATTCCAGGAGCAGAGCCTCGCCAAGGGGATCCTCGACGTCGCAGGTGAACGTGTCGAACCGGCCGCGATCAAGAAGACAGCGCTCTTCACCATCGAAGGCGAGCTGGACGATATTTCCGGTAGCGGCCAGACCGAAGCAGCGCATACGCTCTGCACCGGCATCCCCGCCGCGCGGCGCCAGCACTACACCGCGCCGGCCGTCGGGCACTACGGCATTTTCAGCGGCCGCAAATATCGTGAGATCATTTACCCGAAGATTCGCGAGTTCATCCAGAAATACAACTGAGGCCACCATGACCACACCGACCGGCGCACCCGACTACTTTGCGATGTTCCAGTCGATGTTCACGCCGGCCGGGGCGGCTCAGCCCAGCGCATCGGCCTCGCCGATGTTCGCGATGCTCGATCCAAAGGAACTGGAGCGCAAGATCGGTGAGCTGGAAACGGTGCTGACCTGGCTCAAGGCCACCACCGGCATGATCGAGGTGTCCCTGCAGACCATGCGCTACCAGCAATCGGTGCTGGCCAATTTCGCGGACAAGACCGCAAAACCGGTCGAAGCGGTGAAGCAACCCAACATGGAAGAGTTCGCCAAGATGGCCAGCGCAATGAATCCGGCGCTGTGGGCGTTCAACATGATGCAGGCGCCGCTGGAAAGCGTGCCGTACACCAAGGCCGCCAAGGCCAAGGCCGCCGCGCCGCGCGCCACGGCGAAAAAATCGCGTCGCTAGTAGTCCGGCCCGTCTCATCTCCCGGGACAACAGCAAACCCGATCAGGCCCCATTGACACGCTCGGTAGAATAAAGCGATGAAGCTTTTCTACTGCGATGAATTCGTGTTGCCCCTGCCAGACGGCCATCGTTTCCCCATGGAGAAATACCGGCTGCTGCGTGAGACGCTGGCGGCGGATGCTCGTTTTTCCCCGCAGGATTTCCTGGTGCCGCCGGCCGCCACCTTCACCGAACTTACGCGCGCACATGCGCCGGATTACGTGCAGCGCGTGGAGGCGGGTGCACTCACGGCCGCGGAAATTCGTGCCATCGGTTTTCCGTGGTCGCCTGAAATGGTGGAACGCTCCAAGCGGTCATCCGGTGCCACGTTGGCAGCTTGCCGCGCAGCGTTCGACGAGGGCGTTGCGGTCAATCTCGCCGGGGGCACACACCATGCGTTTTACGATCGTGGCGAAGGATTTTGCGTGTTCAACGATGCCGCGATTGCGGCGCGCGGCATGCAGGCTGAGGGCCGGGTAGAGCGCGTGCTGGTGATCGATTGCGATGTGCACCAGGGCAATGGCACGGCTTCGATTCTCTCGGGCGATGCGTCGATCTTCACTTTCTCCATTCATGGCGCTAAAAATTATCCGTTCCGCCGCGAGGTCGCCAGTGATCTCGATATCGACATGGCGGATGGTACCGGCGATGACGCCTACCTGGCGTCGCTGCGTGCGGGATTGAGCGAGGCCTTCACATGCGCATCCGCTCAACTCGTCATCTACCTTGCCGGCGCAGACCCCTATGAAGACGACCGCCTCGGCCGACTGAAACTGAGCAAACGCGGATTGATGCAGCGCGATGAAATGGTGTTCACCGCGTGCTTGGAGAAAAACATTCCGGTCGCCATCGTCATGGCCGGCGGTTACGCACGAAACATCGTGGACACGGTCGAAATCCACGCCAACACCATTCAGCTCGCGCATTCCATGTTCGACGCGCACCTCGCCCCTGCCGCCTGAATGCCAAGCCAAACACAAGCACTGGAGCGCCCCGCAGCCGGAAAAGCACTGGAAAGCCGCGTCCATGCTTGGTTTAGCCAGAATGGATGGACGCCGTTCGACTTCCAGCACGATGTGTGGGACGCGTATCTTCGCGGTGAAAGCGGACTGATTCATTCAGCGACCGGCACCGGTAAAACACTGGCCGCATGGCTGGGCCCGCTGATGGAATGGATGTCGGACGAAGGGGCCCCCAACAGCGCGCCGCCCCTCACCGTGTTGTGGATAACACCGATGCGCGCACTATCAGCCGACACGCGCGATTCGCTGATGAAAGCCGTCGAGGGAATCGGCCTGCCATGGACCGTCGGCATGCGCACCGGCGACACCTCGAGCAGCGAACGCACCAAACAAAATCGCAAGATGCCCAGCGCATTGATCACCACGCCGGAAAGTCTGTCGCTGATGTTGTCCCAACCTAACGCATCCGAGTTGCTGGCCTCGGTGAAAACCGTTGTCGTCGATGAGTGGCATGAATTGCTGGGCAGCAAACGCGGTGTGCAAACCGAGCTGGGGCTGGCGCGGTTGCGGCACTGGAATCCTGCGCTGCGCGTCTGGGGATTGTCGGCCACGCTCGGCAATCTCGATGAAGCAATGGACGTATTGCTGGCCGGCGACGGTTCACGGAAAAGAAGGGGCCACCTGGTCGA
>JBDTWS010000238.1:0-4737 GCA_040006575.1 Betaproteobacteria bacterium
CGATGTTCGACCAGATCATCACCTTCCGCCACAAGGAACTGGCGGCCGCGACCAAGGCCATTCACGATGCCGAAAAGCGTCTGGGTGGCAAGGCGAATGCGCAGCTGGACGAAGCAAAGAAACTGGCGTTTGCGCCGCCGGTGACAGAAGCGCAGGCGAAGGACAAGACTTTCCTCGCCATGTTCAAGGCCGATAAAAAGGATGCCGCCGCAACAGCTGCCAAGACCAAAGTAGAAGAGGAATGGGCACAGAAGGTGAAGGCCAACTACGCCAAAGCGGTCGAGCTGGCCAATGGTGCGAAGTAAAAGCGTTGGCGGAAAAGTAATACTTCGGGTGACCTGAAATAACTTGTAATACCTCGAATGCGATGGTGGGAATGAATTTTCGGAACTAAATTTCACGCACTCACTCCATTAAGGAGTTGTTCCTTTTGTGAGTGAGTGAGTAGTGCCTTGGGGCCACGAGAATTTTCGTGGCCCGTTTTGTTCCTGGGCCAGGTGCGATGTACGAAACTCAATCGGCAATGACACTCAAGCACTGGCGCACGTTTCAGGGCAATAACGGCCGGAACACCGCATGAATAAACGATTTACGCCATTCGTTTCAGGTTAAATCTGCACGTGACTCGGCGCTGGAAAATGAAGAGTTCGAAAAGAGTAATTCGTGCGCTGGGACTAAGGTCACTTCCAGTTGAGACTGGGCTTGCGTTGGGTGGCGGCACAATCGCGCAGGTAAAGATTGATCAGGCTTTGGTAGGGGATGCCTACCTGATCCGATATTTTTTTGAAATAAGCGAGGGCTTCCTCGTCCAGGCGGATCGTGATTTGTTTCTTGAGTTGCGCCGCGTAGGGGCTCTTTGTTGACTTCGAGAAGTCGTACTCTTTCCTCATGGCTCACCTCGTTGATAGGCTTTCGATTCGCTTGACGTTGCCTTGCGCGCGGAGAAGATCCGGATCACACGCCCATCACGTTTGTAGCAGTGACATATCGACAACAGGCGGATGGATTTACTCAATCCCAGCAACACAAATCTCTCTTCGTCCTGGGAGTGGTCCGGGTCGCCAATCAGTCTTGCGCAATCATCGTAAAAAGCGCTTTGCGCCTCATCAAAGGAAATACCGTGTTTCCTTTCATTCAGCGAAGCCTTATGTGGATCCCACTCAAACCTGATCCCGCTCACATCATCAGTGTAACTACATTGTAGTTACACTGCAATGGCGGCCTACAGCTTCGGAATACGAATCCGGCTGATCATCAGCGATCCCGATACTGCGAACAACAGCGTCAGTGGATGCAGGTGAAAGCCGCCCAGCTCAATCTGGCCAAACCACAAATTCTCGCGCAGCGCGCCGACCGATGCCGCGAACGCCAGCATGCACACCAGCAGCACGGAAGTCGGGATCGGCGTGCCTTCGAAATACTTCACCTTGTCGCCGCCCTCGGACATGGCCTCGGCCGTCACGTTGTAGCGCGCCAGGCGTGATACGCCGCACGCCACGAAATAGGCGAGGATGATGCGGTCATAGAAGCCCTGCATGCCGCAGCCGTAGGCGATGATGGCCGGCGCCACGCCGAAGGAAATCACGTCGGCCAGTGAATCAAGCTCGCGGCCCATGGCCGAGGATTTCTGGCGCCAGCGCGCCACGCGGCCGTCGAAAATATCGAAGACCAATGCCGCCACCACCAGCGCGCAGGCGAAATAGATATGGCGAATGTCGCCGGTCTGGATGTAGGTGATGATGGAGAACAGCGAACCTGTGCCGCACACGGCGTTGCCGAGCGTGAACCAGTCGGCGAGATGGAATTCGCGGATCATGGAAAAAGGTTTTTTTGCGGGCGCGGTCGACATTTTTTTATCCCTGTATTGATGCTGTTGCAGGGATTGTAATGCGCCGGAGCGAGCGCACTGGCACAGTGGCGCGGAAAACGTTGTCGGACAAGGGAGGGAAATTCGTCAAGCAAGTTTTGGGGATTGAACGAATTTCCCTCAAGCCAGAATGTGCACGCCGCGAAAAATCAGCCCGCAACACTTCCACTTTTCCCGCACCCCGCCGGCTTGTACACACGCTCGGTTGAGGCGGGATATTTCGCCAGCTTGTTCGCCGGGCGGCGTGGGCGCGTCGTGAACTCGCCTCCGCAATTGGGGCACACGCCTTTCAGCACGTTGTCCACGCAATCGGCGCAGAACGTGCATTCGAAGGTACAAATGCGCGCCTCGGCCGACTCGGGCGGCAGGTCCATGTTGCAGCATTCGCAGTTGGGTCGCAGCTGAAGCATGTTTCCTCTCCCGGTGTTCGCTGTTCAAGCGGTAAGGGGTTTGGCGAATACACGATTCTCGTGTTTCTCGTTTTCGAATTCATACAGCGTGGCGCCGATATCGCGATAGCCGCAGCGCGGATAAAAAGCCAGCGCACGTGCGTTGCCGACCCAGGCGGTGAGCCAAAGCGCAGTCGCGCCTTCGCGTGCGGCGCCCGCTTCGGCTTCGGCCAGCAGCGCCTTGCCGACACCCGTGCCCGTGAAACGCTCCTGCACATACAGGCGATTCAATTTCGCGCTGGCCGCTGCGTCCACACCGTGCAGCAAAGGTTGCGGCGAATGGAGTTCCCATTGCGCAAAACCGATGAGATGAGCGGCGCGCTCGGCCAGGACTATGCGCGTGTCAGCCTGCGCCATCAGCGCCAGCATTGCCTCGGGTGAGAACTGTCCATTGACTTCACGCACCAGCGACGGGCGAATGCCGTCGGTGGCGTACGTGTCGAGGAAAACTTGTATGCCCAGCGTGCCGATACAGGCGGCATCGGATTCTTTAGCGGCGCGGAACGTGCAGGTTGGAGCGATCATGAAATTTTATTTTGATAAATGAAAATTGCGCTTGGCGCAACGCAGGCTGGCAATGAACAGGCTCAGTTTCGTGTTTATTTTTACTAGTAAACTCTAGCATTGGCGCGGCTTTCCATGCATAAATTGTCTGCAAGGCGCCCCGGTGCTAGTGTTTATCCCTGTAGAAGCTCCACCGTCGTCCCCGCGCAGGCGGGGACCCAGTGGCGTTGCTGGCGTACGTGACGTGGTTGCAAAGACACTGGGTCCCCGCCTGCGCGAGGACGACGGTGCTCATTTGCAGATTCCCACTACTTCATGGCCTCTGCATTGCCTCTGCATCGACGCGACCTCACCCGTTTACTTCACCATGTGTACTTCGACGCACTCACTTCATCGCCTTTACTTCATCGCCTTAACTGCAACATCCCTATTTCATCGCCGCCGCACGAATCGCCTGCAGGGTCGTGTTCGGCGAAATCGCTTCGGGATCGATGCGAATTTCTATCAGCGCCGGCTTGCCCGCCTTCATCGCGCGATCAAACGCCGCCGCAAATTCACTCGTGTTTTCCACCAGCTCACCGTGCGCGCCGAACGCTTTCGCATACGCCGCGAAATCAGGATTGCTCAACGCAGTGCCGTAAACGTGCCCCGGGAATTCGCGCTCCTGGTGCATGCGGATGGTGCCGTACATGCCGTTGTTGACGACGATGAAAATGACGTTCAGCTGGTACTGCACTGCCGTGGCCAGCTCCTGTCCCGTCATGAGAAAACAGCCGTCACCGGCGAACGCGATCACCGTGCGATCAGGATGCACGGCCTTCGCGCCGATGGCCGCCGGCACGCCATAACCCATCGCGCCCGAAGTTGGCGCGAGCTGCGTGCGAAAACCGCGATAGCGATGGAAGCGATGTACCCATGTGGCGTAATTGCCAGCGCCGTTGCAGAGGATGGCGTCTGCGGGCAATACATTTTCCAGGTGCTGCATGACATCCCACATCTGCACCTTGCCGGGGATTTCCTTCCTGCCCTGCCACGCGCCGTAATCCGCGTTGGCTTCTTTCGCACTGCCCTCGACACCGGCGCGCGTGAGCCGGGGCATGCGCGCCAGCACGCGTGCCATCGCGGGCATGGTGGCGTTGATCATGAGATCGGCCTGATAGACACGGCCCAGCTCTTCCGCGCCGGCGTGAACATGCACCAGTGTCTGCGCGGGCACCGGCGCGTTAATGAGCCCATACCCACTGGTGGTCATTTCGCCCAGCCGCGGGCCGATCACGATCAGCAGGTCGGATGCCTTGATGCGCGCGGCCAGCTTGGGATTGATGCCGATACCGACATCACCGGCATAGTGCGGATGACCATTGTCGAACACATCCTGGAAACGAAACGCACAGCCGACGGGCAATTGCTGCGTCTCGATAAATTGCTTCAGGTCCGCGCACGATTCCACGCCCCAGCCCGAACCGCCGGCAATGACAAAGGGCCGTTCCGCCGACTGCAACAGGCTGGAGAGCCGCACCAGTGCTTGTTCTGCGGGTGCAGTCTCGACACGCTGCCAGGCCCGTGTATCGGGCACGCTGGCAACCGCAGACAGCATGTCTTCCGGCAACGCGAGCACCACCGGCCCCATGCGGCCACTGGTCGCGACCTGGTAGGCGCGCGCAATAAATTCGGGAACACGATCGGCACGATCGATCTGCGCGACCCATTTCGCCATCTGCCCGTACATGCGGCGATAGTCGACTTCCTGGAATGCTTCGCGCTCGACAAAATCATTGCCCACCTGGCCGATGAACAAAATCATCGGCGTGGAATCCTGGAACGCGGTGTGCACACCGATCGACGCGTTGGTGGCACCCGGCCCGCGCGTGACGAAGCAGATGCCGGGCTTGCCGGTCAGCTTGCCGTAGGCTTCGG
>JBDTWS010000239.1:0-4736 GCA_040006575.1 Betaproteobacteria bacterium
ATCGTCAAGAAACTCGACGGCATGGGCGGCACCTCGATTTTCCGTGTGCGCGCGGACGACCCCAATCGTAATGCCATCATCGAAGTGCAGACCGTGGACGGCGCCGAGACCATCATGGCGCAGCGCTACATTCCCGACATCATCAAGGGCGACAAACGCGTGCTGGTGATCGATGGCAAGCCGGTGCCCTTCGCTCTGGCGCGTATTCCGAAAGCAGGTGAGACGCGCGGAAACCTTGCAGCCGGTGGACGCGGTGTGGCGCAACCAATATCAGCGCGTGATCGTGAGATTGCAGAAACACTCGGACCGCAATTGAAAGCGGATGGCCTCACCATTGTCGGCCTCGACATCATTGGTGATTTCCTGACCGAAGTGAATGTGACGTCGCCGACGTGTTTTGTAGAGATATTCGACCAGGTGGGATTCAATGCGGCGGCGCTGGTGGTTGACGCGCTGGAGGCGGGACGCACTTAAGCGAGTGGAGTCGCAGCGTAGCGATGCGGCGATCGCCATTTGGTGCGCTTCCTGGGGCAAAAATGGCTGTAGAGCCGCACCAGTGCTGGAGATTGAAAGTAATTTTCAGCCAAATTTCGGCGGGATCAGCCCATCCGAGCCCTTCGATACGCGAACCGTACCCTGTCCTGAGGCACTCGAAGGATCAGGGCGAGCGGAGAGATTTTTTGGAAAACGTCCGGCGCGAGACTTAAACCCTACCCAATCGTCACCCGGTCAAAATCCACCCCGCGCTCCACATAATCCAGCACCTTCACCGTCTTCGGGCTCCCATGCCCCGCGTGAAAAATATCAATCCCTCGCGCGCGCTGTGCAAACGAAGCCGGCACCACCAGCGTTTCCGGAATCTTCAGCGCGTCCATCGGTGGCAAACGGAATCCCTGCACATAGCTTCCACCGGCGCGATTGCGGTTGTCCGCTGAGCGCACCGAGGTCGCTTCCGGTTTGCCGGGCAGCATGGCCAGTGTCGCGAGAATGGTGCCGTCCAGTTCCTCCACCAGCTCACGCACCACGCCCAGGTAAAACCCGTCCTGCTTGCCGATCTTGATGCCGATCAGCATGCCGATGGCCACGCCATGCGGCGAATTGGCGGGTCGCAGCAGACGCAGGTAGCCGCGGCTTTCATCGACGATGCCCCAGGCCTCGGTGCCGTAATTGAATTCCGCGTAGCGCGCGCGAATAGTCGCTTCCGACACCTTGCCGAACATGGTGATGTCGTTCGTTTCCTGGCGCGTCATTTCGCGCTTCACACCCGGCTGCTCAAACAAATCGCCCGACATGAAGAAATGTGTTTCGGAAATCCCGAACGTGAGATGCGCTTCTTTTTCATCGGGGATCGTGGCCGGCGGGCGCATCGACGTGCCTTCGCACCACAGCTTGTGCAGGCGGGCGAGCTGGTCGCGCGCATCGGCCGCACTCCATTCGGCCGGCAGGTCCATGCTGCCCGGATCTTCGCCGTCAGCGAGCTTCTTGATACGGCGGCGCAGCGAGCGCGACAAATCGTCCAGCACCAGGAAACGCACATGTTCGGCCTGCGCGATATACGCCTGGAAATGACAGCCCGCATTGGAGAGCAGGTCCACCGCGCATTGCAGGCCCTGCGGATTGGGGGGCGTGTCGCGCGCCAGTTCCACCTTGTGGCCGAAGCGTTTCAACACCGCATCGACAAAATCGATCTGGCGCGGTGTGAGTTCGTAAATATTGGCGGCCTGTCCCAGCAGCACAGCGGTGAACGCCTGCTGCACGGTCGAATAGCCATCGAGCGAACCGATGGAATCCTTGACCTTCTTGTCGGCGATTCCACGCGATTCCGCTTCCATCCACTGCAGATGCAGGCGCATCCACAGCGCGTTGTCGAAGCGCCGGTAGATGAAACCGGCGATCAGCATCTGCAAACCGATGTAGCGCATGATCCGCTGGATGATGAGCGCCGCATGCGGCGCGAGCGGGCTGTCTTCGCTGGCGGCGTCAGACCAGCAGCGGCGATAGCCCGACTCCATTTCAGTCAGCAGTGTGCGTGAAATCAGCCATGCTGCATTGTCGCCATGCGACAGCGGCACTGTTTTTCCGGCATAGCGTGAGCGCTGCTCGGACAGGAGGAAGGACACCTTGTCGCGGGTCAGCTCCATGCAGGTCAGGCGCTCGAGTGCCTCAAACTCCGGGCTGCGGTTGACGAGGCGCAGCGCATCGAGGATGTTCTGCTGCGCCTGCGGGATATTGGTCAGCGGTATCGCCTTCAGCCATTCCTTGCAGCTGCGCGCGTCGGAAAAAAACAGCGAGCCGGGTTTGGAATTGGGCGAGGTTTGAATTGCCATCTGCGAATCCTTTCGTCTGCCCGCTTTCGAGATTGATCTCGCGAACAATGCGTCAATTAAAACCGGAGCGTGTTGTTGTCTTGTTGATATCGCTACTTGCTGCATGCGGGCTTGTTGCTCAATGCCCGTCACCTGCAGTTCAACACACGATCAAACGGATTCCAGCGCGCGGCGGACGTTTTCCTGCCAATTGCCGTCCCGGACTTCACGCGCCTGCCTGACTGCTAGTGTAGCAAGGCCCGGCTCGGCTGTGAGCGCGCCTGCAGGCAGTGCCCAGACCGGTTTTGGAAACGCCGGGTCATCCACGTAGCGCGGGATGATATGCCAATGGAGGTGCGGCGTGAGATTGCCGAGGCTGGCCACATTCATCTTGTGCGGCGAAAGACTGCTGCGCAGCGCACCTTCAACCGCGAAAACCGCCTGCATGAACAGGTTGCGGTCTTCAGGTGAAAGATCGGTGAGCTCGCGCACATGGTCGTTCCACAGCACACGCGTGTATCCGGCAAACGCATCGCCGTCGGGCCCATCGACGCGAATCACTCGAAATTTCGCGTCGCGAAAAATAACCGGGCCACCATCGCCGTCACAAAACTCACAGCCGGGTTGCGGTGTATTCATCAGTAGGGCTGGCGAACAATCGCCTTGGTCTGGTTGGTGCCGGCAAACGGGCCGGTGGTGAACGCGTAAGTCATGTTGGCATTGGTTGCATTGGCAAAATTGAAACTCATGTTGCCGGCCGCGGTGGCGACCAGCGTGCCCGGATTGTAGACCGTCCCCAGCCACGCCGAGCCGGTGGTACTGTAGAACGTGCCGCTGTAAGTGTTGCCCGACCAGCCGCCGTTGGGCAGCACATACCAGGTGCTCTTGCCGTCCGCGCCATAGGTGTACCACACGCCGAACACGATGCCGTTCTGCTGCACCAGGTTGATACCCCAGCCATTTTGCGCCTCGCCGCCCCACCACATGTCGCCGACCGTCAGCGGAGAGGAGCCGGAACCGAACACCTGCCGCTGGATGGATTTCTGGCCGGAGATGCCGTTGATGGTGTACTGCATCGTCGCGGTGGTATCGCTGCTGAAATTCAGTGTCACCGTGCCGGGCGAAGGGCCAACCACAAACTGCGCAGGCGTGTAGTTGCCAAGCGGCGCGGAAGTGGGCTGGTAGATCGGCCCGGTGTAGCTGCTGAAGTCGGCATTCCAGGTGCCGCCCGGCATTACGTACCAGACCGGCTTGCCGGTGTTGTCGTAAACGTAGATCGCATTGAATTGCACATTGCCGTGCTGCTGGATCGACATGCCCCAGCCGTTCTCGGCCTGCCCGGCCCACCACATATCGCTGTACACATTGGCGCCGGAAACGCCGGGAATGGACAGGCGTGAGATCTTGTTGACGTTACTGCTGTCGGCGATCCACATCACGTTGTTCGGGCCGGTGATGATACCGATGGGGGAACTGGCCACCGTCGGCAGGCGGTATTCGGTGATGTCACCGGTCGCTACGTTGATCCGGCCCACGCGATTTACGTTATTTGCGGTGTACCAGACCGCGCCATCAGGACCGGCGGCAATGCCCAGCGGTCCAGCGCCTGCGCGCGGCAACGGAAACTGCGTGAGTACGCCCGCAGTGGTAATGCGCCCCAGCCGGTTGCCTGTCAATTCTGCAAACCACAGGTTGCCGTCCGGGCCCGCCGTAATGCTGCGGACGTTGTCGCTGGCGATTTCCCATGGAATGGTGAAGCGCGTGAACGCGCCTGCCGTCGTGATGCGGCCGATGGAGAGTCCGCCCGAATCGGTGAACCACAGGTTGCCATCCGGCCCGGCAGCGATTCCGCGCGGCGCGGCATTGGTCCACGGAATCGTGAATTCGGTGATCACACCCTGCGGCGTGATGCGCCCGATCTTCGCCCCGATGATTTCTGTGAACCAGATATTGCCGTCGGCACCGGCAGCAATGCCACGCGGCTGGCTGGTGGTGACGGGCAGCGCGAATTCGGTAATGACGCCGTTCAACGTGCTGCGGCCGATGCGTCCACCATCAAGTTCGGTAAACCACATGTTGCCGTCGGCGCCCGCGACGATGTCGAACGGATTGGCCAGCGCGGAGGGCAGCGGATACTCCACCACCTCGCCCGCCGGCGTCATGCGCGCAATGCGGTTGGCTCCGGGCTGGGTGTACCAGAAGGTGCCATCGGGCGCCTTGGCGATGTACTGCGGCGCGTTGCTGCTGCCCGCGACACGCTCGCTGATCTTGGCGCTCGGATACGCGAAGCCCGTGAGGCTCACGCGATACGTCCGTGCGTCGCTCGCGGTCAAGGCCAATTCGGCCTGGCGCGTCCCATTCACGGCAGGATTGAAGCGCAGCGTGATGTTGCAGGTGCCGCCCTGGTTCAGCAAAGCACCCGCACAGCTG
>JBDTWS010000240.1:0-4720 GCA_040006575.1 Betaproteobacteria bacterium
TAAGCCATAACCATCTTCCGCCGGCATGACATCCGCGACGCACTGGTTTGGTTACGCGCCTCGCGGGAACACCCGCCCCGTCTCCAGGAATGTCTTCAGGTTCGACAACACTCTCGGCCATCCGCCCGAGACACCGGCCAGCATCTTCGGATCTTTCTCCAGGTCCTCATGCGCCACCGTCAATTTCACCACGCCTTTACCGCTCTGCTCGATATCGATGGCCACACGCGAATGCTTTGACTCATCCGCTTCTTCACTGGGCCGGGCCCATGTGTACACCAGCCTGCGTGGCGGATCGCTCTCGATCACCTTGCCGACAATATCAACCGCCGTCGGATCATCGCTGTGCTGGTGTTCCCAGCGCGAGCCCGGTTTCCAGTCCGACACATTCATGCGCGCACAGTCTGAGCCGACCCAGTACTGCGACATCATGTCGGTATTGACGAACGCTTCCCACACTTTCTCGGGTGTGGTGGCGATATAGGTTACGTATACAAAACTCGGCTTGTTCATGGCTCATCTCCTTCAAGTTTTTTCTTCAGGTCGCGCAGCACGTCCAGGCGGCTGCGCTCGAATTTTGAAATCCAGCGCTCACTGATTTCGTGAATCGGTACGGGGTTGAGGTAATGCAGTTTTTCGCGGCCTTGCCAGACGACGGCCACCAGGTTTGCCGCCTCAAGCTGTTGCAAATGCTGCGTGACGGCCTGGCGCGACATGTCCATGTGCTCGCATAGCGCCGACAATGTCTGCCCGTTGTCGGCATGAAGCTGGTCAAGCAAACGCCTGCGTCCCGCATCAGCCAGCGCCTTGAAGACCTTGTCGATATCGGGAAGTTTGCTGGCTTTGCTGGGCACGTAGGGTTAAGTCGTTAAGTGGTGTGACGTTATTTTCGTTCGCCGGCAGTATCGCACTGATGCCGGGCCGGCCATCAGTGCGGCACGCACCTTACTCCCAGCTGTCGAGTTTGAAATCGCGGGGATTGGGACTGCCTTTCCCCGTCTCGACATAGGCCTTCAGGCTCAGCAGGAACGTCGCCCACTTGGTGCTGCAGTGGTGCATGAATTCCACCGCCTCGCGCCAGCCGGCGTGCTTGAAAACCAGGATCGCCCAGTCGCCTTCCTGCCGGAGATCCCAGCTGATGGTGGTGCCCAGCCATTCGGGCGGGCCGTCGACCACTTCCCACAGCACGCGCGTGTCCGGCTTCAGTTCGCGCACCTTCATATCGAATCCGCCGGCGGCGTCCTTCAGTTTGAAGCGGAACGGAATGGTCGCACCGACCTTGCTTTCGCCTTGTGTGTCGTTCGTCCACCAGCCGGCGAGGCCTTCGTGGGTGGTGAGTGCCTTGTATACATTTTCCTGTGAAGACTTGAAACCGATTTTGTGCAGGATGTCCAGCATGATTGCTCCTTACGTAATTCAAAAAATGGGTTGTTCTGACGGGATGGGTGAAACGACTGCGTGGCGGCCATGGCAATCAACTCCTCGCGTTGAAGTGATATTCGATGTCTCGCGTCAGGAGAATAATAGGCAAGTAAATACTTGCATGTCAAGTGTTGTGTTTTTCATGGTGTGATGTCGCGAGAGATTGCGCGGGACGCAAAGACGTGGTCCGGATGGCGGAGAACGCCATCCGGTGCGGACTTCCGGGCATTTTCGGCCTGCAAGCCGCCACAGTGCTTGAGTTTGATGTTGAAATCGCCGCGATTGCGAAAGCGGCAGATTGCAGGAAAAATGCCTGAACTCACTGGCGACATTGATTTAAACCGGAGCACGCGCCGCATGAGATTCCAGGGCCGAATCACTGAATGGAAAAACGATCGCGATTTCGGCTTCATCACGCCGAACGGTGGCGGCGCTCGTGTTTTCATCCACTTCCGTTCGATGCGTGGCGGTGAACGGCGGCCCAAGGGCAATGAGCTGGTGACGTATGCGATCGCCCCTGCGGGTGACAAAGGGCCGCGTGCGGAAGATGTGTTCATGGTGGAGCGGCCGGTGGGTGGGACACGCAATGCACGGGTCAGGCACGATCGAAGCAATGGCCTCGGCGGACTTGTTTCCGGTGCAATAAGTGTGGCGTTGTTGATCGCCATCGTTGCGTATGGCTGGAACCGTTACGACGTTTCAAAACGGGCGATTGCGCGATCAACCGTGAGCGATGTTCAGCGCGAAGCGGTACCGGGCACGCCGGCGGTCAACGCACAACCTGTCATTGAAACGCCGCCCGCTTTTGTTGCTGTCCCGGCGCCTGCGCAGCAAAGTCCTCAATACGTGCTCGACACCACGCCGCCGGCCACTGCAAGTAGCCGATTCAAATGCGAAGGCAAGACCCATTGTTCGCAGATGAAATCGTGCGAAGAGGCGACGTTTTATTTGAAGAATTGCCCGGGTACGCAAATGGACGGCGACGGTGATGGTATTCCGTGTGAGAAGCAATGGTGCAGGGCGGGACGGTAGTGCGACCGACGAACCGTTTCAGTTACCACGCGCACTCGCATCGCCTAAATCCAGCGCCATGAATTTAGTCCCAGCGACGGGATTGAACACATACGGCTCGATGGCAACAAATCCCAGTGACTGGTACAGCGCCTGCGCGGCTGTCATGGAAGGCAGCGTGTCAAGGCAGATGCGCGTGTAACCGGCGCGCTGTGCCTCTGCGCTGATGCGCTGCACCAGTCGACGGCCCAGGCTTTCGCCTCGCGCCCGGGGCCGCACATACAGCCGCTTCATTTCGCTGGAGTGCACATCGATTCGCCGCAGGGCAACGCAACCGACTGCCTCATCACCTGACGTCGCGATCAGCAATCGTCCTTCCGGTGCCTGGTATTTTCCCGGCAATGACGCCAGCTCTTCTTCGAAATTCTGGAAGCACAGGTCGGTATCGAGGCTGCTCGCATATTCGCGAAACAGAAGGCGGACGATCTCGAGATCTTCGGGGAAACAGGCGGGACGGATTTCGATCATGGCGTGATTTTAGCGGGCGCGACGCCATTGAACCGGCGGATACATTCCCCACGTTGCGCATGCTCACATTGCAAACATTTCACTCGCCAGTTCTTCCAGCGTCGCGATATCCCCGAGCGGAAACCTGGCCGCGACGGGTTCAAATACATCCATGGATCTATGTTGCTGCAGGCCGATTGCCTGGCGATGCAACGCAAGGCCCAGTGCTTGCCGGTGAAAATGTTTTCCCACGGGCCAATCAGACGCGTCAAGAAAAACACGCAGGAGTTGCTTGTCACAGCCGAACAGGTCGCGATAAGGCTGGATGATTTCGCCGTGCCGGTCCGTCACCATGGCATCACCCCAATCGATGATGCCGACAAGCCGCCCGTCTTCGATGTAAACATGATTGGCAACAAGATCGCTGTGGCAGACGACATGGTCGAACGGCGCGAGCGTTTTCAGAAAATCGTCAATCTGCGGCACCAGATGCGACGGCAGCGAGCTATGAGCACATGCCGCCGCAATATCCACGGGCTGCCAGTCTTCGTGCGTGGCCACACGTCCAGGCGATAGCGCATGCACGCGCTTCACCTGTGCGCCCAACGCAGCAGCAATGGCGCACATTTGCTCCCGGGGCAATTGTGCTTGCTCACACGAGGCGCCGCGCATGCGGGTAGTGACGAGATAGGCCCAGCCCGCATGTGGAGATCCTGCGAGGATTCCCGACGCCAACAGCCGGGGCGCAGTGATTTCAGGATTCTCTGCAATCAATAGCTGCGCGGCACGTTCACATTCGTAAGCCCGCCGCCATGGGGGAATATGCCCGAAGAATTTGACCACGACGCCGCCGCAGATGAACGTGGGGTGCGTGGCGTTGTTCCCGGCTTCGAGCGTGGCGCAATCGGTGTCGTCAAGTTGGTGCACTCTCAATGCGGCGAAAACATGCGGGCGCCAGAAATCAGCATCGTTGATCTTTTCGACGAAGTCAGCCGAGGACGAAAATGCCGGCGGCCGTGACACAGTCATTGTTGAGGAACCCGCATTTTCAGGGCCTTTCCGCACGCGCATCCACCCGCACCCCGATCACATCCGCGACCGGCCTCTCAATGGCAACCGGAATACCCAATGTCGAACTATCCGAAGGCTGGTTCGCCACCGTGAACACACCCGTATGCGGATCCTTGATCACCATCGAGGTGCTGCCACCACCGTCAAGATTAATGGCATCACTGGCACCGAGACTCCGCATCAGCTCACCCACTTCCTGCAGCGTTGCGCCGCGGCTGTGAATGCGGCGGTAAGGAGATTCTTCAGCCGTGGCCTGGCGGCCGTCGATTGCGACCATCACCAGCGTCCTGCCGTCCGCACTGATGCCGACGCTGCTGCGCGGATGCCGTATGGCCAGCGGCGCGGAAGATACGGGCACACCCGCTTTCAACACGGTCGCATTGCCCGACACGGCGTAGCGCGTGTCCGCAGGGAGTTCGCGCAGATCTTCCGCGATTGAAATTTTCCCGTCTGCGTGCACCACGATCGTCGCACGCATGGCGTTCCTGGCCGGTTTGGAAATAGGCTTCCCCGCAGAAAAATGCCATCCCTCGGGGAAGGTGCAATTGCCGACGAAATAGCGAATCTTGCGGCCCATCACGTCCTTCGCAGTAGGTGCGGCAAAGAAACTGGCGTTCAAGGTGATATCGAAATCCAGCCGCTTCGCCGCGCTGCTGGGGGTATCGAGCTGGCCGACGCAGGGTCCGTCACCATCGGGATCACGATCGTC
>JBDTWS010000241.1:0-4693 GCA_040006575.1 Betaproteobacteria bacterium
CCGGATTGGGCAAAAGCTTCAATATCAGTTTTCCCCTCTGGGCACGTCATTAGCGAATTCAAACGCGAGACAAAGAACATAGGCGCAGGTGATATGGCCTACGTGGTCGGCGTTTTCAAAATGCTCATGGGTAATCAGAAGAATGTTCCGTTCGTTCACACTGGGCATATCGCCTCAATGGCGGACGGTGAGACAGTCAGGACTGAGGATTGGACAGACAAAAGAAAAAGTAAAGACTCAAGCCGCAGAACAATTTCAATCCATGGATATATGGTGCAGGTGAACACCTTGGAGCGTTCAAGCGGCTCACCTGTATTTGTCAGGCGGTCACTAGAGTCAAAGAATCACTTTCTTGAGCGGGATGATTCATCGGCCCACCTAGTGAAGTCCTGGCAATACGGAAGCGTTTGGTTGCTCGGACTTTGGCATGGGGCTTTCGAGTCGGGCCTTAAGGATGTAGACCTAAACGTAGGCATGGGAATATGCGTGCCCGCAACACGAATTATGGAAGTATTAGACGGAAAGGAATTGACTGAAATGAGAAAGCAAGCAGACGAAAAAACGCAGGAAAAAACCGTAGTCAAATTGCAGCGCGGAAAAACAAAAAGCCTTTCTGGTGACGACATCCTCAAGAGGATGTTAGCTACTCCGCCCGATCCAAAAGCAAAGAAAAGCGCCGGTACTTAAATGGCGCTTCTTTGTGGACGATTCAGTAATACATCAGGCGCTTGCCGCCAATATTTTTCAGCAGCATTGCTGCGCGATCTGTGTCGGTGTAACCGAGTGATGAACGCGAGTTATAACGGAAGTCGAATTCTTCCATGTAGCGTTGCAGATGGGTGGGGCTAACGTGATGGTATGTGCCAATCAAGCCGCGCTTCAGAATCGAGAA
Source organism: Betaproteobacteria bacterium (assembly GCA_040006575.1). Taxonomy (GTDB): domain Bacteria; phylum Pseudomonadota; class Gammaproteobacteria; order Burkholderiales; family Usitatibacteraceae; genus UKL13-2. Next base: position 893 of record JBDTWS010000241.1, read on the forward strand.
ATAACCTTCAACGGTATTCGTGGTGGCTTTGCCGCGCGAGTATTCGCCACGACTGTGATTGACGATCTGATGGCTTGCAAACTCTTTACCAACGGCTTTGTAGTTGCGCGATTCATCGGTCATCAGGTTGGCATCTTTTGCAATGTTGGAAGTCAGCACCGCGCGCAGGGTTGTAGCGTTGACGCTAGGAATGTGAAACGAGCGAACTTGACCGCCGCGTTCAACAAGCGAAACGATTTTCTCTTTGTGGCCGAACCCACCACGAGGAGGAGCAGCAACATAGCCCTTAGATTGTTTGCAATGGCCCCAGTAGGTTTCATCCGCTTCGACAATGCCGCCACCGCCACCCAAGTCCCCAGTGGCTTTAACGGTCATGGCTTCGCGAAGGCGGTGCATCATGAACCAAGCGGTCTTGTAGCTAACGCCAATCGTGCGATGCAGCTGGTGAGCGGAATACCCTTTCTTGCTGGCGGCAATCAGGTGCGCGGCAAGTACCCATTTGTTCAACGGCACTTTGGATTTTTCAAACACGGTGCCAACCGTAACGGTGAAGTGCCCATCACACGAATAGCATTTGAACAAACCCGGACGATGGCTTTTGCCAGTCAATTCCTTGGCGTTTTCCATATCGCCGCAATGTGGGCAAATCGCGCCATTCGGCCAGCGGATAGCCTGCAAATGTTCGCGGGCTTTGTCTGCGTCTTGGAAGATTGGGTTTGTCAGGTTCATAGTCGTTTGGCTCCTCAGGTATGTAAGATACATGGGGCTTCACGGTATGTCAAGTACATAATTCCGAAGAAAGTGAGTTGCTGCCGGGCAACCCCGGCTACATCGCTGGCTGCGAATGCAGAATTGTTTGTAGACCTCAGCCCAATCCAACCCTTCGACGGGCTCAGGGCGAACGGAATTTATTTGAGATGAGGTCGGTCCGTCATTGCCCTTCGATACGCGAAGCGTACCCTGTCCTGAGGGTCTCGAAGGATCAGGGCGAACGGGGAGCAATTTAGAAACTCAAACTCCCGCATCCGCGCCATTCGTAGCTCAAAACCCGCCAAGAGCCGCGCCAGCGCTCGAGTTCACATCAGCGCTCGAGCCCTCCACTCAAACCCTACTCGCCTTCCCTCTCGCCTCCATCACCGTCGCCACCACCCCCGCCCCCACAATCAACGCTCCCCCCACCCACTCCCGCAAATGCGTCTCTTCCCCCGCTAAATAATGCGCCGCCACTGCCGCCACCACCAACTCAAACAACATAATCACCGCCGCCCGATTCGCCTGTAAATGCGTGACCCCGTACTGGAACGCAATACTGGTCGCAATCAGCATCACGCCCACCGCCAGCAGCATCAACACATGCGGCCCCGCAATCGCGGGCCAGGTCGAAACCGCCGGCCCCAGCCACAGCGCAACCGGCAACGCCACCACTACCACTCCCACACAGCCCGCCAGCGACTTCGCTTCCGGCGAAGCACGAGTGGCCGCCTTCACCATCACATTGCACATCGCAAACGTGAAGCCCGACATCAGCCCCAGCCACTCATAGCCGTTACGTGGCGCGGGCAGGCCGATTTCCGGGCGCCATAGCATTACGGCCGCACCGCTGATCGCCATCAGCATCACCACGCCACCGGAAAACGTCAGCTTCTCGCGCAGTAGCAACCAGGCCAGCGGCACGGTCCACAACGGCGCGAGGTAGAACAGCAACACGATGCGCACCACCTCGGCCTGCATGATCGCGACCAGGTAGGCAACATTGGTGATGCCAGCCGTGAGCGCAATCGCCGACAGCCAGGCGACATTGCGCGGAAAGTCGCGCCACGCGCGGAAAAATACAATGCCGCCGGTGCACACCGCGACCACGTATGTGAGCAGTGTCGCGACGGGCGAAGGCACGCCGCCTGCTTCGAGCAGGCGAAACGGATACCACATCAGCCCCCACGAGGTCGCACCCAGCAATAGCGCAAGGACGGGGAAGACACCCGGCAAAGGGGATGAATGGCTGTTCAAGGGTGGCGAACCTTTATAATCGACAGGTTGGTGCGGGCCGGAACGCGAAAGTGCACGTGAACGCTAGCGTGAAACTGAACGTCAGCGAACAATAATTCCATCGCGACCGGCGGCGCATTCTAGCAGTCCCCTTTTCTTATCCGATCCGGCAACGTCCACCTCACATGACAGCCCCGCTTCAATTTACCGGCGAGCGTTTCGTCCCCGGCGACGCCAATGCCAAGGGTGAAATGTGGTACGAGCACTGGCATCGTTATCACTATGTGCTGCCACTGGTCACAGGCAAGTCGGTGCTCGATGTCGCATGTGGCGAGGGCTACGGCAGCGCACTGATGAGCCGGCATGCAGCGCAAGTGACAGGTGTGGACATATCGCCTGAGGCGATCGCGCACGGACGCGAAGCCTATGCTGCGCGAAGCAACCTGAAACTCATTGAAGCATCCTGCACGACCCTGCCGTTCGACGCGGCCATGTTTGATCGCGTGGTCTCGTTTGAGACCATCGAACATATTCACCCGCAAGCCGAATTCCTCGATGAAATTCGCCGCGTATTGAAGCCGGACGGCGTGCTCATCCTGTCCTGCCCCAACAAGGCGGAATATTCGGACAAACGTGGATTTTCAAATGAATTCCATGTGAAAGAGCTCTATCGCGCCGAGCTGGATGCCTTGCTGTCGCCGCGTTTCGCGCACAAGCGCTGGCTGTCGCAACGCAATGCCTTCGTCTCGCTCATTGCACCCGAGGAACCCGCTGCCGGAGGCGAATCGCTCACCGTGTCACAAACCGCGTCGGACCAGCCGGCGCCGGCATTGCCCGCCTTGTACGACATGGTGGTGGCCGGCAACGATGCCGCCGTCATTACCGCCTTGCCACTGCGCGTCTCGGTATTCAGTGACGCCGAGGAATGGGCGTACGGCGATTACCAGGCGACGTATCAAAAATACCTGAAGCACGCCAATGCCGAACTCGAATTGCGCGCACGCTGCGAAGCTTTGTCAGCCGAAGTCGAAGCGCTGCTTGCAGCATCGGCCGCCACCATGGCGCCCACCGCAGCTCCCACCACGGCTGCCACCGCGGTTCCCACCATGGCTCCCGTGGCATCCGTCACGCCGCCCCCATCCAGCGACTCCTGGTGGTCGCGCATTTTCAAATAAATACCTTCCTGACTTCATCAACTTTCCCTCACCTCACCGGGCATCCTTCCTCCATGAATCTTGATCAAATCAAAACCACCATCGAACAGGCCTGGGACAACCGCACCAGCCTGTCACCGCAGTCGCACGACAAGGAAATCAAGACCGCCGTCGATCACGTCATTGGACGGCTCGACGCCGGCGCATTGCGCGTAGCAGAGAAAATCAATGGCGAATGGGTGACGCACCAGTGGCTTAAGAAAGCCGTGCTGCTGTCGTTCCGCCTGCAGGACAACCGGCTGATGCGCGCCTCGCCCGGGGAATCGGCGACTTCCGGCTCACATTTCCCGCAGTTCTACGACAAGGTCCCCACCAAGTTCGAAAATTACTCCGAGGCTGATTTCGAGGCCGGCGGTTTCCGCGTTGTTCCCCCCGCCGTGGCACGCCGTGGCGCCTTCATCGGCAAGGGCGCGGTGCTGATGCCCTCGTACGTGAACATCGGCGCCTATGTGGACGAAGGCACCATGGTCGACACCTGGGCCACCGTGGGTTCGTGCGCGCAGATCGGCAAGAACGTGCATCTCTCCGGCGGCGTCGGTATCGGCGGCGTGCTGGAGCCGTTGCAGGCCAATCCCACCATCATCGAGGACGGCTGCTTTGT
>JBDTWS010000242.1:0-4692 GCA_040006575.1 Betaproteobacteria bacterium
AAAATGCCCTGTGAGCCGCACCGGCGCTGGAGTTTAAACGTTCTGTTTTATCCTTCTGGTGCTACCAGACTTGCGCGAACGGCCGGCCCCTCACCCACACATAGTACGAACGCGGATACCACGCCGCGCCGTAACCGGGCCAGCCCGGCCCGTACATCCACAGGTCATTGCGCGCCTCGCGGCGGCCGACCCGCTCGGCCAGGCGGATCTGCCCCTGCTGCATGAAATCGAGCACCGCATCGGGTACGCCATCGCGAGAGAGCTTGGCGTATTGCGAGGCGGTGACGTCGTACACCGCCTGCGTCGCCTTGATTTCACCGATGATGGTCGGCGCATCCTTGCCCTGTTTCGACATGTCGACAATTTGCGCCAGCGACAGCGGTTCCCGCTCGGGAACACCGACCGTGGCGCAGCCGGAAATGAGCAGTGAAGTTGCGGTAAAAATGGAAGCGAGTAAACTATGTTTCATGGGACACCCCCTCAAATTCAAGCAGATTTCAAATGGCCTGCACGCCTCGGACCGCCACTGCGCGTTCCGTTCAGAGATTTGGATTGTCGTAAAGCGCCGCGGTTCCCCTGCGAGCTACTCCTGCGCGTCCTGCGCATCTTGCAAAACCCGCCGCCGCTAGCACCACGGCAACCGCGCAACGCAGAATCCGCGTTGTGCTTACATCAACCCTGAGCTGTTACCAATTCTGAGCCGCCGTTCCGGGCGCAGAATACAAGCCACCCGCTTTTTATACGCCTTTTTATACGTCACATGGCGCAGGCATGCATTGCGTCCGCAAATGGGAGGAGAAAAACATGGAATTGTTTGAAAACCCGATGGGCACCGACGGCTTCGAATTCGTCGAATACACCGCCCCCGATACCGAAGCGCTCGGCCGTTTGTTCGAGAGCATGGGCTTCACCGCAGTCGCGCGCCATCGCAGCAAAAGAGTGACGCTGTACAAGCAGGGCGGGATTAATTTCATCGTCAACGCCGAGCCCGACAGCTTCGCGCAATCGTTTGCGCGCGTGCATGGCCCATCCGCGTGCGCTTTCGGCATCCGCGTGAAAGATGCTTCTGCGGCGTTCAAGCGAGCAGTTGAACTGGGCGCGAAGCCGTACGACGGCCCGGTCGGCCCGATGGAGCTGAATATCCCGGCCATCCAGGGTATCGGCGGATCGCTGTTGTACCTGATCGACCGCTACGGTCCGCGCACGATTTATGACGTGGATTTTGTGCCGGTACCCGGGGCAGACCCGGATCCGAAAGGTGTCGGCCTCGAATACGTCGATCACCTCACGCATAACGTGTACGAAGGCCGTATGGACACGTGGGCGCAGTTCTACGGAAAATTGTTCAACTTCCGTGAGATCCGTTACTTCGATATCAAGGGCAAGAAAACCGGCCTCACCTCACGCGCGCTGACCAGTCCCTGCGGAAAAATCCGCATCCCCATCAATGAACCGTCGGACAAGAAATCGCAGATCCAGGAATACCTGGACGCGTACAACGGCGAAGGCATCCAGCACATCGCATTGGCCTGCTCCAATATTTACGAAACGGTCGAAGGCCTGCGCGCGCGCGGGGTGAAATTCCTCGACACGCCGGACTCGTATTACGAAGCCGTCAACAACCGTGTGGCCAATCACGGCGAGGACCTGCCGCGCCTGCAGAAAAACAAGATCCTCATCGACGGCGAAGGCCTCGACAAGGAATCGAAGGAAGACAAGCTGCTGCAGATCTTTACCGACACGGTCATCGGCCCGATCTTCTTCGAAGTCATCCAGCGCAAGGGCAATGAAGGATTTGGCGAGGGAAATTTCAAGGCGCTGTTCGAAGCCATTGAGGCCGACCAGATCGCCCGCGGCGTACTTTGACCAAGATGGCGACGACACAGTATCTCTCGGGCTTCGGCAACGAGCATGCCACCGAGGCAGTAGCGGGTGCGCTGCCACAAGGCCAGAATTCGCCGCAGAAAGCGGCGCATGGGCTGTATGCCGAGCAGTTGTCCGGCAGCGCCTTCACCGCACCGCGTGCGGATAATTTGCGCTCCTGGCAATACCGTTTGCGGCCCTCGGTGCAGCATGCGCCGTACGTGCCGCTGGCGCATGCCTGGCTGCGCACGGGCCCGTGTCACGAAACGCCGGCCTCGCCTAATCGGCTGCGCTGGAATCCGATGCCGGTGGTTGAAGGCGCGGATTTTATCGATGGCCTCGTGACCGTCGCCACCAATGGCGACGCGCGCATGCAGAAAGGTTTGGGCGTGCATCTGTATTCGGCGACGCGCTCGATGGATCGCGTGTTTTACAACGCCGATGGTGAGCTGCTGATCGTGCCGCAGACGGGTGCGCTGGTGTTGAAAACTGAGTTCGGTGTGCTCGAAATCCTGCCGGGTGAGATCGCCGTGATTCCGCGTGGCGTGAAATTTCGCGTCGAGGTGGCCGGCGCAGTGCGCGGCTACGTATGCGAAAACTATGGTGCGCCCTTGCGTCTTCCTGAATTGGGCCCGATCGGCGCCAATGGCCTGGCCAACGCGCGCGATTTCCTTTATCCGGTGGCGTGGTTTGAAGACGTGCCGAAGGCGACCCAAATTGTCGCCAAATTCGGCGGCGTCCTGTGGTCGTGCGAGTACGATCATTCGCCGCTCAATGTCGTGGCCTGGCACGGAAATTACGCGCCCTACAAATACGATCTCGCGCGCTTCAACACCATCAACACGGTGAGCTTCGACCATCCCGATCCGTCGATCTTCACGGTGCTGACGTCACCTTCCGAAACGCATGGCACAGCCAATATCGATTTCGTCATCTTCCCACCGCGCTGGATGGTCGCCGAAAATTCGTTCCGCCCGCCCTGGTTCCATCGCAATTGCATGAGCGAGTACATGGGCCTGATTCATGGCGCCTACGATGCGAAGGCCGAGGGTTTCCTGCCGGGCGGTGGTTCGCTGCACAATGCGTTTTCGGCGCATGGACCGGATAGGGCGACGTTCGACAAGGCGTCGAATGCGGAATTGAAACCACACAAGATTGAGAACACGCTGGCGTTCATGTTTGAGAGCCGGTATGTGTTTGAGGTGACGGCGGCGGCGATGAGGGAGGGGTTTTTGCAGGGGGATTACGATGGGGTTTGGGGTGGTTTTGAGGCGGGAAAAGTTTGACGTTTTTCCTGCCCAATCCACAATTCACTACCGTTCGCCCTGAGCCTGTCGAAGGGCTGGATGAATCCCGATGACTTTTTGGGTATACATCCTCCAATGCAATGACGACTCGTATTACACGGGCCACACCGACAATCTCGATCTCAGGATCGCCTCGCACCAATCTGGCAAGATCGATGGATACACCGCGACTCGGCTGCCAGTTGAACTGGTTTTCTCGGAGATTTTTGGAAACCGGGTGGAAGCGCTGGAAGTGGAAATGCGCATCAAAGGTTGGAGCCGCAAGAAGAAGGAGGCGCTGATGCGTGGCGACTGGGATGAGGTTTCACGATTGGCAAAAAACGCTTCTGCAATATCGGCATCGCAGCCCGTTCATGGTTCGACAGGCTCACCACGAACGGGAAATACTCCGCAGCAACATGACAAATAAATCACTGTCCGCCCTAAGCTTCCAGACCAGAATGCCAAGCAATTCACCATTCGCCCCGAGCCCGTCGAAGGCATGAAAATAATCGCCGTTCGCCCTGAGCCTGTCGAAGGGCACGAAATAAAGGAAACATAAAAAAATGAAACTAGCCACCCTGAAATCCACTTCCCGCGACGGCACCCTCCTGCTCGTCGACGAAGACCTCTCCCGCGCTGTCGCCGTCGCCGACATCGCCCCCACCATGCAATACGCCCTCGAAAACTGGCACGCCGTCGAGCCGCGCCTGCTCAACGAATTCGAAGCGGTGGATTCCGGCAGCGACCGTCCCATCCTCGATTTCCAGAAACTCCTGGCCGACGGAAAAATCGCCGCCCCATTACCGCGCACCCACCAATGGCTCGACGGCTCCGCCTACCTCTCCCACGTCGAACGCGTACGCCGCGCCCGCAATGACACCGTGCCGGAGTCGTTCTACAAAGACCCGCTCATGTATCAAGGCGGCGGCGATTCCATGCTGGGCCCGCGTGACAACATTGAGGCGCTGTCGGAAGACTGGGGCATCGATTTCGAAGGCGAAGTCGGCGTCATCGTCGGCGACGTGAAGATGGGCGCCACACCGGCGGAATGCGCGGACGCGGTGCGCCTTGTGGTGCTGATCAACGACGTGTCCTATCGCAAACTGATTCCTTCCGAACTGCAAAAAGGCTTCGGCTTCGTCAACGGCAAAGGCCTCAACGCACTTTCCCCGGTCGCCGTCACACCCGACGAACTGGGTGGCGCGTGGAGCGATGAAAAAGGCGCGGGCAAACTCGATTTCCGCCTCGTCTGCCACGTGCGTGGCCAATGGTTCGGCAATCCGAATTGCGCCGACGACATGACGTTCTCCCTCCACGACCTGATCTCGCACGCGGCCAAGACGCGCCCACTCATGGCCGGCACGCTGATCGGCTCCGGCACCATTTCCAATCACGACAAAACCACCGGCTACGCGTGCATCATGGAAAAACGATTGGTGGAGCAGGTCGAACTGGGCGCGGCCAAGGAAGAATTCCTGAAATTCGGCGATGAAGTGGAAATCGATATGTTCGATCATCACGGTGAGACGATTTTTGGTGC
>JBDTWS010000243.1:0-4668 GCA_040006575.1 Betaproteobacteria bacterium
TTGATCACCGGGATCCAGCGCCGGTCCAGCGCTTCCTGGGCAATCCAGAGCGTGCGAATGGCGCGCGTAAGCAGGGAGGTATAGGCAAGATCGAAGGCGAAGCCTTCCGCCTTCAGCAACAGGCCGGCGCGCTTGGCTTCCTCCACGCCTTTTTCCGTCAGGTCGACGTCCACCCAGCCGGTAAACCGGTTTTCCAGGTTCCAGGTACTTTCGCCGTGGCGCATCAAAACGAGTTTTTTCATGTCGAAGGGTAAGGTTTAGACCTTGTTATTTGAAGGATTTGCCGCACTTTTCATTCAGGCGCGGCGATTGTGCTGCGGGTCCGCTAATTAAGGGACTTTGGCTTGACTTGTTGGTAAAATATCAGGTTTTCAACGGGCGCTGATGTCAGCGGCATTTCATCTGCCGGCCCAGCAGTCCGCATTGTTACATTGCTGCCCTCAGGGTGCATGTCTGTGCATGTTTCGATGGATTTCGATCCCTTTGAATACATGACCGCCACCGCCCCTCCGTAATTTCAAGCAACTTCAAGAATAGCCCTCCATGTCCGAATTCCTTTCACAATCAAACAACCTCATGCTGCTGGCGGTTTTCGTGGTCAGCGGCGGTATGCTGGCATGGCCCACCATTGCCAAACTGATCGGCGGCTCGCGCGAGATCGGCACGCTGGAAGCAACCCGGCTGATGAACAACAGCAATGCACTGGTGCTGGATATTCGCGACACCACCGATTTCAGCGGCGGGCGCATTCCCAAGTCCAAGAACATCCCGCTGGCCGAAATCGACAAGCGCCTTGAAGAAATCACGCGTTTCAAGGACAAGCCGGTGATCGTTACCTGCCGCACCAACACGCGGGCGGGCTCGGCGGCGAAGCTGCTGAAGCAACACGGATTTGCCGATGTGTATCAACTGGCCGGCGGATTCGGCGCATGGCAACAGGCCAGCCTGCCCGTCGAAAAGTAAAACGTCATGGCCAAAGTCACCATGTACTCCACCGGCGCCTGCCCGTATTGCATCATGGCGGAGCGCCTGTTGACGGCGAAAGGCGTGGCCATCGACAAGATCCGCGTAGACCTTGAGCCTGCGCGGCGCGACGAAATGATGACCCGCACCGGCCGCCGTACCGTGCCGCAGATTTACGTCGGCGACACACATGTGGGCGGCTTCGACGACCTGTCGCTGCTGGATCGCCAGGGCGGGCTGGACCCACTGTTGGCTGCCTGACGCCGCTGCGCCAACGCCCGATATTTCTGAATCACTGTTAACCGCTCGCAACAATCTCACCAAGGAAAAGAAATGACCGACGCAATTGACCAGAACCAACCCGTTTATTCCATCGAAAAAATTTACGTAAAAGATTTGTCGCTGGAAATCCCGAATGCGCCGCAGATTTTCCTTGAGCGCGAAGCACCGAACGTCGATGTGCAGCTTCATCACGCGTCGACCAAGGTCGATGAAGGCGTGTTCCAGACAGAACTTACGCTGACCGTGACTGCCAAGATCGGTGACAAGACCATGTTCCTGGTGGAAGCCAACCAGGCCGGTATTTTTGCCATTCGCAACGTACCTGAAGCCGATCTCGACCCGATCCTGGGTATCGGCAACCCGAACATCCTGTATCCGTATGTGCGCGAGACCGTGTCGGACGCCATCGTGCGTGCGGGCTTCCCGCCGGTGCTGCTGAACCCCGTGAATTTCGAAGCCCTGTACCAGGCGCAGAAGGAACACGAAGCACAGCAGGCCGCCAACCCCGCGCCTGCTATCGCTCCGGCCGTTACACACTAGAGGCAAGGCAAGCGGCCGTCATTCGACCGCGCAATTGATGCAAAATACGCTCATGAAAACTTTCATGGCCGTTCATCAAGCGACACACAAAGTTGTAAGGAACGCCGCCACATTGTTGGCGGCGTTTTATTTGGTGTTTCCATCCTCATCGCAGGCGGAGGCGCCTGCCACGGTGCCGACTCGCGCTGGGCCGCCTGCGGTCCCGCCTTCAACGTCTGCCGCAACGGGAATCCTGATACCGGCGCCTGCGCAACACATCTCCATCGGCGACAAACCTGCCATCCTGTATGACGGGCTCTCCACCAAATCCACCAAACTTTTTATCCTGTCGCGTTTCCAGCCGCTGGAAATCCTCGTCAAGCTCGACAAGTGGACCAAGGTTCGCGATGCCGAGGGTGCCATCGGCTGGGTGGAAAACAGCATGTTGAGCGACCGGCGTTTTGTGCAGGTGTCGGCGAACACCGCCGAGATTCGCGGTGCGGCATTGCCCACTTCCGCGTTGATTTTCGAAGCACAGCGCGGCGTCCTGCTCGAAGTGACAGGATCCGTTATCGACGGCTGGCTGCCGGTGAGGCATCGCGATGGCCAGGGCGGATTTGTACGCAGCGCCCAGGTGTGGGGCGGCTGAGGGTGATGAGAGTGATGAGAGTGATAAGGGTGATAAGGGTGATAAGGGTGACAACGCAGTGAAGATTGCCGTGCTGGGCGCCGGCGCATGGGGAACCGCGCTGGCGATTTCATTTTCGGACAAGCATGAGGTCGTTTTGTGGGGGCGCGACCCCGCTCAGATTGACCTGCTGTCGCGGGAGCGGAGCAATCGCCGCTATCTGCCTGACATCTCTTTTCCAGCTTCGCTCAAGTTAACGTCCAGCCTCGCAGGTGCGCTGGAAAATGCCGATCTCGTCCTCATTGCGACACCCACCGGGGCGCTCGCAGAAACGCTGTCCGCCGTGAAGTCCTGCAACGCACCCATCGTGTGGGCGTGCAAGGGATTCGACCGCTCAACCGGAAAATTGCCGCACGAAACTGCCGCAGCACAATTTCCCGCCAACTGCCCGTACGGTGCATTGAGTGGCCCCAGTTTCGCGCGCGAAGTCGCATTGGGATTGCCGTGTGCGCTGACGCTTGCCGCCAACGACATCGAGTTCGCCGGCAACATGGCGGCGCAATTGAACGGGCCCGCCTTGCGCATTTATTCCAGCGACGACTTGATCGGCGTCGAACTGGGCGGCGCACTGAAAAATGTGATGGCGATCGCCGCAGGCATTTGCGACGGCATGCAGCTGGGCACCAACGCGCGCGCGGCCTTGATTACGCGCGGGCTTGCGGAGATGGTCCGCCTCGGTGTGGCGATGGGTGGCAAGGCCGAGACTTTCATGGGCCTGACGGGACTGGGTGACCTGGTCCTGACCGCCACCGGGAATCTTTCGCGTAACCGCACCGTCGGCATCAAGCTTGCCGAAGGCCGCAGCCTTGACGCCATCCTCGCCGAACTGGGTCATGTTTCTGAGGGCGTCAACTCCGCGCAAACCACCCTGCAGCGCGCGAAAATGCATTCAGTCGACATGCCCATCACCGAAGCGGTGAATGCGGTATTGTTCGATCATGCCGATCCGCGCGAAACCGTGAAGCGCCTGCTTTCGCGCGAAGCCAAGACTGAAGTTCGCTAGCGTTTTTTACCTTTTCCCTTCTATTCGCCGCAGGAGTTTTCAGCCATGCCCAAAACGACCAAGAGCACCAAGACCACCAAGAGCACCAAGAGCACCGCCAAATCCAAACAGGAATCCAAGCCACCCGCTGCCAAGAAAGCGGTCGCCAACGCAGCCGCCGCACTGGCGCATCCGCGCCTGTCAGCCGCGCAGAAGGCCGAGGTGCTGGTCGAGGCGCTGCCCTACATCCGCAAATTCTGGGACAAGAACATCGTCATCAAATACGGCGGCAACGCGATGACCGAAACGGCGCTGCAGGAAGATTTTGCCGAAGACATCACGCTGTTGAAACTGATCGGCATGAACCCGGTGGTGGTGCACGGCGGCGGGCCGCAGATCAATCGCACGCTGGAAAAAATCGGCAAGCAGGGACAGTTCATCCAGGGCATGCGCGTCACCGACGATGAAACGCTCGACGTGGTCGAGATGGTGCTGGGCGGCCTCGTGAACCAGGAAATCGTCACCCTCATCAACAAGGCCGGCGGCAAGGCGGTGGGCCTGACCGGCAAGGACGGCAACTTCATCCACGCGCGCAAGATGACCATCCAGTCCAAGGAAGACAAGCGCAAGAAGATCGACATCGGCCTGGTCGGTGAAGTGGTGAAGATCGACACCGGCATCATCGACCTGCTCGATACGGAGGATTTCATTCCCGTCATCGCGCCGCTGGGTGTGGATGAAAACGGCACGGCGTACAACATCAACGCCGATATCGTCGCCGGCAAAATTGCGATCGCACTGCAGGCCGAGAAACTGATTTTGCTGACCAACACGGCCGGTGTGCTCGACAAGAAAGGCAACATCCTCACCGGCCTCACCGCCAGCAAAGTTGCCGACCTTATCGCCGACGGCACCATCTCCGGCGGCATGCTGCCGAAAGTGGATTGCGCGCTCGACGCGGTGAAAAATGGCGTGAAGACCGCGCACATTATCGACGGAAGAGTGCCGCACGCGCTGCTGCTGGAAGTGCTGACCAGTGAGGGTGTGGGTACGCTGATCCGCGGCGCGAGTGCTAATCGCGGGTAGGCGACAGGCACGAATTTTTTAATCCTGCTTTTTTTGCAAGCACAAGCTTTATGGATGCATGCGCAAATATTTTTGCGGCCAGTTCAAATTACCTCCGTCGTCCCCGCGCAGGCGGGGACCCAGTGTCGTTCGTAAAATTGCGCACGTG
>JBDTWS010000244.1:0-4663 GCA_040006575.1 Betaproteobacteria bacterium
GGGACCTGCGGATTATGATTCCGTCGCTCTAACCGGCTGAGCTAATTGGCCATTTCCCGAGAGGAACAAGTTCTCCCTCGAAGGGCGCGAATTATGGCTTGAAGGCGGATTTACGTCAAGTTTCATATGGCAGAAAAACACGAAACTCCAGCATTCACGCCATTCTCCAGACAAAAATGGCTGATGCGCCTCGCCCTTGCTGGAGTTTGATGCGAATTTAACTGCCTTTTGCGTTCTTGACGTATTTGTCCAGCCAGCGTTGCGATTCCCACAGGCGATGTAGTACCGATTCGCGGCCTCGATAGCCGTGATCTTCGTACGGCAGCACCACCAGCCGCACCGTGCCGCCCAGCCCGCGTATGGCTTGATACAGGCGCTCGCTCTGCAGCGGGAACGTGCCGGTATTGGAATCGGCCTCACCATGGAACATCAGCAGCGGCGTCTTGATCTGGTCGGCGAAGTTGAATGGCGACATCTGGGTGTACACATCGCGTGCCTTCCAGAAATTTCGGTCTTCGGCCTGGAAACCGAATGGCGTCAGCGTGCGGTTGTAGGCGCCGCTTTCGGCGATGCCGGCGGCGAACAATTTGGTGTGGGCCAAAAGATTTGCGACCATGAACGCGCCGTAGGAATGACCGCCGACGGCGATCTTTTTGCGATCGGCCACGCCGCGCCGCACCACTTCGTCGATGGCCGCTTCCGCACCGGCAATGAGTTGCGGCAGGTAGGTGTCGTTGGGCTCCTTGCCCGCGCCACCATCGCCGACGATGGGCATCTGCGGATTGTCGAGCACGGCATAGCCCATGGTGAGGAACGGCAGCGGTCCGCTGAAGCTGGGACGCACATAACGATAGGGCGACGCGGTGAGCTGGCCCGCCGCATCGGCTGAACGGAATTCACGCGGGTAGGCCCACATGACCAGCGGTAGCGGATCGTCGCCCTTCTTGTAGCCGGCGGGAAGATAGAGCGTGGCCGACAGTTCAACGCCATCCTTGCGCTTGTAGCGGATGACTTCCTTGGTGACATTGGCCAGCGGATTCTTCGGCGTGGCGAAACGTGTGACGGCATGCATACTGCCGTTGCCGAGATCGCGCAGGAAAACATTGGGGGCATCGGCCAGGCTTTCGCGTTGCAGCAAGACTTTTAGCGTGGCGTCAGCATCGAGCACCGCCATCGGCACATCGTAGTGGGGCGCGTCCGAGCGATAGAGTCGCCTGGTTTCGCGCGAATCGAGATCGAAACGATCCACGAACGGACGCTCGCCTTCCGGTGCGGCGCCGGTACCGTTGAGATAAATGCCCTTGCCGTCCGGTGTGAAATTGAGCACGCGGCCGCCACGCGAATTGGATTCCGACATCGGTACGCCCGGGTCGCCGTAGCGGTCTTCCGACAGGCGATCGAACAGCTTCACCTGCCCGCGCGCGGGCTCGGCCGGGTGGATGCGCCACATCAATATGCGGCGCGTCTTGCGTGAGGCTTCAATGATGATGGCGGCATCATCCCGGCCCCAATAGACGGTCTGGAAACGCAGGTCCACTTTCGCCAGCGACTGCGCTTCCATATCGAAGGGTGCGGCCAGCGCAAACAACTGGTCGCCCAGTCCGTTCTTGCGTCCCTCGATCGGCTGCACCCAGGTGATGGTGGCCGGCACGTCGCTGCGCCAGGTGTATTGGCGCGGTCCCTTGCGCACGGCATCGGGATCGAATTCCTCGTCCTCGGCCAGCGCAAGGTCGGACAGCACCTTGACCGTTTTGCCGATGTCGGCATCGCGCGCGTCACGAATTTCGGTGCGCAACGGAAATTGCGACACCGGCACGGAATACGAGAACGGTTGCTTGACGGTTTGCACCATCACGTATTCACCGTTGGGTGAAGGCTGGAAGCTGCGAATCATGCCGGTGATGAGCGGCGTGACCTTGCCGTCGAGCGTGATGTTGGCGAGCTCGCCGGTGGCGTAATACTCGAACAACGCTTCATCGTGTTTCGAATGCAGCAGGTCCTGGTAGGTGCGCGCCGCGCTGCGCTTGCCGAGGTTCTCCTGGATGGACGGTCCGCTGGCGACATTGGTTGCGCGCGGCGGCGGGTTGCGTCCGGCCGGGATCAGGTTGGCGATGAGGGACTTTGAATCGCTGTGCCAGGTGAAGGGGCGACCCATGACGCCATTAAGCGTGCGGTCGCTGAGGCGTTTGGCCATGCCACCGTTGGATACATCGACGACCATCAGTTCGATGGCATTGTCACGCACCAGCGTGAAGGCGATGCGCTTCGCGTCGGGCGACCATTGTGCTTCACCGATGCGCGCGTTTGCCGGCAGTCCGGTGATGGTTTTTTCCGCGCGATCGCTGCGTTCGGCGATCCGCACAATCTTGATGCCGTTGGTCTGCGCGGCGCGGCTCTGGTCGTTGTTGCGCGGATTGATGCGCAGGCCGGCCAGGCGCAATTCCGGCTGCGCGAGATCGGCGACCGTCGGCAGTGCCGGACGGTCCAGCAACATCAGCCATTCGCGATTGGGCGAGAGGATGGTTTGCGGAATCAGCGGGGCATCAACCATGTCGATGGCGGCCTGCGAGGGCACTTGATAGCGGTGGTTGTCAATGGCCGCGACCGCGTACAGACAAGCGCAAAGGGCAACGGCGGCCAAGGCAACGTTGCGCGCTTTTCTGACGAACATCGTGGAAACCCCTGTGGAAACCGGCATGGCGTGGCGAATTTCTTTCATGGCACTTTCACAAATTTTTGAATGGCACTTTTGAGTTGGATACCGGACTGCACGCATCACCCGCCCAATCGACCCGCAATGATACGCTCCGGCGCGATGGTTGCTCAAACCCCGCACAGGCATACGTGCTCGTGCCGGGCAGGTTAAAAACATGCGGCGCGTTGACTCGCACCGGGTCGATACGGACAATGGCGCATGCTTTTTAACAGCTACGGCTACCTATTCCTGTTTTTGCCCATCGCGCTGGCAGGATATTTTTCCATTTACGTTTTTCACCGCTCCTCGGCCGCCGCGCTGGGATGGCTGGTGGCGGCTTCGCTGTTTTTTTATGCGTGGTGGAATCCGTGGCATCTGCCGGTGGTACTCGGCAGCATGGCGTTCAATTTCTGGCTGGGGCGACGCATCATCGCGTCGGCACAGCGAAAGCGACATTGGTTGTGGCTGGGCATCGCGGGTAACCTGGTGCTTCTCGGCGTATTCAAATACACGCACTTCGCCTGGGAGGTCGTGGCCGGCGCGTCGGGCTGGCAGGTGGCGATTCCGCAGATCGCGCTGCCGCTGGGCATCAGTTTTTTTACCTTCACGCAACTGGCCTACCTGGTCGATACGGCGCGCGGTGAAGTGCGCGAGACCAATCCGCTGCACTATGCGTTGTTCGTGACGTTTTTCCCGCACCTGCTGGCGGGGCCGATCATTCATCACCGCGAAATGATGCCGCAGTTCGCCGATTCAACGAACCGGATTTTCAACGCCGGAAATTTCGCACGCGGCCTGTTTTTACTGGCGCTGGGACTGGGCAAAAAAGTGTTGATTGCCGATCCGCTGGGCGATGCGGCCAATGCCGGTTACGCCAACATCGAAGCGCTGACGGCCGGCGGCGCGTGGATGGCCACGCTGGCCTACACTTTCCAGATTTATTTCGATTTCTCCGGCTACACCGACATGGCGCTGGGTGCGGCACAGATGTTCAACATCCGGCTGCCGGCCAATTTCAATTCGCCCTACCTTGCATCCAACATCCAGGATTTCTGGCGGCGCTGGCACATGACGCTGTCGCGATGGCTGCGCGATTACCTCTACATCCCCCTCGGCGGGAACAAGGCGGGCGAGGCGCGCATCGCCGTCAATGTGATGGTCACGTTTGTGCTGGGCGGCTTGTGGCACGGCGCGGGCTGGACGTTCATCGTGTGGGGCGCTTTGCATGGCGCCGCACTGGTGTTGCTGCGAGTCTGGCAACGCACCGGGTTCCGTTTGCCGAAATGGATTGCGATCCTGGTGACCTTTTTGTTCGTGAACGTGACGTGGATTTTCTTCCGCGCGCATTCGCTTGCGGACGCGAGGAACATGCTGCGGAAACTGGTACCCGATGCAACAACGTTAACGTCGGCGCACGTCAACATGCTCACGCTCGACGCCGTAGGCCTTCCTTTCGCCGCGCCCGCGACGAGCTTGATGTTGCTGGTCGCGGGGGTGCTGGTGTTATTGCCCAGGAACAGCGACCTGCTCACTACCCGATTTGCCGCCCGCAAAAGTGAGGGCGCGTGGGCCGCCGCGCTATTGGTGCTGGGAACGCTGGGGCTGGGGCAGGCGTCACAATTTTTATATTTCAATTTCTAGTGATGATCCCCAACCGGCGCGCCCTCGCTTTCATCATCGGCACGCTTGCTGCGGTGCTGGTGATGCTGTGCGCGATCGCGTTGCTGAACTGGCGTGTCGATCCTTTCCAGCAATATCGCCTGGCAGGCAAGGATCACGTCCGGTTCCTGCGGGTGCTGCAGCGCTACATTAATCCCGGTGTCGCAAAAAATGCGGATTACGATTTTGTGATCACGGGATCTTCGCTGATGGAAAACTACGACCTCGCGGATGTAGACCAGCGCTGCCATGCAAAGTCGGTCAACCTCGCGATGGCGGCCATGTCGGCGTTCGAGCAACGCAAGATCC
>JBDTWS010000245.1:0-4631 GCA_040006575.1 Betaproteobacteria bacterium
GTTACATCATTTTGGTTACATCATTTTGGTTACATCGTCTTCGTTACATCATTTTCGTTACATCATCTTGAAGTGATGCAAAAACGTGCGGCTCACCGGCAGCACATCGCTGCGATGCTTCAGGTGAATATTGGCTGTCTCGTTGTGCCCGCGCAGGACCTGCTTCACCGCATGCAGGTTCACCAGCACCGAGCGGTGCACCTGCACGAACTGCGCATTGTCCAGCTGGCCGACCAATTCCTTCAGCGTGGCGCGAACCAGGCCTTCCATCGGCTGCCCCGCCGCGTCGTGCCACGCGACCAGCGTGTACTTGTCTTCCGAGCGCAGGAAATCGACTTCATCCACCGACACCAGCCGCAGTGCCTGGCCCACCGAAACCCGCAGCCAGCGCAGCGCGGGGGGCGACGCGTTCCTGAATACACGTGCGGCCAGTTGTTCGAGCAGGGCCTCCGTGTCCGGAATATCCGGCGCGGTACGCAAGCGTTCTTTCAAACGCGCCACCGTGTCCATCAGGCGCGCCAGTTCCACCGGCTTCACCAGGTAATCGAGTGCACCCTGGTCAAACGCCTGCACCGCGTATTGATCGTAGGCCGTGATGAAAACCACATGTGCACGGCGGCCGATGAAGCGCGCCGCTTCGATGCCCGAAAGGCCCGGCATATGTACATCGAGAAAACAGATGTCGGGCCGTTGCGCCTCAAAACTTTCCACCGCCGTGCGGCCATTGCGCACTTGCGCGATGACGTCCAGCTCGGGCCAGGTCTGCGCGAGTAATCGCGTCAACGATTCGCGTAATAGCGGTTCGTCATCCGCGATCAGTGCGGTGGGCCGCCGTGCGTTCATGTTTTTACCTTATGCACCGGGAAATCGATTTGCGCGCGCACGCCGTGCGGCTTGATTTCGACCAGCGTCACGCTGGTATCGCCGGCGAAGGCCAGTTGCAAACGTTCGCGCAGGTTGGCGAGCCCCGTTCCCAGCCCGCCGCTTCCGCGCGCGAGTCCCATGCCGGTATCGACCACCTCCACCAGGCAGCGGCCATTTTTCACACTCGCCCGGACATCGATGCGCCCACCCTCTTCGGAGGGATCGATGCCATGGCGCATGGCGTTTTCCACGAGCGTGAGAATGGTCATCGGCGGACACACCAGCGCGCGCGCTTCTTCGTCAGCCTCAAGCGTGAATTGCAAACGATCCGGCATGCGCATGTGCATCAGCGTGAGATACGCGTGCACCAGTTCAAGCTCCTGGCCCAGAGTGCTGGCGGATTCGTTGAGACGCGGCACGGTGGCGCGAAGATAGGCGATCAGGCTCTCCAGCACCGGTGCGGCGCGTGGCGAACCGGTGCTTACCAGTTCGCGCACATTGGCCAGCGTGTTGAACAGGAAATGCGGCGCCACCTGCGCTTGCAGCAATCGCAATCTCGCATCGACCGCGCTGCGCTCGTATTCGCTGCGCTCCAGTTCGAAGGTCAGCGCCTGTTTGCGCGCCACGTCCTTGATCTGCCGCAGCAGCGCAGCCACGGCGATCCAGGGCGAGACCAAGAGGCCCATGATCGTCATGTGCGTGAACCCCGCCAGCCGCGCGCCACTCTGCCACCAGTGCTGGGGATCGCCCACGGTTGTCAGTGCATACGCGAGCGCCGAGCCGACGGGAATGACGGCGGCCACCGCGAACACCTGCAAGCCCCAGCGCGACATCCAGCGCGGCAATCGCGCCGGCCACGTCTCGAATAAACCGAACGCCAGCAGTACCAGCGCGCCCACGAACAGGATGCGCACCACCAGCACCGCATACGAACCCAGCCATCCGGGCAGCATCAGCACCGTGAAAATCGCGCACGTGATGAGCGCAACTTTCACGCGGGGCCAATGGAATACGCGCGTGAGGTCCTCGCGCAACGTGGGTTGCGGCCTGTTCGGTGTTGGTGTCGGGGCTGCTGTCGCTATCATCATCGCGACAAGATACCAGTGTCGTGAACAGGCACAAAATCACGCGGACGCAGCGGCTTGCATGCCCTCACTCTGAGACGCTTCGCGCAATATCATCGCCGGTGCCGCTCGTCAGCGCAGGCCGTGCCTTGTTCGGGATTCGCGGTAATTGGTCGGAAGTGCCGCAGCGGCCGCCGATTGAAGCAAGGATGCGCGCACTGTCGCCCCACAGCGTGTTGCGATACGATCACAGCATGAGCGCAAAAAATTTCCTGCAAATCATGCCCGCCGGAACGGCTGCATGAACACCGAACTCCTTCCCCTTCTCATCATCGGCGCCATGGTGGCGGGCTTCATCCAGGGCCTGTCCGGCTTTGCCTTCAGCATGGTGGCCATGTCGTTCTGGGTGTGGGGATTCGAGCCGCGCGTCGCTTCGGTAATGACCGTTTTCGGCTCGCTCGTGGGCCAACTGGTCGGCGTGTTTTCCGTCAAGCGCGCGCTGAGCCTCGCGGATCTCCTGCCGTTTCTCGTCGGTGGAATCGTCGGCATCCCGCTCGGTGTGTTTGTGCTGCCGCACCTGAACGCCGATCTGTTCAAGCTGGTGTTCGGCCTTTTGCTGGTGATCACCTGCCCCATCATGCTGGCCTCGCAACGCCTGCCGAAGATCACTGCGGGTGGACGAATCGCCGATGGCATCGCCGGGCTCGGTGGCGGCTTGATGGGCGGCATTGGTGGATTCACGGGCGTGATTCCCACGTTGTGGTGCACGCTGCGCGGACTGGAAAAAGAAAAGCAGCGGGCCATCATCCAGAATTTCAATCTCGCCACGCTCAGCGTCACGATGGCCGCCTACGTGGCGACCGGGCTGGTGACGCGCGACATGTTGCCGATGATGCCCATTGTCGCGGTGGCGCTGCTGGTGCCGAGCGTCATCGGCGCGCGGGTTTACATCGGGCTGTCGGAGATCGCGTTCCGGCGCATTGTGCTGAGCCTGCTCAGTCTGTCGGGGCTGGCGATGCTGGGAAGTGCGTTGCTGAGATTTGCGAAATAAGCTCACGTTTCGACGCAGGCAGGTTAGCTTCGCTGCAATCCTGCGCATATTTCCGGCGCGCGCTACACTTTGCCCGCCTTTCCCTACAACGCACAAGGGTGCGGCACGCTTCCCGCCGTCCACTCACAATAACGACACCACCGGAGGAAACATGGATTCATTAACCCAGCTTTGGATGCCGATTCTCGCCACGGCCGTTCTGATATTTATCGCGAGCAGCGTGATTCACATGGTGTTCAAGTGGCACAACAGCGACTATAAAAAACTATCAAACGAGGATGACGTGCGCGCCGTCGTACGCGCCGTATCACCACCGCCGGGCCAGTACGTCATTCCGCATTGCGAGCATGGACCGGAGATGGGCAGCGAAGCGATGCAGCAGAAATTCCGCGAGGGACCGGTTGCGTTCATGACGGTGAAGGCCAACGGCATGCCCAACATGGGTACCTACCTCGGCGGCTGGTTCGTGTTCGTCCTGGTGGTGGCCGCACTGGCGGGTTGCCTGGCGATGTGCGCGCTACCGGCGGGCAAGGAGCACGCGCAGCGCGCCGGTCATCTCGTCGGCATGATCAGCTTCCTCACGTATTTCGGCGGAAGCGTGCAGATGGCGATCTGGATGGGAAAACCCTGGAGCACGGTTTTCAAGGATCTGCTGGACAGCGTGATTTACGGCGTAATTTCGGCGCTGGTTTTCTGGTGGCTGTGGCCGTAGGCATGCCGTATTGGGAATCTCAAACACGCTTCCCGACCAATCCCTGAACTGAAACACCCGCATGCGGGCGGCTTCCCGGTCATTTATGCCGTGGAAGCCGCTCCAGCGCTTGAGTTGTTAATTCGGATCAGGCCGCCACGATCCATTTCGCGACAACGCTTCCCACCTTGGCCAGCACGGCGTCATCTTCAGGGCGTTGTTGCTCGCTGTGTTTCGCCGCATTGAAATAGGCCGCCACGATAACGGGCGCACGTGCTGGTAATCCTGATGGCGCTTGCGATGAATGCGGGTGCGACGAAAGCGAATGCGATGAAACCGACAGCGGAAAAATAATCGCCACGTCATTGTGTTTGTTGGGCATCGCGGGATGTGCAGCCGTGCCGGTTTTGTCACCTGCGGGCCAGTGCGCAGGCAGTCCCGCGCGAATGCGCTTCAGGCCGGTTTGTGTGGCGATCATCCAGTCGATCAATACTGCGCGTGACGCGGCCGTGAGCGTATTGCCGGCGAGCACGTGCGCGAATATCTGCGCCATCGCGCGCGGTGTCGTGGTGTCGCGCATTTCGCCAGGCGGGACAAAATTCAATTCGGTTTCATAGCGATCGAGGCGGGTCACCGGATCGCCCAACACGCGCAGCATGGCGGTAAATGCCGCCGGCCCACCCAGCATTTTCAGCAGCAGGTTGGCCGCGGTATTGTCGCTGGTCGTTTGCGCGGCGCGGGCCAGCGCGATCACGCTCATGCCGCCTTTTTCGACATTGGCTTTGGTGACAGGCGCGTGGGAGAGCAAATCTTTCCTGCCATAGGCCATGAAGGCGGTGGGATCGATGCGCCCCGCATCGGCTTCGCGCAGGATCACCGCGGCCAGCAGCAATTTGAAGGTCGAGCACAGGCCGAAGCGCTTGTCCTCGTGGTGGCCCAGTGTGCGGCCGTTGGCGGTGTC
>JBDTWS010000246.1:0-4604 GCA_040006575.1 Betaproteobacteria bacterium
CGTCGCACGCCCAGCATTTGTCCCAGCACTTCGTGTGTCATGTGAAATGCGTCCGAACGCGCCCGATCACTTGTCATGAGCAACCAATGCGCGAGGCGGGCATCAATGTCATGGAAACGATTGCATGCCGCCATCTGCGCAAACTGGGCCAGTGACAGGCAGGCGTAGCGGTTCAGCGTTTTCTTCAGGGCGGTTCCGGCATTCAGCTCCGCGCGCAATGCAGCCGCCGTTATCCTGAGTGACGCGCCAGTGCACTGCACTTGCGCGCGTAGCGGTGATTGCCCGTCACCCAGCACCAGCGGCAAGCCGACCATGCCTTCGTTGCCGATCAAGTCGACTTCCAGGTTGGCATGGCCGTCCGCCGGTATCACCAGCGAAATGAAACTGTCTGTCGGGAAATACGCATGACGAATCGGCTGGCCCGGCTCAAAGAGGATTTCCGAAATACTGACCTTCACCTCTTCGCAGCGATCGAGGAAACGGCGCAGATCCTTGCGCGGCAATCCTGCCAGCAGGCGATTGCCGGTTTCACGGGCATTGGCATGGCCCACCGGAAGGAGGCCGCGAATATCAACGCTGCGGTCGTCTAATCCGTCCGCTCTTGCCATGGCGGTCACGAACGGCCTGGCGGTGCGAAAAAATAATTCGTCTGGAGCGCAATCATTTAACGGCTTCCTCGCTGGAAATGCGTGGGGCGCGCGGCAACAACTGGCGCAAACTGCACGCGCCTGCTTCGCGGAACCCAACGTTATCGCGTGAGTACCTGCGCGTCCGTGCCCCGGCGTACATAGCGCGAAATGAAAGCAGTCACATTGACGCGCGCTTTGCGCAGCCAACTCCCGAGCCGTTGAGCGCGTGACCTTTACGGCCCTCCTGCCTGCCTCGACACGAGGACGCCGGAGATTTACTTGCTGGCAGCCAGGATGCCGGTGCGAAACGGATCGCCGCCGGGAATATCCGCGAGCAGGCGATCGAATTCCGTCTTGACCACCCTGTAGCACTCACACACTTCGCGCTCCAGCCCCGGCCGGTCGAGCACCTCAATGCGGCCCCGGCTGTAGCGAATGAGCCCGGCGCGCTGCAATTTTCCCGCCGCCTCAGTGACACCCTCGCGACGCACGCCCAGCATGTTGGCAATCAGTTCCTGCGTCATGGTGAGTTCGTTGCCAGGCAGTCGATCCATGCTGAGCAGCAACCAGCGGCACAATTGCTGATCGACGGAATGGTGGCGGTTGCAGACCGCGGTCTGCGCCATCTGCGTGATCAGCGCCTGCGTATAGCGCAACAACAAATGCATCACCGGGCCACCGAGATTGAACTCCAGCTTCAGGTGTTCCGCCTTGAGGCGGTAACCGAAGCCCGCGCTCTGGATAACAGCACGGCTCGGCGTGGTTTCGCCGCCCATGAAAAGCGCAATGCCCAGGATGCCTTCATTGCCCACCACCGCGATCTCCGCGGAGGCGCCGTTCTCCATCACATACAGGAGCGAGACGATCGAGGTAGTCGGAAAATAGACGTGCTGCAACTTGCCACCCGATTCGTACAGCGCCTGCCCCAGCGGCATCGCCACCAGTTCAAGATGAGCGGCGAGGCGCTCATATTCGGCCGACGGCAGTGCCGCGAGAAGATGATTCTGTTTTGGTTTGTGTGTAGAGGGCATGGACATTGTTGGCTCAGTTATCACTGCGCGCGGGCAGGTGGCTGAACGCGAAGTCGGGGATTAACAACATCGTAACAGGATCTGCGCCGCCATCTGTGCGATACCGTGCAGAGCGGCCAAGGCCGGCCGCCAGTCGCATATTTTCCTGGATGCGGACATTTCACTTTTATAAGTTCGATATCGCACATACCACGCTCCTGAAGTCATGGACAGTTAACATTTCGTGAACCAACATCAGGTGCGTAAGAGGCGAGGATTCAGCATGCCGCATGGATAGCGCTATGAAATCAAACACGGGAAAAGGCAAATTGCGCCACGACAAGACCGGCAAATCGCTTTCGCTGCTGGTGGAGCGGAACGAGCTGGCATGCGACCTCGCAGTGACAGCTGCGGACGAATTGGGCGCGGTCAATACCGTCCTCAAACGCGAGCTGCCGCCCGGTGCATCAACGTCGGCCGTCAACGGCGCCATCCACAAAAATAAGGACGTGGAGGAGAAGGTGCAGGAACTCTCCGGCAGGCTCTCTGGGGTCAATCGTGCGCTGCGCGAGGAAGTTCGTGATCGAGTCATGCTCGACCATCGCTTCGCTGCCGTGGCCGAACAAGAGGAAGCCTCCCGCCAGGCAGCGTTGCACGATCCACTCACCGGTCTCGCGAACCGACTGCTGTTCCAGGATCGTCTTGAACATGGCATGGCCCACGCATTGCGTCATGGCTGGAGCCTCGCCGTGATGTTTATTGACCTCGACGCCTTCAAGGAAATCAACGACAAGCATGGGCACGACGCCGGCGACCGTGTACTGGAGACGGTCGCGGCGCGGCTAATAAAAAATACGCGCGCCGACGACACGATCAGTCGCTACGGCGGTGACGAATTCCTCTACCTGCTGATGGAGGCGCACGACAGGCAAAGCGTACGTGAGGTCGCCGAAAAACTCATCAGCGCCATTCGCGCACCCTGCCAGCTGGGCGTCGAAGGCTGTACGCTGAGCCCCTGCGTCAGTGCGAGCATCGGCATCGCGCTCTATCCCGCCGATGGCGGTACCGTCGACTCGCTGATCCGTGGCGCGGATGCCGCGATGTATCGCGCAAAGTTGGGCAGGACCGGTTTCGCGTTTGCGTCGGCCGCCGCAGATATGTGCGATGACGTACAGGGTGCCGCGCCGCAATAGCGTGGCCTCGGCCATGCTCCAGAATCTTCTTGCTGCCGCGAGTCTTCTCGGCCTCTTTGGCTGCGCGATAACGATCAAATGTGTTCGTCAGCGCACAGTCAAGGATTGACGCGTCTGCGTATCCTGCCTGCAGACTCCACGATTCATGTCATCGAATCGCAAGGAAATAATCCGGCAATGCCACGATAAATCGAAGGCGCGATATCGGGCAACTTGCAGATGCATATTCCGGGAAA
The DNA here is from genome assembly GCA_040006575.1 of Betaproteobacteria bacterium. Taxonomy (GTDB): domain Bacteria; phylum Pseudomonadota; class Gammaproteobacteria; order Burkholderiales; family Usitatibacteraceae; genus UKL13-2. Next base: position 3,069 of record JBDTWS010000246.1, read on the forward strand.
GTGCAATCCTTGCAATAGAGTCATGGTGTCCAAGGCGTCTACCGTGACCACGCACTAGTGCCGCACGGCGGCACTTCGTACTCCTTTTCACCCCGAAAATTGACGGGGAAGCCTTTAGGGTTTTTAGCGGATCGATTTGCCGGAATTGGTAAATTGCGGCCGGCCATCCGAGCCTACGCTTGATAACAAGATAACGAGAAATCTGCGCGCGTCCGGTTACGCAGGCTGACGTGTAGCACGTCGGCGACACCGATTGCATGCGCGGCAACCAGGCCATCGTACTTTCTGCAGGAAGAAGATGAAAACCATTCCAGCGTTCAAGGCGAAATCGACCAACAAGCAACCGTCCGGCATTGCCGGTTTCGATGAAATTACCGGCGGCGGATTGCCGCATGGTCGAACCACACTGCTGGTCGGCGGGCCTGGATCGGGCAAGACCATTTTCGCGATGCAATTCCTGGTGCACGGCGCACAGCACTGCAAACAGCCCGGCATTTTTGTCGCCTTCGAGGAAAGACCCGACCGGATCGTGGGCAACTTCGAAGGCTTCGGCTGGAAACTCTCCGAACTGAGGCGAAAAAAACTTTTCTTCCTCGACGCAGAGCCCTCACCGGATTTGATCCAGTCCGGTGACTTCGACCTTGGAGGCATGCTGGCCGTGTTGGGCGCCAGGGCAAAGGAAATGGGTGCGCGGCGCATTGTGTTTGATGCCCTGGACATCCTGTTGACACTGCTGCCCGACCAAGCAACGAGACGGCGTGAGGTGTATCGCCTGCATGAATGGCTATTGGCCAGCGGCATGACCGGCCTCATCACCGCCAAGGATGACGGCGGCGAAACCGGCGCCACCGGAAAACAACCATTCGGTTTCATGCAGTTCATGGTGGACTGTGCGGTGATCCTCAACCATCGTGTCATCCTCGGCGTGTCGCAGCGCAACCTGCGCGTACAGAAGTATCGTGGCACCGCGTTCGATGAGAATGAATCTCCCTTTCTCATCGGCAAGAATGGATTTGAAGTCGCCGTTTCGCGCCCGCTGGGTCGCGGCATCCTCAATGTGAGTAAAGAGCGCGTTTCCAGCGGTGTCGAACGGCTCGATACGATGCTGGGCGGTGGTTACTATCGTGGTGCCTGCGTTCTCGTCACCGGTTTACCCGGCACCGCCAAGACAACACTGAGCGGAACCTTCGCCGAGGCCGCCTGCCGGCGCGGCGAGCGTACACTTTTTGTCAGTTTTGATGCGGAATCAAACGAGGTCGTTCGCGATCTCGCTTCGGTCAATATCCGGCTGGGTCAATACATCAAGAGCGGAGAGTTGCGCATGATCTCGGCGCGCACGGTGACCGGCAGTGCGGAGACCTTCCTGGTTCGTATCAAGGCGTTTGCAAAGGAACACAAGGCGCGCTGCGTAGTCATCGACCCGGTGTCAACCTGGTCCAGGTCCGGTGATGGCCAGAGTACCCACAGTGTGTCGGAGCGATTGATCGACTGGTCCAAGGCCGAGGGCGTCACCCTGCTCTGCACCAGCCTGCTCGA
>JBDTWS010000247.1:0-4547 GCA_040006575.1 Betaproteobacteria bacterium
GGTTTCGTTGCGCCGGTCGACGAAGCGCGGCGCCTTTACCGATTTTTCGAATTCCACGCGATTTCCGCGGATCTGGAAAAACATCCGGCTCTCCTGATCGTGAACCGCTGTGCGCAACTCATTTTCGAGGTCAGCCATCTGCGCCAACAGGTGCGAGATACGTTCATTCATGAGGGCAATTCATTCGTTGATGCCTTTCGCCGGTGGCAGTTCGCGTGCGCTTGCCGTGCCATCACCGGCAATCGAAGCCCGTGACCAGTCCCAATATCCTTCGCGGTTGTAGGAAGCATGTAAATGCTTTTCGTAGCTGCGATCAATCGCCAGGGCCTCTTCGAAGACGGGACTGTTACGGACCTGTTCGCGGGTCAGCTGGACGTCGATCGTCCGGCTGGCCCAGTGAATGTGATGGATCCAGCCGGTGGCTATCAGGACCCGTCGGCCCAGAGGCCACCAGTTCCGCGTATTCACCACCAGATAGCGGATTGCCCATGAATCGCAGTCGATGATGAAATCCACGATGTGGCCGATGGTACCGTCGCTCGCCCGCACTTCGTAGCCATCGACCTTTGCGGTGCTGCGCAAATGACCGGCCATGGAAGACTCGTCATCCTCCGGCAGTGTACGGGCGACGGAAGACACGCGCGTGTCACGGGTTTCGTCGTAACGCGGCAGGAAGTAATGCAGGAACTCGAGCTCATGCTGTCGGGACACCGGCTGGTGAATATCGATGACCGGGCAAGCGCGGATCTGCTGCAAGGTGAGTGCGACCAGAACATTCGCCGCATTGCCCACAGGATCCTGGATAGCGCTGGGCGGAATCAGGACCTCCCGCCCGGAGAGCCAGCTTCCAGCTTCGATGGTCAAATAGCGAACCATCCAGGTCTGGTCGTCAAAGAAAGCGGCGCGCACATGGCCGACCAGCCCGTCCTCGGCATGCATTGCGCGCGAAGTCAGGTGCCCGATACTGACCAGCGTCGCCGGCGGGTCCGCTTCTTGTTTCGGTTCGGCCGGCAGTCCCGCCAGCGCAGACAGTCCCCGGAGTTGCAGGTCCAGTGCCTCGGTGCGGCAGAAGGCTTCGAGATATTTCTCCTGCTCCCCGCTCACTTGCCAGGTGTGCGCATCACGTTGCGCTTTTACGATTTCGGCTTTGACTTTGGCAATCTCTTCCAGCACGGTCATGAAGGTTCCAGGCAATAGTCCAGTAACGGATTCTCCTTGCGGGGGCCGCCCGTGTATGTGCGTTGCCGGACGCTCGCATGGGCAACTTCACGATCCCAAACTCCAGCACTGGCGCGCTTTCCATGCCATTTTATGTCCGAGAGGCGCGCCAATGCTTGTGTCTACATTTCCGAAATTAAAAAAACCGTCTCGGGCGGGCGAAGTTCGTACAGGGGAGCGCACACGTACCCCCGTGTACGGCGAGCACCGCAGGCGCGAAATTCGCCCGCGCAGCAGATCTCTAGAAGTTCCGGTTCGCTACGCATTCATGTTCGCCACCCGCGCATAAAAATATTTCTTCGCCACTTCCGCCGCGATGACATAGGCCAGCGTCAAACCGATCATCGCCAGCATCAGCGGCGCAGGCAAGGGAACAAAGCCGAAGACGGCGCTAAATGGCAGGTACGGCAGTGCCAGTGTGAGCATGACCATGATCGTGGTACTCACCAGCAACAGTTTGCCAGGCCGGCTCTTCCAGAACATGCGGCGCGTGCGCACGACCAGCGCAATCACGAGCTCCGTCAGGAGCGACTCGACAAACCAGCCGGTGCGAAATTCTTCCGGCGCCGCCTGGAACACCCACAGCAATATGCCGAAGGTGAGGAAGTCGAACACCGAGCTGACCAGGCCGAACAGCACCATGTAGTTGCGGATAAACGTCGTATCCCAGCGGCGCGGCCGCGCCACCCACTCCGGGTCGACATTGTCACTGGCAATGGTGGTGGCCGGGATATCGGAGAGGAAATTATTCAGCAGCACCTGCGAAGCCAGCAACGGCAGGAACGGCAGGAAGATCGAGGCCGCCGCCATGCTGAACATATTGCCGAAGTTGGCGCTGATCGTGGTGAGGATGTATTTGAGCGTATTGGCAAACGTCAGCCGTCCTTCGTCGATGCCTTTGCGCAGGATGGCCAGGTCTTTTCGCAGCAGTACAAAATCAGCCGCATCCTTGGCAACGTCGACAGCCGTGTCGACCGAGATGCCGACATCCGCCGTATGCAAGGCGGGTGCGTCGTTGATTCCATCTCCCATATAGCCGACCACATGGCCGGACTTTTGCAGCGCGATGATGATGCGCTCTTTCTGGTTCGGATCCACCTCCGCGAAGACCGTCGTACGGGCAGCCGCGTGCAACAGCGCCTCGTCACTCATCTCATTCAATTCGCGCCCGGTCAGCAGACCCACCACCGGCAGCGCCACCGCTTCGGCCACGTGACGTGCGACTTTATTGTTGTCGCCGGTGATCATCTTCAATTGCACGCCACGCGCGGCAAGATCGATGATGGTCTGGCGAACGTCCGGCTTGGGAGGATCGAGGAACAACAGGAAGCCGTTGAAACAAAGATCGTGTTCATCGGCGCGCGTATACGTTTGGGAGTGAGTTTGGGATTGGGAACACGCATCCGCACTGGTGCCCTTCTCCATCGTTCGTGAAGCCACGCCCAGTACGCGAAATCCCTTGCCGCTCCATTCGTTGAAATGCGTCGAGATCTGCACGCGAGCATCGGCATCGAGCGGTGCGGCGCCCGTCGCCTTCTGCACGCTGCTGCACAAGGCAAGGACGTTGTCGAGCGCCCCCTTGGTCACCAGCGTGCGACTGCCGTCCGCGTTGTCGGCGACAATCGACAGGCATTTGCGCACGAAGTCGTAGGGAATCTCATCAACCTTTTGCACACCGGCGAGATCAAGCCCCGCCAGCTTTGCACTCGCGTTGACGGCATCGTCCAGCGGGTTGGGCAGCCCCGTCTGGAATTGCGCGTTGATCGCAGCCAGGCGCATCACCGATTCGCAAGATTGCCCGGCCATATCAAACGCGCCATCGAGCTGTACGACACCGGCAGTGAGGGTGCCGGTTTTGTCGGTGCACAGTACATCCATGCTGCCGAGGTTCTCAATCGAATTGAGCCTACGCACAATCACGCCGAGCTTTGCCATTCGCTTGGCGCCATGCGACAGCGTGATGCTGATGATGGCGGGCAGCAACTCCGGCGTGAGGCCCACCGCCAGCGCCAGCGCAAACAGCAGCGAGGCAATGGGTGGCTTGGCCATGAAGATATTGATGGCGAGCACCACCAGCACCATCACCAGCATGATGCGCGTGAGCAGGTAGCCAAACCGCTTGATGCCGCGCTCGAATTCGGTCAGCGGCGGCCGCAGCGCGAGCTTGTCCGCAATGCCGCCGAATACGGTCGCCCTGCCCGTTCCGACAATCAACACCCGGGCAGTCCCGCTGCGCACGCTGGTGCCCATGAACACCACGTTGCTGCGTTCGGCGAGCCCCGCGTTGGCGGCGACGATTCCAGGTTTCTTTTCCACCGGGAACGTCTCACCGGTCAACACGGCCTGGCTGACAAAAAAATCTTTCGCCTCCAGTACTACGCCGTCTGCGGGAATCAGGCTGCCGGCAAACAACAGCACGATATCGCCGGGGACGACCTTCGCCGAAGCCAGCGTCATTACCTGGCCATCACGCAGCACCTTGGAATTGATGGTGACCTGCGATCGCAGTTTCTCGATCGCGTTGCCGGCAATGTACTCCTGCACAAAGCCCAAAATCGTGCTGCCGAAAACGATGACCAGCACCACGCCGGCATCTACCCATTCCGCCGCCATTAGCGAAACGATGGAGGCGAAAATGAGGATCAGCACCAGCGGATTCTTGAACTGGCTGACAAAAAGTCCCAGTGCACTCGCCTGCTTCTTCACCTCAATTGCATTGGGTCCGAATTTTCGCCGGCGCAGAGCGGCCTCAGCAGCGACAAGGCCGCCCGCGTTCACATGCATTGCCGCCATCAGCCTTTCAGGCGGCATGCTCCAGTAGATATCCGGCGGCGCTGTCACGCCCGGCGTGGCGGACTTCAACGGGTTTCACTCACATTTGGAATGCTGTTCATGCTCGTTTTCGCAAACGTGTTTGGCAGCTCGTACCAGCGCACGTTCACTTGAAAAGTTGAGTTTGGAATCTCGCTTGGCGGGCGCCCCGACTGCGTGAAAGCATGCTCCCGCCGGCTTTCTTGCACTGTGCGACAGACCACTTAGCCGCGCCGGCAATTGTTTTTTCGGTCGGTGCTATTTGCCTTCGTGACCATTCCAGTTGCGAACACGACTTAAATCAAGCGATGCGCGTCCGCCACCCAACGCCGGGGATCGACACTGCTTTCGATCGGCACATATTGCGGGGCTCAGGTCAAACCGAACTTCCATTCGCGCCAATTCCCAAGCGGCGTGAACGCGCGATGTGTGTCGACCATCGCCGGCGCATTGCGGGTAATCCGCTCCGCGAAGGCGTATGCTCGTGTCAAACGCGTCAAGGGCGTCATTGGCGTCGT
>JBDTWS010000248.1:0-4479 GCA_040006575.1 Betaproteobacteria bacterium
GTGATGTGCCGTTCGCTGCTGTCGGTCGATTACGAAGGCTTTGTGCATGACTGCGATTTCAACCAGATGCTGGGCCTGCCGCTGCAACATGGCGACCGCTTGAAGTCGCATCTGCGCGATTTGATGGCGGTGGATTTGCTCGGCCATCCCATCGTGGTGAAGGATCATTGCTATGGCTGCACGGCCGGACAGGGATCGAGCTGCGGTGGTGCGTTGGAGGCAGATGGAAACACCGCGCCGGCGCTGGCCGCCGCAGACTGATTTGGCGAAATTCCAAGGATGAAACTCCAGCACCGGCGCGCTTTTCAGGCCATTTTAGCCACGCGACCCGCTCTGGCTATTGAGTTTTGCGTTTTTTCGCTGGTGAAATCGATTTCGCCTGATGTAAAGGCGGGCTGATGACTTCCGTCCTTGAAAACCTGCGCAACGTCGCGCGCAACCTGTTTGATTTCCAGCCCGCTGCTGCTGCACCTCCGCCTCTGGCCGGGCGCACGTGCCCGCTTACGTACCGCTACTCGCCCGCCGTATTCTCACGCGCCGCGCAAGTAAACGCGGAAACCATTTACGTCATCGGCGGCATTTACGGCAATACCTTCGCGCTCGACGCCATCCTTGAAATGGCGAAACAGGAACCGGTCGCACCGACGCTGATTTTCAATGGCGATTTCAACTGGTTCAACATCGACGCCGGCTCTTTTACCCGCATCAACCGCGAAGTGCTGAAACACGTGGCGCTGCGCGGAAATGTCGAAACCGAACTGGCCGGCGCGGCTGACGATGCCGGCTGCGGATGCGCCTATCCCAACTACGTCGATGACGCGGATGTCGAGCGTTCCAACCAGATCATGCGCCAGCTGAAAACCACGGCCGCCGCTTTTCCCGATATCACCGCAGCACTTGGCGAACTTCCCATGTTTACCGTCGCCAGCGTGGGACGCCAGCGCTACGGCATCGTCCACGGTGATGCGCAGTCGCTTTCCGGCTGGCGCTTCGCGCATGACAGCCTGCATGAGCCCGTCAACACGCAATGGCTGAACCAGATCTGCCTCGCCTCCAACCTCGACGGCTTCGCTTCCAGCCATACCTGCCTGCCGACGTTCCGCCGTTTTCGCGATGAAAATCGCACCCACATCGTCATCAACAACGGCGCTGCCGGCATGCCCAATTTTTCGGGCACGCAATACGGCCTCATCTCACGTATCTCGCTGCATGCGGCGCGCGAAGGGCTGGCGCAGTATGGCGAGGTGGTCAACGGCGCACACATCGACGCCCTGCCCGTTCATTACGACACCGCCGCGTTCGAGCGTCAGTTCCTGGCCAACTGGGCCGAAGGATCACCGGCGCACCACTCGTATTTCAACCGCATCATGAATGGCCCGGTCTATACCGCGCCCAATGCACTGGGGCTGGTGCGCGCACCGTCGGTGTGCGCCTGACGACTGCGCAAATTCTGGCGAGTTGATAGCCGCAACTGCCGGCCAAGGTTGTCTCCTGTCGCAAGTATTTCAGTACCGTTCACACGGGTCATGACAAACACTTGCCGTTGTCATCCCCGCGGGTTACCGTTTCAATTCTCCTCACTCTCACCCGTCTGGATCCGCCATGGCACGCAAACCGTCAGTTACTCCCGCGCGCCGCAGCGCATCCAAGTCCCTCGCGCGCAAGACCCCAGCACCACCTGCGGCCAAGGCAACGAAGCCGACCGGCGCGACGCCGCATTACGGAAAAAATGCGCCCCCGGGCACCAAGACAATCAACCTCGCACTGCAGGGCGGCGGCGCGCATGGCGCGTTTGCCTGGGGCGTGCTGGATCACCTGCTCGAAGATGGCCGCCTGCGTTTCGAGGGCGTGTCCGGCACCAGCGCCGGCTCCATGAACGCGGTAGTGCTGGCGTATGGCCTGCACATGGACGGCGCCAAAGGTGCGCAACTCGCGCTGGAGAATTTCTGGAAGGCCGTTTCGGACGCGGGCCAGCGCTATTCGCCGGTAAGGTCCATGCCCTGGGATCGACACATGGGCAAATGGAATAACGACGACAGCCTGGGTTTCCAGGCATTCAAGGCCATGACCGCTGCATTCTCCCCCTATCAACTGAATCCGCTGAATTTCAATCCGCTGCGCGACGTGTTGACCGAGCAGGTGGATTTTGACGAGCTCAACAGTTGCGAGCACCTCAAGCTGTTTCTCTCCGCGACCAATGTGCAGAGCGGCAACGTCCGCGTATTCAACACCGAGGAAGTCACGGCCGATGTGGTGATGGCCTCCGCCTGCCTGCCGTTCCTGTACCAGTCGGTCGAGATCGATGGACAGACGTACTGGGATGGCGGCTACATGGGCAACCCCGCGCTGTTCCCGCTGTTCTACAACACCGATGCGCGCGATGTGCTGATCGTGCACATCAATCCGATCGCGCGCAAAGGCAATCCGACCACGCCGCACGAGATCGATGACCGCGTCAACGAGATCACGTTTAATTCCGCACTTATCAAGGAACTGCGCGCGGTCGCCTTCGTGCAGAAACTGCTGGACGAAGGCTGGCTGAAGCCCGCCTTCAAGGACCGCATGAAATATGTGCTGATCCATTCGCTGCGCGCAGATCATGCGCTGGGCGACCTGTCGGCTGCGTCGAAGCTTTGCACCGACTGGGATTTCCTGTGCATGCTGCGCGATCGCGGGCGCGAAGCAGCGAAAGAATGGCTGAAAGAAAATTACCAGCACATCGGCAAGAAACAAACCGTCGACCTGCAGAAGGAATTCCTCAACAGCGGCAGCGAAATGCGCGAGTTGAAAGGCCGGCCACTCAGCAAGCGTGAAAAAGCCGCCACGACCAAGGTACCGGTGGTGCCGGTGCCGAAAGCAAAAGCCAAGGCCAAATCCGGCTAGACACCCATTGCGTCGCATCGCAACGCGTCGCCTCACAATCCACAAACGTTTCACCGTACGTTCATCCGCAGGGAGCAGCATGAAAAAAAGCAAAATCCTGGTCATTCTCGTGGTCGTCGCGCTGGTCGCGGCGTTCTTTATTTTCGACCTGGGAAAATATTTCAGCATCGACTATTTCAAGTCGCAGCAGGCCGCCATCAACGCCTATTACGGCGAACATCAACTGGCCGCCATCGGCATCTTCATGGCGGTCTATATCACCGCCATCGCGGTGTCGTTCCCCGGCGCCACCATCCTCACGCTGGCGGCGGGCGCCGTCTTCGGGCTGGTGCTGGGTACGGTGCTGGTGTCGTTCGCCTCCAGCATCGGCGCCACGCTGGCGTTCCTGGTGTCGCGCTTCGTGCTGCGCGATACGGTGCAGAAAAAATTCGGCGACAAATTAAAACCGTTCAACGACGGCGTTGAAAAAGAAGGCGGCTTTTATCTCTTCACGCTGAGGCTGGTGCCGGCGTTCCCGTTCTTCCTCATCAACCTGGTGATGGGCTTAACACCGATGAAAACCTGGACGTTCTACTGGGTCTCGCAGCTGGGCATGCTGCTGGGCACGATCGTCTACGTGAATGCCGGCACGGAGCTCGCCAAGATCGATTCGTTGAAAGGCATTCTCTCGCCCGGCCTGATCATTTCGTTCGTGCTGCTGGGCATCTTCCCCATCATCGCCAAGAAAATCATCGACGGCATCAAGGGCCGCAAAATCTATTCGCGCTGGGCCGACAAGAAACCGAAACACTACGACTGCAATGTGGTGGTGATCGGTGGCGGATCGGCCGGATTGGTCACGTCCTATATTGCCGCCGCCGTGAAAGCCAAGGTCACGCTGGTGGAACGGCACAAGCTGGGCGGCGATTGCCTCAACACCGGCTGCGTACCATCGAAGGCGCTGATCAAGTCGGCGAAGTTGCTGAACCACATGTCGCGCTCAAAAGAATTCGGCATTGCCTCCGCCTCGGCGAAATGGGATTTCGCCGAGGTGATGGAGCGCGTGCAGAACGTCATCACCGCCATCGAGCCGCACGACTCGGCCGAGCGCTATACCGCGCTGGGCGTGGATTGCGTGAAAGGCAGCGCCAAAATCCTCACGCCGTGGGAAGTTGAAATCAGCCTGGAGGATGGCAGCAAGAAAAAACTCACCACGAAAAATATCGTGATCGCCGCCGGTGCGCGTCCGTTTGTGCCGCCCATCCCGGGCCTGGCCGAGGTGAATCCGCTGCACTCGGACAATGTGTGGAATATCCGCACGCTGCCGAAGCGCCTGGTGGTGCTGGGCGGCGGGCCGATCGGCTCGGAACTGACGCAATGTTTCGCGCGCCTTGGTTCACAGGTCACGCAGGTAGAGATGCTGCCGCGCATCATGGCGCGCGAAGACGTTGAAGTCTCGGCGATGGTGCAGAAGAAATTTGAGTCCGAAGGTGTGACGGTGCTGGTCGGCCACAAGGCCAAGGCGGTGGTGGTCGAGAACGGCGAGAAATTCCTGGTCGTGGAACACGAGGGCCAGGAAAAGCGAATCGCCTTCGACGAAATCCTGTGCGGTGTGGG
>JBDTWS010000249.1:0-4455 GCA_040006575.1 Betaproteobacteria bacterium
CACGCTGCTGCTGATCCTCGCCGCCATCGTCACCATGTACATCGTGCTGGGCGTGTTGTACGAGAGCTACATTCATCCCATCACCATCCTCTCCACACTGCCCTCTGCAGGTGTAGGTGCGCTGCTGGCGCTGATGCTGTCGCGCACCGAACTGGGAATCATCGCTATCATCGGCATCATCCTGCTGATCGGTATCGTCAAGAAAAACGCGATCATGATGATCGACTTCGCACTCGAAGCAGAACGCAAGGAAGGCAAGCCGCCACGCGAGGCGATTTACGAAGCCTGCCTGCTGCGTTTCCGTCCCATCCTGATGACGACGATGGCAGCGCTGCTGGGCGCGCTGCCACTGATGCTGGGCGGTGGCGTGGGCTCGGAATTGCGCCATCCGCTGGGTATCACGATGGTGGGCGGCCTGATCGTTTCGCAGGTGCTGACGCTGTTCACCACACCGGTGATTTATCTCGCGTTTGATCGCCTTGCGCGACGGGTGCGTCGTGACGACAAGCCACAACCCGGTGACAAAACCGCGCCGGCCGAAGGCGACTGAGCATTCACACATCATGAATATCTCCGAACCCTTTATCCGCCGCCCCGTCGCCACGACATTGCTGACGATCGGCGTCATCCTGGCCGGTGCAATGGCGTTCCGGCTGTTGCCGGTCGCGCCCCTGCCGCAGGTGGATATCCCGACCATTTCGGTTTCCGCATCGCTGCCCGGTGCCAGCCCCGAGGTGATGGCCGCGACGGTGGCCACACCGCTGGAACGCGCCATGGGCCGTATCGCGGGGATCACCGAGATCACTTCCAAGTCCTCGCTGGGCAGCACCAACGTGGTGATGCAGTTCGAGTTGTCGCGTGATATCGACGGTGCCGCGCGCGATGTGCAGGCGGCCATCCAGGCGGCGCGCACGGAGTTGCCGACCAGCCTGCCTAACAATCCCACCTATCGCAAAGTAAATCCGGCCGATGCACCGGCGATGATTTTTTCACTGAGCTCGGACACGCTCTCACCCGGGCAGATTTACGACTACGCCAATAGTGTCGTCGCGCAGAAGATCGCGCAGGTGAACGGCGTGGGGCAGGTCTCCGTCGGCGGCAGCTCGGCGCCCGCCGTGCGGATTGAACTGAATCCCACCGTGCTGAACAAATACGCCATCGGCTTTAACGAAGTGCGCGCGGCCATCCAGGCCAACAACGTCAATCGCCCCAAGGGCATTGTCGAAGACGGCGACAAGAGCTGGCAGATATATGCCAATGACCAGGCCAGGAAAGCCGCTGACTACCTGCCCATTATCATCACCTACCGCAACAATGCGCCGGTGCGACTGGGCGATGTCGCCGAGGTGATCGACTCGGTGCAGGACTTGCGCAATGCCGGTTTCGCCAACGGCAAGCCGTCGGTTGTGGTGGTGGTCACCACACAACCCAATGCGAACATCATCGAGACCGTCGACCGTGTGATGGCGATGGTGCCTGAATTGCAGGCGACCATCCCCGCGTCCATCGACATGAACCTGGTGATGGAGCGAACCACCACCATCCGCGCCAGCCTTCGCGAGGCCGAGCGCACCATGGCGATCGCGGTCGCGCTGGTGATCATGGTGGTGTTCCTGTTCCTGCGCAGCTGGCGCGCCACGCTGATACCCGCCGTTGCGGTGCCGGTATCGCTGATCGGCACGTTCTCATTCATGTACCTGGCCGGCTACAGCCTGGACAATCTTTCGCTGATGTCGCTGACCATCGCCACCGGATTCGTGGTCGATGATGCCATCGTCGTGCTGGAAAACATCACGCGACACATTGAAGACGGCATGAAGCCGTTCGATGCCGCATTGCGTGGCGCGCGTGAAGTGAGTTTCACGGTGGTATCGATGAGCCTGTCACTCATTGCGGTGTTCATTCCCATCTTGTTGATGGGCGGCATTATCGGCCGTTTCTTCCGCGAATTTGCGGTGACGATGTCGATCGCCATTCTCGTATCGCTGGTGGTTTCGCTCACCACCACACCGATGATGTGCGCGCGGCTGTTGAAGAGCAAGCCGAAAGACGAAGTGGAAAAAAAGACGGGGCGCCCGGGCTTTATTTCGCGCTGGGGCCAGAAAGCCGGTGAGGGCATTCACAAGGGATACGAAAAAAGTTTGCGCCTGGCGTTGCGCTTCCCATTCGTCGTGTTCCTCATCCTGGTCGCGGCAATCGGCCTCAATGTTTATCTGTACGTCATCGTGCCGAAAGGCTTCCTGCCGCAACAGGATACCGGCCGCATCTTCGGCGCCATCCAGGCCGACCAGAGTATTTCTTTCCAGGCCATGCGGCTGAAGGTAATCGAGTTTGTCGATATCGTCATGTCCGATCCTGACGTTGAAAACGTTGCCGCCTTTACCGGCGGCGGGCAGCGCAATGGCGGACGATTGTTCATGTCGCTGAAACCGCTCAAGGAACGCAAGGCATCGGCGGAACAGATTGCGGCGCGCCTGCGCCTGAAGCTGGCCAAGGTGGCGGGCGCCAATTTGTTTTTGCAACCGGCGCAGGATTTCCGCGCAGGTGGGCGATCGTCGAACTCGACCTATCAATTCACGCTGCAGGGTGATGACGTGAGCGAACTGCGAAAGTGGGCGCCGCTGCTGACCAACGCCCTGCAGGACGCGCCCGAGATGAGCGACGTCAACAGCGACCAGCAGGTGAAGGGCTTGCAGATGAGCCTGTTGATCGATCGTCCCGCAGCGGCGCGCCTGGGCGTGACCACGGCGGCCATCGACACGGCGCTGTACCTTGCTTTCGGGCAGGCACAGGTCTCGACGATTTACAACGCCAACAACCAGTACCGCGTGGTGATGGAGGCCGCGCCGCAATACTGGCAAAGCCCCGAAGCCCTCAACGGCATTTACGTACTCTCGCCCACGCGCGGGCAGGTGCCGCTGTCGACGTTTGCGAAATACGAACCCACCAATGCGCCACTGTCGGTCAATCACCAGGGACAGTTTGCCGCGACCACGATTTCATTCAACACGGCGGAAGGCGTTTCACTTTCCACCGCCATCCAGAAAATCCGCGACACGATGTCGCGCATCGGTGTGCCGATTTCCATCACCGGTTCCAACCAGGGCACGGCGAAGGTGTTCCAGCAGGGATTGGATAACCAGCCCTGGCTGATCCTGGCCGCGCTGCTGACGGTGTATGTGGTGCTGGGCATACTTTATGAAAGCTACATCCATCCCATCACCATCCTCTCCACGCTGCCCTCGGCCGGCGTGGGCGCGCTGCTGGCGCTGTGGGTGACCAATACGGAGCTGTCCATCATCGCGCTGATCGGCATCATCCTGCTGATCGGCATCGTCAAGAAAAACGCGATCCTGATGATCGATTTCGCCATCGACGCCGAACGCAATCGCAACCTGCCGGCGAACGAGGCGATTTTCGAAGCGTGCATGCTGCGCTTCCGTCCGATCATGATGACGACGATGGCGGCACTGCTGGGCGCCGTGCCATTGGCGATCGGTTTCGGCGATGGCGCGGAGTTGCGCGCGCCGCTGGGCATTTCCATTCTGGGCGGATTGATATTGAGCCAGTTGCTGACGCTCTATACGACGCCCGTTGTTTACCTGTATCTCGACCGCTTTGGCAAATGGGGCCGGCGCAAGTTGGGCCGCAACAAACCGGTGGAGAGACTTCCCACCGCACCCGCCGCGGCCAACCTGGAGGTTTAATGAATCGCAGCAAGAATTTGTTTTTGAATGTCATGCCCACCCAACACAAAAAACCGAATTTGCTGGGTGTCGCTGTGATCGGCACGATTGCCGCGATGCTGGCTTCGTGTTCGGTCGGCCCAAACTATCACAGGCCTACTGTTGATGTGGGCACGGCATACAAGGAATTGACCGACTGGAAGCCGGCGGAGCCCAAGGACGAACTGATTCGCGGCAAGTGGTGGCAGGTGTTTGCGGATGCGGAACTGAATGAACTCGCCGCGCAGATCGATGTGTCGAACCAGAGCCTGAAAGCTGCAGAAGCACGTTACCGCCAGGCTGTCGCGCTGGTGAAGACGACGCGGGCGGGTTACTTCCCGACCATTTCCGCCAATGCCGGCGCCACCCGCAGCCGTGCCGCGTCACGCGGTGGCGTGGATGCGGAAACCTTCAACAGCTACGACGCCGGCTTGGGCGCATCGTGGGAAATCGACGTGTGGGGTCGCGTACGCCGCCAGGTGGAATCGAACAAGGCCTCCGCAGACGCCAGCGACGCCGACCTTGAAGCCGTGCGCCTCTCGCTGCAATCCGAACTGGCCATCAATTATTTCCAGTTGCGCGTGACCGACGAACAGAAACAACTGCTCGACGACACCGTGGCCGCGTACCAGCGATCCCTGGAGCTGACCAACAACCGCTACAAGGTGGGGGTGGCCGCGAAGGGCGATGTGGTGCAGGCGCAGGCGCAATTGCGCAGCACCGAAGCGCA
>JBDTWS010000250.1:0-4402 GCA_040006575.1 Betaproteobacteria bacterium
CCGCGTTGATCTCACTGTTGCTGGCACTTGTGGCGACGCTGTATCCGAGCTGGCGTGCATCGCGCGTCAATCCGGCCGAAGCACTGAGGTATGAATAATGGCCAACCCTGTCGTCTCCTGCCGCGACCTCAACAAGACTTTCCGCCAGGGAAGTGTTGCGGTTGAAGTGCTGAAGAAAATCACCTTCAACGTCGAGGCCGGCGAAACCATCGCCATCGTCGGCGCATCCGGTTCGGGCAAAAGTACGCTGCTGCATCTGCTGGGCGGTCTTGACGCGCCCACCTCGGGCGAGGTCAGCCTGCAGGGTGAGCGCATGGACAAATTGTCGCCGGTCGCGCAAGGCGTATTGCGCAACAAATCACTGGGATTCGTTTATCAATTTCATCACCTGCTGCCGGAGTTCACCGCGCTGGAGAACGTAGCGATTCCATTGGCGATCCGTGGCGAGTCGACAAGCGTTGCCAAGGAGCGCGCTGCGCAGATGCTGGCTGAAGTAGGGCTGTCGCATCGCGTGACGCACAAGCCCGGTGAACTTTCCGGTGGTGAACGCCAGCGTGTTGCCGTGGCGCGCGCGCTGGTCACGCAGCCGGCGTGTGTGCTGGCCGATGAGCCCACGGGTAATCTGGATCGCGGCACGGCCGACCAGGTGTTCGATCTCATCATGACGCTGAATGCAAAATTCAATACCGCGCTGGTGATGGTCACGCACGATCCATCGCTGGCGTCGAAAATGCGGCGCAAGCTGACGATCTCGGACGGCGTGTTACATGAGAAGCACGATTGACTTGGCAGAAGTCAGTCGCATTTAATAGGCAAACTCCAGCATTGGCGGGCGTATCCTGGCATAAATGACCTGATAGCCGCACCAGTGCTTGAGTTTGATGCCTGCCTCGCCATGATTTTCCTCACGATAACCTGATAGAACGAAAACGCCTGCCATGGCCACCAGCCTCCTTACTTTACTAGACGATATCGCCACCATCCTCGACGATGTGTCGTTGATGACCAAGGTTGCCGCGCAAAAAACGGCCGGCGTGCTGGGTGATGATCTTGCGCTCAATGCGCAGCAGGTTTCCGGGGTAAAGGCCGATCGAGAGCTGCCGGTGGTATGGGCAGTCGCAAAGGGTTCGTTCAAGAACAAGGCCATCCTGGTGCCCGCAGCGCTTGCCATCAGCACATTCGCCCCGTGGGCGGTGACGCCGCTGTTGATGATTGGCGGTGCCTACCTGTGTTTCGAAGGATTCGAAAAAATCGCGCACAAATTCCTCCACAGCCACCAGGAAGTTGCGGCGCATCACGACGACATGGTGAAGGCGCTGTCCGATCCGGCGGTCGACATGCTGGCGATGGAGAAAGAGAAAATCAAGGGCGCAATACGCACCGACTTCATTCTCTCGGCCGAGATTATCGTGATCGCGCTGGGGACCGTTGCTGCCGCTACGTTCGTGCAGCAGGTGACGGTGCTGATCGGCATCGCACTGCTGATGACGGTCGGTGTATATGGCCTGGTCGCGGGCATCGTCAAGCTGGACGATGCGGGCATGTATCTCAATGCATCGACCGGCGACAGTGTGTGGGTGCGCTTCAAGCGTGCGCTGGGGCGCGCCATCCTGTTCGCGGCACCTTGGTTGATGAAGCTGCTGTCGGTGGTGGGCACGGCGGCGATGTTCCTGGTCGGCGGTGGCATCCTGACGCACGGTGTGCCGGCATTGCATCACGCCATTGAAGGTTTTTCGCGCGGCGCGGGCGAGTTTTTCGCTGGTACCATCGCACTGCTGGCGGATGGTCTCATCGGTATTCTTGCCGGCGCGCTGGTGCTTGGTGCCGTGACCGTGGGAATTAAAATTCTCAGGAAATCCGGCGGCTAGGTTTTTCCTGCGCGACTGTGCCGGCGCGCTCACGTGTTGAATCGGGCACCGGCTGCCACTGGAATTTTTTCAGGTTGATCTTGCCGCTGGTGTCGAACTCGACGCCTTCCGCTTCCAGCAAAATCTTCTGCAGGTCATCACTGCCGCTGTCCCAGTGACGCAGGCGCAGGCTGATGCGGCCCTGCGCATTGATGACGCGATGCCACGGAATCTTCATCCCCTCGGGTGTTGCCGCCAGCGCGTAGCCTGCTTGCCGTGCATGGCGCGGCATTCCCGCCAAGGCCGCGATCTGTCCATAGGTCGCCACTTTTCCGCGCGGGATTTTTTTCACCGCCGCATAGATGCGTGCGTGGATAGCTCCGCTGTCAGTGCGGGCTTTTGGCGTGGCCACGCTGGCTAGTACTCGACCGGAATCGGATACAGGCTGCGCCACAGGTACCAGGTCGCCACTGTATTCCACGGCGCCCAGCGCTCCGCATACGCCTGCACTTCGGCCTTGGTCAGCCGTTCACCATCGTGAAAATGTTTTTCTACCGCGCGAATAATGCCGATGTCGTCAACCGGGAAAACATTGGGCCGCATCAAATAGAAAATCAGGAACATCTCCGCCGTCCAGCGGCCGATGCCCTTGACCTCGACCAGTTCGCGAATGACATCCTCATCGGCCATGTTTGTCCAGCGGCGCGGCTTGATACGGCCATCGGCAAAGTGCGCGGCCAAGTCCTGCATGTAGGCAATTTTCTGGCGTGAATTACCGGCGGAGCGCAATTGTTCCGGGGTGACGGCCAGTATATTTTTCGGCGTGAATTTGCCGACCACTTTTTCCGTCTTGTCCCAAACGGAGGCGGCGGCCTTCACCGAAAT
Source organism: Betaproteobacteria bacterium (assembly GCA_040006575.1). GTDB lineage: Bacteria > Pseudomonadota > Gammaproteobacteria > Burkholderiales > Usitatibacteraceae > UKL13-2. The sequence continues at coordinate 2,733 of JBDTWS010000250.1, forward strand.
CTGCTGTCCGACAATCGCGCGTGCCAGTGTCTGGAACGCGTCGCCGCGCGTACGCAGCTTTGCTTCCGGATGTTCTTTCATCAGCCGCTTCATGACCTTGCAGCGCTTGCCAAGGTGGGCGCAACCTTCCTGCCAGTAGTCCGGTGTCATGTTGACGTATCAGTGGGTCAGTGGGTCAGTGTAGGGGTGGAAAATGACGCCCCGCATGACGGGTGCGCCATCGCCGGGTTACGACGACGCGCCAGATTACCAGCGTGGCAATGTATCCACAAATGGCCGTCACCGCTGCCTGCACGGCGAGCCCGATCAGCAGCGTATCGCCCAGCGAAACGAACCAGCGATACAGTTCCGGCAGCGCGTGCCACATACTGCTGAAGGTGAATTCGATATTGGGCGGGACGAAGGCGGCCTGTTCGCCGGTGATCAAGCCGCCGATTTTGTAGGCCAGGATATAGAGCGGTACAAAGGTGAGGGGATTGGTGTACAGCGTGGCAAACATCGCGGCCGGCACATTGGCGCGCAGTGGAATCGCGACCAGTGCAGCCAGCAACATTTGCACAGGCCCCGGGATGAGGCCGGTCACCAGGCCGATGGCGATGCCCAGCGCAACTGAACGCCGGTGCAGGTGCCACAGGCGCGGATGCGCCAGCCACGGGCTGAGGAAGCCCAGGTAACGGTTGCCGGTAATGCTCTCCGCGCTGGGTAATTTATTTTTGAGAAATTTTTTCAAGGGATGTTGGCGCGGTGTTGGTGCTAGGCGCGATGCAGGTGTCTTGTAGGCGCAATGCGGGTCTGAACGTTATTGTGCTCTTGTTGATCGTCGACTTCTTTTGACGATCTGCTTTCCAACTAATTCGTCACCTTCGCTTCGATAAAAATAACAACGTGCGCCTGGCAATACTCGGGTTCCTGTCCGGCATATTCTGGTTACAGCAACAGGCAGTGCTGCCTCCCTTCGGGTGGTGGCCCGTGCCGCTGGGCGTTCTCGTTTGGCTATTGCAGGCATGGTTGGTCAGACAGCCGCATGCTGCTGTGGTTCGCGCAGCCGGCTACATCGTCGTTGGCCTCGCTTGCGTACCTCTCGGCGGCGCGTGGGCCGCGTGGCGCGCAGACGTGCGCATGGCGCAGGAACTTCCGCGCGAGTGGGAGGCGCGTGACGTGGAACTGTCCGGTGTCGTTGCCAGCCTGCCGCGAATCACTGATCAAGGGGCGCGCTTCGATTTCGATGTCGAAAAAATCCTGACGGAAGACGCTTTGATTCCCGATCGCCTTTCGCTCGCGTGGTACACGGAAGGTGCGCGAAAAGGGGAAGAGATGAAGCCGCCGCCCACACTGGTTCCGGGCCAGCGCTGGCATTTGACCGTTCGCCTGCGCCGTCCGCACGGCACGATGAATCCGCACGGGTTTGACTTTGAAGCCTGGGCGCTGGAGCGGAACATTCGCGCAACGGGCTACGTTCGCGCGAAGGGCGTCAACGCGAAACAGGACGGCATGGCCGGCGGCTTTCTCTATTTAGTCGATCGCGCGCGCATGACGATCCGCGACCAGATGATGGACACATTGAAAGACCAACCGTATCGCGGCGTGCTGGTTGCGCTGGCGATAGGCGAACAGGGTGCGATCCCGGCGGATCAATGGAAAACTTTCTGGCGTACCGGCACAGGACACCT
>JBDTWS010000251.1:0-4379 GCA_040006575.1 Betaproteobacteria bacterium
CGGGTTTTTCGCGGTGGCGGGTCGTGGGTGTCGCGTAAAATGATTCGCATGAAACATATCCTCGTGGTCGAAGACGATGCGGTGATGCGCGAATTTATTTCGCGGAGCCTGGCGTCGCGTGGCTTTGAGGCGTCGATGGCGCGTAGTGGTGAGGATGCGTTGCAGCAGTTGCGGGCCAAGCCGACTGCGGTGGTGATTACCGATATCCGCATGCCGGCGATGGATGGTTTCAGTTTTGCGCGTGCGTTGCGGCGCGATACGGCGATCGGGCAGCCGGATATTATTTTTGTGTCGAGCATGGACGACCGCGATCACTACCGGCGCGCCATGCATGTCGGTGCAGCGGATTTCCTGGTGAAGCCGTTCAAGTCGCAGGACATCGCCGATGCGGTCGCGCGCGTGCTGGAGCGTCGCGATGAAAATGGAAAATCCGCGCCTAGCCCGGAAGAAGCGATGCTTGAAAAATTGCCGAGCATCCCGGGCTACAAGCTGGTGCAAAAACTCGGCGAGGGCGCGGCATCCGTCGTCTACCTGGCCACGCACATCGCGAGCCGCGAACAGCATGCGCTGAAGATTCTCAAGCTGGAAACGCTCGATACCTCGATGCAGGAATCGATCAATCGTTTCATGGCCGAATACGACATGCTGTCAAAGCTGTCGCACCCGAACGTGGCGCATGTGTATGAGCACGGCGTGGGCGATCGCTGCCTTTACATCGGCATGGAACATTTGCCCGGTGGCGATCTGCGCCTGGATATCGAAGCGGGCATGTCCGCGCAACAGGCGCAGCGTCGCGCGGGAGAGATCGCGTCCGCGCTGGCGGCGATTCATGCGAGCGGCATCGTTCATCGCGATTTGAAGCCGGCCAACATCCTCATGCGGATGACGGGCGAGGCCGTGATCGCGGATTTCGGTATTGCGAAGCAACTTGGTTCTGCGCTCGCGCTGACCCGTCACGACATGGCCGTCGGCACGCCGTACTACATGAGCCCCGAGCAGGCGCGCGGTAGCAACGTGGGACCGCATAGCGACATTTACGCGTTGGGCATTTTGTTTTTTGAAATGCTCACAGGTCATCGGCCGTATGAAGCGAATACGCCCAACGAACTGATGGGCAAGCACCTGCACGCACCCATCCCGCTGTTGCCGACGCGGCTGGCGATGTTCCAGCCGGTCATGGATAAATTAATGGCGAAGAGTGTGGTTGACCGCTATGCCAATGCCGAGCAGGCGCAGAACGCAATTCTCGCCGTCGTGACGGAATAGTTCGCTCGCGCACCGAGCGAGCGTCGGTTGTTCAGGAAACCGGCTGCAGAACCAGCCGGCCGTACGCAACGAACGCCATAAGCAGGCCCAGCACGCAGACCATGATGATGGAGCCGGTCTCGTGGTATTTCACGTGCACACCGATGAATACCAGGCTTTCAAGCGCGAGCACCGCAGCGGCCACGACAGTGAGCATCGGCTGCCAGGGAATGACGGAAGGAACGATCAGCCCGACAACGCAGATGAGCTCGAGCACGCCAAGGCCCATCCAGACTTTTTTCGGCAACGCACCAAAAGACGGAACGTCTCCGCTGATCTTGTCGAACATGAAAATCTTCATGACGGCCGATGCGCCGTATACCAGCGCGGCAAGGACCTGCAGGACCCACAACAGGATATTCATGGCGTACTTCCTCCCGGTTTACGCGTTGGTGCGCCGGGCTGATTCGCCGTGCGCGAATCATATTCTGCACCCGAAGACTTCTTTCGGGAGGGCAGCTGCGTGGCGCCCTATTTTGCGTCAACCGCGAGTAATTTTTCTTTCGTGATCCAGCAGCCATTGCTTGCGCGCCAGCCCGCCGCCATAGCCCGTAAGAGAACCATCGGAACCAATAACGCGATGACAGGGAATGATGATGCCGCGGAAATTATCGCCATTGGCGCGCGCCACGGCGCGCACCGATTTCGGTGAGCCGATACGCTGCGCAATTTCTGAGTAGGAGCGCGTGGTACCCGCAGGGATGCGCAGCAGTTCCTCCCACACCTGCCGCTGGAAATCGGTACCGCGCGTGGCCAGTGGTACGGTAAACACACTTCGCGTGCCTGCAAAATATTCGCCAATCTCTCGCGCCGCCTGGTCGAGCACCGGGTGTTTTCCCGGCACGATGGCAAACTTGGTCCGTGCACGCAGCCGCACGATTTCACGCTCCAGTCCGCGCCGGTCCACCCAGTCGAAAACATGTAACCCGTCGTCATCCGCCAGCGCAAGAATGGCACCCAGCGGCGATTCTATCCATGACGAAAACAGGCAATGCACCCCGCTCGATTTCGACGGCGCCGTGCCAAACAGTTTTGCAAACGCCTCGCGGAATCCGCTGGACGATTCAAAGCCGTGATCAAGTTGCGTATCCAGCACGTTCACCCCTTTCCTGACGGCGGCCAGCGCCGATCCCATGCGCCGCGCGCGTTGATAAGACTGGAACGACATGCCGAAAAAGCGCTGGAATTGCCGGCGTGCGGTGGAGGGATCAATACCCATTTCCGCCAGGTCGCGCTCGCGCAATCGCTCAGTAGGGTTGGCCTCAATCTGCCGGCGCAGTTTCTCCACCAGTGTCGGCACCTCGCCCGTCGTGTGCATCGGCTTGCAGCGCAAACACGGTCGAAATCCCGCGTGCAGCGCCTCAACTTTGCCGGGAAAAAATTCCACATTCTTGCGCAATGTCTTTCGCGCCGAACAGATCGGCCGGCAGAAAATCCCGGTGGTTTTCACCCCCAGGAAAAAAATTCCTTCGTAGGATGAATCGCGGGTTTGCAAAGCCCGCCAGAATTCATCTTCGCGTTCGGTAAACCGTTGGTTACTCATGGCGTTGATTCTATGCGGTGGCCTGGTTGTTCGCAGCCGATTTTCAGGCAGCAATTTTTACGCTGTGATTAAATGTGCGCGGGGCGGATCACCTCAAAGCCAGGTCCGGCCTTCAAGCTTTTTCACTCTCGCCACACCCGCATCTACAAAAACCCAAGGCATCAACTACTCACTCACCTGGAGACGACATGAAAAAAATCCTCACGCTCGCAGCAGCCCTGCTGATCGCCGCATCCGGCGCCGCTTTCGCACAAAAACAGGATGCACCGAAGCCTGCAGCCGCGCCGGCAGCCAAGGCCGCCCCTGCCCCCGCCGCTCCCGCCGCCGAAGCCAAGAAAGAACTGATGGATGTCAATTCGGCCACGGAAAAAGAACTGGCCAGCCTGCCGAAAATCGGTGAAGTCCGCGCCAAGGCCATCGTCAAGGGCCGTCCGTACAGCGGCAAGGATGACCTGATCAGCAAGAAAGTCATCCCGCAGGATGCCTACGATGCGATCAAGGATTCCATCATCGCCAAGCAACCGAAGAAAGAAGACAAGAAGAAGTAAATTTTCTTCCGCCAACGAAAAGGGCAGCGCACGCTGCCCTTTTTTCATTGGTGGATTGACTACGCTTTATTTCGGCCTGCGCCATTTCTGCAGCAACGCATAAACCGGCAACGTCGAAGAAATAATGATGAGGACACGCGTCACATGCGCGGCCGTCACCAGCGGCACGCCGAGTTGCAGCGTGCGTGCGGTAATCGCCATCTCCGCGATCCCGCCGGGTGCGGTCGCGAGTATCATGCTCGGCGCAAAAATCCCCGACACACTCGCCAGTGCCCACGCCATCAGGATTGAGAGCGTGATCATCAACAGGATGCTCGCGATCACCGCCGTCACAAAACGCGAAGCATCGCCCAGGAATTTGCGCGAAAAGCGCATCCCGAGCGCGCATCCCAGCAACACCTGTCCCGCATTGGTCAGCAGCCCCGACATCGAAGAAAATTCCGCGCCGGCCGCCGTGACGATGATGGTGGCAATAAGCGGCCCCATCATCCACGGATTGGGAAAGCGAATAAGCGAAAACAGCGCGCCGCCTGCCACGGCGATGGCGAACAAGGTGAACAGCCCGCTCCACGCAAACGGAATGATCACCGGCCGATAGATGTCGCCGCCATGCACATTCGCAATCGTCAGTGCGACGGGAATGGTGCCGATGACCAGCATGATCCGCAGTGAATGTGCGACAGCGACCTTGTCAACCTGCGCACCGAACCGTTCCCCCAGGTTTGCCATTTCCGTGGCCCCGCCCGGCACGCTGGCAAAGAACGCCGTGGCCTGATCGACCCTGCCCAGGCTTTTCAACACACGACTTCCTGCAAACCCCACCCCGATGGCGCCGATTGCCGCCGCGATCAGCACGCCCGCATTGGCTGCCACTTCTCGTGCCACGGCCGGGCTGAAGTACAGCCCCAGCGTGACCGAAATAAGCAGCTGCCCCGTTTCCCGCCCCAGCGGCGGCGCCCGTAATTGCGCCCCGCTGAAATTGC
>JBDTWS010000252.1:0-4371 GCA_040006575.1 Betaproteobacteria bacterium
GGAAGCCTTGCCGCCGGAATACAAATCCATCCTCGAAAGCGCTTGTGCCGAAGCCAATATCGACATGCTGGCCAAGTACGACGCGGTCAATCCTGCTGCGTTGAAACGGCTGGTCGCCAATGGCGTACAGCTGCGTCCGTTCAGCAGGGAAATCATGACCGCGTGCCACAAGGCGACGCTGGAAACGTTCGAGGAAATCTCGGCCAAGAACGCAAAATTCAAGAAAGTCTATGACTCGTGGAGAGCGTTCCGCGATGACCAGATCCTGTGGTTCCGCGTGGCGGAGCAGAATTTTGATAACTTCATGGCGACGGCGGGAACGAAGGCGAAAAAGTAATTTCACACGCGCCGAAAAAAGCCCCGGTGTACGGGGCTTTTTTTTATTCCACGTTTCCACGCGAAAAACCTATTTATTTCCCAGCCACTCGGCGGCCAGCCGCTTCGGCGCTTTCCGCAACCACGCCTGTTTCAACAACGTATTTACGGCTGCGGAATCGGCGCGCACAAGCATTACGCGCACGCCGGATACTTTCTTTCCCCAATATAGCGGTTCATAAATATCCGGATGCGCCGCGATGAGCGGGGCGCGTTCTGCTTCATCGACAAAAACATGCAGGTGAATTCCACCCGGCGGCGCGGTAGCGAAAATTTTCCCGCATACACGAAACGAGGTGTATTCGAAATGCAGTTCCTCGTTAGTCTCAGGCAGGGACAGTGAGAATTTGCGAGCCTGCTGCAGTTTCATCTGCGCGCGTTATTGATCGACTGATGAATGCAAGGCGAGCCGGTTACCTTCGCAATCGCGCACGATGGCACGGAACCCGTGCGGGCCGATCGGGTGAGTCGCCTCCAATACTTCACCACCGAATTTTGTTACCTGCGCGACCGCATCCTGGATGCGGCCTTCGGTATTCAGGTACACCAGGATGCCGCCGTTGCGCGAGATCATGTCCGCACCTTCGACCAGGCAGCCACCATTGCCGTCGCCGTGATCGAGAATGCAGAACGCGCCACCGGGATATTCCTGCTTGTGCACCTTGATGGCCATGACGGCGCTGTAGAACGCGGACGCGCGGTCGAGGCTCGCCACGGGTATGTCGAACCAGACGGCGCGATTATGTATTGCGTTCAGGTCGCTCATGTTATTTCTCCTGTTGGTTTTCCTGGGTTCACAGCGTCGCGTTGGCTCGCAGTGATTCCAGCCGCAACGCCAGTTTTTGTTGAATTTCGCCCAGTTCGCGCAACAGTGTCTCGCGGCGCGCCTCGTCGGTGCAGGCGTCGATCTCTGCGCGCAAACGTGCGCGCTCATTGAACATTCCCACTTCCGCCGGCGCGACACCCGCATCCTTGAGAATCTTGAAAGGCATGCGCAATGCGCCAGGTGTGGCGTCCCAGCCGGGCGTATCGACCAGCGGTTTGCCATAACCTTCGGCAGCGGCCAATTCGCCTGATTCAGCGGCGGCCTTCAATTGGCGGGCAATTTCCTCGTCCAGTGTTGTCATGATGCGGCTCCCGGTTGGAAAGCAGATATTACTCCGGCCGCAGGTAACGGTAGATGCTTGCGCCAGCTGACTATTTCAGCAGTTCGTAGCGCGCACCCTGCGTCCTGCCGTGCTCGGTGTTGATGTCGTAACGTCGTTCCCTGGCCTGGTGCGCTTCCAGCAATTGGCTGGCTGCACTGTTTGCGGATTTCTCCAGTTCGGCGCAACTGGACATGGGCGGCAACGACGTCAACGCGCGATCAATCGCCCCGGCCGCCTCGCGGCCAATGTCGAAGTGACCCAATTCATGCCGCTTCAGTGCCACCGCATAGCGATCAAACGCGGCCTGTTGCGTGGCATCGCCACCCGTCAGGCGCGGCATGGTGATTGTGCCGGATACATCGACGGATACAGAAGTCATGCGGCAAGTGCCACCGGCATCGTTCCAGCGGAAATTCCACTTGACGCCCCAGCGCGTGTAGCCGTGAAAGACCTTGCCGTCCTGGCGGATGGGTGTGGCGCTGTTCAGCGAGGACAACACGGTCTGCCGTGCCTGCACGGGGACATCGTAAAAAATCTCGGAAAGCGATTCAACGACTTCTGCGTGTGTGCTGGTGGCAAATCCCAGTACCATCGCCAAAATAAGCACGCATGTTTTCATGTTTTATCCAGTCCGGTTCCGGCAATGATGCGTCGAAGGTAGCCGCGCGCGGTCTCGCGTTCCTGCGCGAAGGATTGCTGCTCGTCGTCCGCACGCTGGCGCCAGGTGGTTGCGGCGCCGGCGTTGCCCATGTCCTGTTCGCAATCCGCGATGGCAGCGCATATTTCGGCAATGCGGAATGTCGGCCTCAGTGTTTCCGCACTCTGCAATCCTTCCTGCAATGCGGCACGCGCCAGCGGCAGGTTTCCCTGCGCGCGGTGGAATCCTGCGAGCCGCAAACTGGCGGGCGGAATGTTGCTGAACTGGCGGTTGCGCGAGGCGAGGTCGATGGCGAAACGTGTGCGGGCGATGGCGCCGGCGATGTCGCCGCGCAGTGCGAGCACTTCCCCTTGCAGCGCACTCATGGTGATCTCAAGCGCCTGCAATTTCCCACGCTGCGCAATAGCGATCACGCGCGCTGCTTCGTCCATGGCCGCATTGGCCGCCGCCTGCATGCGAGTCTCGTCACCTGCCTTTGCGAAGTAGCGCGCCTGTTTTCGCGACAACGACGCAACGTTGGCTTGCACGCGATATTCAAACGCGGCCAGCCCATGCCGGCGGGCCGCGGCGAGTGCCAGCGAAATTTGTTCCGCAGCTTCGTCAAAACGGAACAGGTCGCCAAGGATCACCCCGTACACCTGCCTCGCGCGGCATTCCAGGTCATCGTCATGAAGTTCCACCGATACCGCCACGGTGCGCGCGGCGATCTCGCGCGATTCATCCATCAGCTGCAGCGTGAAGGCGGTGTTGGCGATGGAGCAGAGCGCGTGCGCCATCGCGTTGACATCGCCCAGCTTGCCGGCCAGCGCAGCGGCATCAGTACCAGCGGAGAGGGAAGCAATCGAATCGTTGCGGAGGCTGTGGCAGCGCGCGGCGGCGTTCAGTGCCGCCAGTTCAGCTGACGCATCGCCCGCGTCGCGCGCCTGCTTTCGTGCTTCGATCGCCATCGCCAGGCCACGCCTGATGTCGCCACCAATGGCAGTCGCCACGGCTTCGCGGGCGAGCGAATGAAGTGGGCTCGCGGCGGGCGCAGGTTCGGGGTCGGGGTCACTTGAAACCGGGTTCGTTGTCACAAGATTTCGCAGGATCTTTTATTCCTGCGCCCGGGGAGAAGATGGGTTGATTCTATACGCTAACGGTGGCCGCAAATGAAATGTGAACCGGCCGTGAAGATTTCATGCGAGTTCTTTTTTGGCGAATGGCCATTGCGCGAGGCTGGCTGCATGCGCTGGAACAGGCGGCATGAAAACGACGGCGACGCGCGTAGAAAGCTAGCTGCCTTCGTTGGCCGGGGCTGCCAACCAGTTGTCGATTGACTTCCTTGCACGTTGCGCGATTGGCGCCGCGGAAGCGCGTAACAACAGTTCTTTTCTGCGCAGTGCCGAGTTGTGCCACAGATCGAACAAATCGATGGCGAGCGGGGCATTCCCGCCGGCGCGAAGTAGCTCCAACTCTTGACCGGCGCAAACCGGGGCGGCTGAAATAACGCGCGCATAAAACCCCGGCCGCCGCGCCGCGATAAAGGTCTTGAGAAACTGTGGCCCACCCATGTGCGTAGCCAGCGTGGCGCAAGGAATTCGCGGGAAAGAAATCTCCAGCTCAAGCGCGCCGGCACGCATGCGGTCGCCGATACGAACGTCGGACCACCAGCGATCGATCGTGAGATTCTCGCCGAGGTGTCCGGCCGGAATCGTCCGGCCGCAGGTGTTCGTCCACCATTGCAAGTCTTCCGCGCTGAAGAGATAAACCTCCTGGCCGTCGCCGCCGTGGCGGGCCTTGTCGCCGATGGAATCGCCGCTCACGCCGTCTTTCGTGATCTCGATTGCGCCCTTCACGGGACGTTTGACCATGGCGGTTTCGACCAGCTTGCCGGCGACTTCCATGGGCTGCAGGGCGCCCAGGTTGATGGACAAGATTTGATGTGAGGGCATGTCAGGATTCTATTTTCAATGCGGGTGACTTTAGATTTCCGTACTGACCGATAAGTAGTCCCGTCGTCCTCGCGAAGGCGGGGACCCAGCGGCTTGAAGGCGGCGCGGTACCGGAACCCCGCGCACCGGCCTTCCCCGGTACGACACCGATCAGGGCATTACCAACCCCAGGAACGCCTCGATCTGCGCGGCGTCGCGGGTCGCGTTCGCCGCCACCACGCCGGCGACCAGTGCGTTGCCGCGCAATCCCCGCATGTAG
>JBDTWS010000253.1:0-4371 GCA_040006575.1 Betaproteobacteria bacterium
TACCAAGTCACCACTTTCCCCGCGCTCTCGATCTATGCCGAGGCTCTCTAATCTGCCAAACGCTTGCTGGAAAGCAGTAGTCAAGACTTTTTTCGTCTTCGCTACAAGATGCATTGTTGAAAAACCGCCCCTGTCTACAATAGCTTCAAACAGGAGGCGTCCACGTCGATCCTTTCTTGCGTAGACAACATCAAAATAGCTAATTTCTTTGGCAAAAAAAGGGACATTCAATATCCTATAAGTAGCCCTGCCTACTTTCTCCGCCCAAAGCGATTCGGTGCTATGTCCGTGCCAGTCGTTAGCGTCGAGTTGAAATGTCACTTTCACATTTTCGTTACCCGTCATTGCATATCCTTTTGAGCTCCGAATGAGCAGCGCGCGTAAGCGCACAAAGAACTCTGTTTACGTCTGGCGCATCGCGGCAGATGCCAATACGCTCACCACCGTCTCAGAATTGGGTTTCAAACGTCCGCTTTTAAGAAGCTCGACCGTCCGCTCCTGGCCGATAACAGCCGTTCACGCTGCCCGCACATCGCCATCCCTCACGCGCTGTGCCAATGGAATCGCCCTTCCTTTACACAAATCAAAATGCGAAAGGCAGTCATCTAGACCACTCCGACATTCCCCGTCACGCAGTTGCGGACTCCTTGACCACTTTGGCGATATCGTGCGCCAGCCGTTTCACGAGCACCCCATCGCGTCCTTCCACCATCACGCGAATCACGGGTTCGGTGCCCGATGCGCGCAATAACACGCGGCCATCCCCCGCGAGCTCTGCTTCGGCAGCCTTGACCGCAGCCTGTACCGGTTCACTCGCCGCAAAATTGAAGCGGCTGGGCAGCCGTACGTTCTCGAGAATTTGCGGGAACAAGGTGAGCTCTGAGGTGAACTGTCCGAGCGATTGATCGTTGCGTTTCAGCGCGCCCAATATTTGCAGCGCAGAAATAATGCCGTCACCGGTCGAATGTTTTTCCAGGCAGAGCAAATGGCCGGAATTTTCGCCGCCGCATTCCCAGCCCTTGTCGCGCAGCATTTCCAGTACGTAGCGATCTCCGACCTTGGCGCGCTCGAACGGGATTGCCATCTTGGTGAACTGCTGCTCAAGTGCGAGATTGGTCATCAATGTGCCGGCCACGCCGCCACGCATGGCGCCCCGCGCGTGCCGGTCCTTTACCATCGCGTAGAGCAGCTGGTCGCCGTCAAACAGGGTACCGTCGTTGTCGCACATCACCAGGCGGTCGGCATCGCCATCCAGCGCGATGCCGAAGTTGGCGCCGTGCTTTTTGACGGCAGCGCACATGGCAGCAGGATGGGTCGCGCCGACTTCGTCATTGATGTTGGTGCCGTCGGGTTTGTTGCCCATGGCAATGACTTCAGCGCCGAGCTCGCGGAAAACGTGATGCGCGATGTCCCACGCGGCGCCATTGGCGCTGTCCACCACCAGTTTCATGCCGCGCAAATCGAGCTGGCGCGGAAACGTGCTTTTGCAGAATTCGATATAGCGTCCCGCCGCGTCTTCAATGCGGCGCACCTTGCCCAGGTGAATCGATTGCAGCGTCACCATCGGCTTATCGAGCAGCGCCTCGATTTCGTGTTCGACTTCATCGGGCAGCTTCAGCCCATCAGCGGAAAAAAACTTGATGCCGTTGTCGTCGAAGGGATTGTGCGAGGCCGAAATCATCACGCCGGCGGAAAGGCGCAGCGCGCGCGTGAGATAGGCCACACCCGGTGTGGGCATGGGCCCGACCAGCAGCACATCCACACCCGCTGCGGAAAATCCCGCTTCCAGCGCGCTCTCCAGCATGTAGCCGGAAATACGCGTGTCCTTGCCGATGATGACGGTCGGCCGCGAGCGGCCGTCGCTGCGATCCTGCGCCAGCACACAACCGGCGGCGAAACCCAGCCGCAATACGAAGTCGGGGGTAATCGGCGCATCGCCGACGCGGCCACGGATGCCATCGGTTCCAAAGTATTTGCGGCTCATCGTTTCATCTCCCGAAACAGGCGCGGCATTGGAATGCGGCGCGATTATTTTTCATTTAATACTGATTTAGCATCGAAACTCCAGCATTGGCGGGTGTTTCCAGCCATTTTTAGCCTGCGAGGCGCGCCGGTGCTTGAGTTCTATCCTGTTTTTTCACGTGTTACGGCCAGTACCTTCAATACATCCACCGTCTCCGCAACATCGTGCACCCGCAGGATTGTCGCACCGTTCTGTGCGGCAATCATAGCCGCAGCGAGACTGCCGGCAAGACGATCATCCACCTCACGTCCGGTAATCGCACCCAGCGAAGATTTGCGCGAATAGCCGGCCAGCAGTGGATAGCCCAGTGCGGCCAGCGCCGCCAGCTCGCGCAGCAAAGTGAAATTGTGTTCAACCGTCTTGCCGAAACCGAAGCCGGGATCGATGACGATGCGGTCGTGCGCGATGCCGGCGTGCTCACAGGCGTGCGCGCGGCACTGCAGGAACTGGCTGACCTCCTCCACAACGTCGTCATACGCTGGCGCCGCCTGCATGGTTTGCGGCATTCCCTGCTTGTGCATGAGGCAGACGGCAACGGTCGAATCGCGGCAGGCTTCGATAGCGCCCTCGGCCTGCAATGCATTCACGTCATTGATCATGGATGCGCCGGCGGCAATGGCGGCCTGCATGACCTGTGTTTTCTGGGTATCGATGGAGACGGGCACACCGTGGTGTCGCAACGCTTCCAGCACCGGCATGACGCGATCGAGCTCTTCCTGCAAGCTCGCCGCCGCCGCACCGGGACGCGTGGATTCGCCGCCGATATCGAGGATGTCTGCGCCTTCTGCAATCAACTGTTCGGCATGCGCGATTGCCTGGTCACGCGCCAGGAATTTCCCGCCGTCGGAAAAAGAATCGGGGGTGACATTGACGATGCCCATCACCATCACACGATCCAGTGACAGCGAGTAGGCACCACATTGAAGGATCGTCATCGGCGGGGACTAGCGCAAGTTATGGAAACTGCTACTGCGAACACGGGAGCGTACAAACAAAAAGGACGGCCTGGGCCGTCCTTTTTGCAACTATGTACCACCCGATCAGTTGGCACCATCGGCCGTGGCCGGTTCGGGCTTCGTCGGGGCGGCCGGCGCGTTGCCGTCGCCATCGCCATCGCGCTTCGGCTTGTAGGCCATCTGCGAAGGCTTGGGTGGGCGCGGGGGACGGCCTTCCATGATGTCCTTGATCTGATCCGAGTCGATGGTTTCGATTTCCATCAGCGCCGCGGTCATGGCTTCGACCTTGTCGCGATTTTCCTCGAGCAGTTTCTTGCCCAGCGCGTATTGCTCGTCCAGGATGCGGCGGATTTCCGAATCGACCTTCTGCATCGTCGCTTCGGAAATGTTGGTCTGGCGCGTCATGCTGCGGCCCAGGAACACTTCGCCTTCATTTTCGGCATAGACCATCGGGCCCAGCGCTTCACTCATGCCGTAGCGTGTGACCATTTCGCGCGCCGTGTGCGTGGCGCGTTCGAAGTCGTTGGAGGCGCCGGTCGAAATCTTGCCGACGAACAATTCTTCGGCGATACGCCCACCGAACATCATGCAGATATCGTCCAGCATCTGTTCGCGATAGCGCGTGTACTGATCCTGCTCGGGCAGCGACCAGGTGATGCCCAGTGCGCGGCCGCGTGGAATCACAGTGACTTTATGCACCGGATCGCAATTGGGCAGGATGTAGCCCAGGATGGCGTGACCCGATTCGTGATACGCGGTCTTGCGCTTGTCTTCTTCGCGGATCACCATCGAGCGCCGTTCGGCACCCATGTAGATCTTGTCCTTGGCGCGCTCGAAATCTTCGTGATCGACCAGGCGCTTCGATGAACGTGCCGCGAACAGCGCAGCTTCATTCACGAGGTTGGCGAGGTCCGCACCCGAGAAACCCGGTGTGCCGCGTGCGATGGTGTTGGCTTCGACGTCCGGTGCGATCGGCACTTTGCGCATGTGCACCAGCAGGATCTGTTCGCGACCACGGATATCCGGCAGCGGGACGACGACCTGGCGATCGAAACGGCCCGGACGCATCAGCGCAGGGTCCAGCACGTCAGGACGATTGGTCGCAGCGATGATGATGACGCCGGCCGATGCTTCGAAGCCGTCCATCTCCACCAGCAACTGATTCAAGGTCTGCTCGCGTTCGTCATTGCCACCGCCCACACCGGCGCCACGCTGGCGGCCGACGGCGTCGATTTCATCGATGAACACGATGCACGGCGAATTTTTCTTGGCCTGTTCGAACATGTCGCGCACACGTGCCGCGCCAACACCGACAAACATTTCAACGAAGTCGGAACCGGAGATCGAGAAGAACGGCACTTTCGCTTCGCCGGCAATGGCGCGCGCCAGCAA
>JBDTWS010000254.1:0-4335 GCA_040006575.1 Betaproteobacteria bacterium
CATAGTCTACCAGCATGGCCTTGGCCGCCGGCATGCCGTCCATCAGGGCGAGACCTTCATTACGCAGCCATCGGGCGGTTTTCCAGTCGCGCAGGTAAAGAGAACGCAGTTTGTCGGTGACCTCGCCCACGGCCCACGCGGCTTCACGGCCGGCGCGTTCATAGCGCCGCAACAATGCGATATCGCCAATCGCGGAAAATTTTGATCTCTCACGCAGGATACTCGTCAGGTTGCGCACATCGGCGAAACCCAGGTTCACACCCTGTCCCGCCAGCGGATGCACGGCATGCGCGGCATCACCGATGAGCGCAAGTCCGGGCTGTACCCAATCCGCGGCCATGATGCGCGATAGCGGGAAACGGGCAATCGGCGAGACCAGTGTCAATGCGCCCAACTCGTGCTGCCCCATCGCGGCAACTGCCCTGGAAAATTCAGCTGCCTCTTCTGGCAATGCAGAAGACGCCTCCCTCGCCAGCGACCACACAATTGAAATGTGGCTATCCGGCAACGGCAACCAGGCCATCACCGCATCATGTGTAAACCACTGGCGCGCGATATCGCCATGCGTGCGTTCGGCCTTGAAGTTCGCCACCACACCATCGCTTTCGTAATCCTTCGCCTGGACGGAAATATCGGCCCAGTTGCGGATCTGCGAGCGATTGCCATCGGCGGCGATGAGCAGGTCGGCAGTGATGACGCTGCCATCGGAGAGCTTCAATTCGCGACGATTCGCCTGCGCGCCTGCAGCATCGATCACGTGCATCTCGAGTGGTGCGACGCCGTACTTTATTTCCACCCGCCCGTCAGCGGCGAGGCGATGCGCCAGGGCGCGCATCACGGCCGAATGTTCGGCAATCGTTGCCACCGGCACGCCGCCATTGAAATCGATACCGCTGTGACCATCATCGCCGGTGACATGCATGGCACGTACCGGAGCAATGCGTGCGGCGTCGAGCGATGCGCCGAGTTCGTCCAACAACGCCATGGACGCAGGTGAAAGCGCATAAACGCGATGATCAAATGATTTTGGTGCGACCTCCGGCGTTGCCGGTCCGCGTTCGACCACCGTGACTTCAACCCCGCGCAACCGCGACGCGGCAATCGCCTGCGCCAGTCCCACCGGCCCGCCCCCGACAATGACGATGCGCGAAGCCATTATTTCTGCGCCCCGAACAGCATGCGGCGGGCCAGCGCACGCCGCGCAAACGGCAGCATATCCATCGCCGCCAGCCCCAGCCCGCGAGGCACGCGCGACAGGAGGTGATCGTTGGAAAACGCACTCACCAGGAAATCGGTGAAGCCGATACTGCGCTCCACATCGCGATCGCGTGAGCCTGCATATTCCTGCAATATTTCCGACGCGCTCTTGCCGACTGAAACGCCCAGCCGCTGCGCCAGGTCGTCCGCATCGCGCAGACCCAGGTTGAAACCCTGTCCTGCCACCGGATGCAATGCCTGCGCGGCATTGCCGATAACCGCCACATGCCCGGCCACCCTTGAGGACAGTGTTCGCAATTTCAGCGGGAAGCTGCGGCGTTGCGAGACCGACAGGAATTTGCCGGCGCGAAAGCCGAAATGCTGCTGGAACGCGGCGATGAAAGCCTGTTCATCCAGCGCTTTCAATTCCTCGACACGTTCGGGTGACGACACCCACACCAGTGAATATTCGCGTTCGCCACCGTGAGGCAGCAATGCAGCCGGGCCTTCTGCCGTGAAGCGCTCATAAGCAGTGCCGCGATGTGGGGTATCGGCGGTGATATGACCCAGCAACGCGCTCTGGCCGTAGTCTTTCTCGTTGACAACGAGCGAGGGAACCTTGCCCAGGTTGGCGCCGCCGTCGGCGAGCACCACGACGTCCGCGTCGAGCGCGTGTTCGCTGCCGTTGTGGGTGAATTTCACAGTCGCTTTGCCAGATGCGTCTTCGATCGCGGAAACCTGCGCGCCACGCATCACGTGGATGTTGCGCACCTCAAGCTGCCGGTCCAGTGCGGACTGCAGATTCGCGTACGACAGCACATAGCCAAGCGCCGGCACACCCGCATCTTCATGCGACAGGCGCATGCGCCCGAAGCCGCCGCGCTGCGAAGTGTGAATGGTGAGGATGCTGGTTGCGTGCAAGCTCTCGTCCCACGCACCGCATCGCGCAAGGATTTCGCGGCTGCCGTGCGAGAGCGCGAGCGATCGCGTTTCGCGCGAAGGGCCTTCGCGCGCTTCAAGTATCGTGACCGCAGAACCCATGCGCGCCGCCAGCAGCGCGAAGGTGGCGCCGACGGGGCCGGCACCGATGATGATTACGTTGGACAAATTTTGCCGGCGTTCGCGCGGAAATGAAGCAGACCGACGGACTACGCGCCCGTCGTCAGTGCCTCGACATCACGCACGGTCTTGGGGCAGCTTTCGGTCAAGTTGGTATTGCCCTTCGCCGTCACCAGGATGTCGTCTTCAATGCGCACGCCGATGTCCCAGAAATGCTTGGGCACATTGTCGGCCGGGCGAATGTACAGGCCCGGCTCCACCGTCACCACCATGCCGGGCTGCATCAGCACCCATTTGCCGTCGCGCTTGTATTCGCCGGCGTCATGCACGTCCAACCCCAGCCAATGGCCGGCACGGTGCATGTAGAACTGCTTGTAGGTTTCCTTTTCCAGCACGCTGGCCAGTGATCCCTTGCACAACTTCAGGTCGATGAGGCCCTGCGCCAGCACCGTGTTGGCGACCTCATGATATTTGCCGAACTGCGCGCCCGGCTTGACGGCCTTGATGCAGGCCAGTTGTGACTCCAGCACCAGTTCGTAAATGTCTTTTTGCGGCCCGCTGAATTTTCCGGCGATGGGGAACGTGCGTGTGATATCGGCGGCGTAACTTTCCAGTTCGCAACCGGCGTCGATCAGCATCAGGTCGCCTTTTTTCAGCAGCGCCGAATTTTCACGGTAGTGCAGCACACAGGCATTTCCGCCGGCAGCGACAATGCTGCCGTAAGCCGGCTGGCGTGCGCCGTTGCTGACGAATTCATGCAGGATCTCGGCCTCAACCTGGTACTCGTACATGCCGGGTTTGGCCATGCGCATCGCGCGGGCATGCGCATCTGAGGAAATTTTTCCGGCGCGCGCCATGATCGCGATTTCGGCATTGTCCTTGATGAGCCGCATCTGCCCGATCGGCATGCGCAGGTCGCGTACTTCCGCAGGCGCGGTGATGCCGGTGCGCACCTTGGCGCGCACGGCATTGAGCCAGCGCGTGATCGACTGGTCCCATTGCGCCGAGGCACCGATGGGCGTGTGGATCACGTCTTCATCAATCATCAATTCCGGGATGCGCGTTTCGAGTTCGGCAATCGAATACGACTCGTCGAAATCGAAAACTTCCTTGGCCATCTGCGGGCCAAAACGAAAGCCGTCCCAGATTTCGCGCTCAAGATTCTTGTCGCGGCAAAAAAGGATGTGGCGCGGCTTCTTGCCCAGCACAATCGCCAGCACCGCCTCGGGCTCGCGAAAACCGGTGAGGTAATAAAAGTGGCTGTCCCAGCGATAGTCGTAGTGCGCATCGGCATTGCGCGTCGCTTCCGGCGCGGTCGCCAGCAGCACCAGGCCTTCCTTCAGGTTTTTCGCGAGGCGCTTGCGGCGGTCGGCGTGGAGTTTCACTTGGGGAACAACGACCGGGAAGGGGAAATTTTCGCGTTTCATGGGGAGAGGGGATGGTGGCGGGAAGTCAATATTGTACGCCGCCGACTTGCTGCGAATGTATGCAAGCGTGACAGTTGTGGTGTGTTTTTTGTAAAAAATCAACGCCAAACTCAAGCGCTGTAGCGGCTCGACAGCCTCTTTTGCCCTGTAACCCGCTACAGTGCTTGAGTTTTTGTTCTAATTTCGCCGGTAACAACGCGACAGTCAAGCGCCATCAAAACGTATAACCACTCACCGCCGTCTCGCCAATCTTCAGCTCATCGAACAGCCGCACCAGCGGCCGCAGCGCGCCATAACGCTCGCAGGTTTTGCGCACGTAATTGACGAATCGCGGCGCGTCCTCAAGGTAAGCCGGCTTGCCATCGCGATAATGCAGCCGCGCGAAAATGCCGAGGATGCGCAGGTGGCGTTGCAGTCCCATCCATTCCACGTCGCGGTAGAAATCGCCAAACTGCTCGGGCATCGGCAAACCGGCTTTTTTCGCTTTTTCCCAGAAGCGGATCGTGCCGTCCAGCACGCGTTCCTCTTCCCATGAGATGAACGCATCGCGATACAGCGAGGCAATGTCATAACTGATGGGGCCGTAGACCGCATCCTGGAAATCCAGCACGCCCGGATTGGGCGACGAGACCATGAGGTTGCGCGGCATGTA
>JBDTWS010000255.1:0-4313 GCA_040006575.1 Betaproteobacteria bacterium
TTTTCAGTCATTACGAATTTGCTGGAATTTTTTTCGATGGAATTTTTCATTTAATTTCTTTCTTATTGGATTGTGATTTCTTGAATTGCGACTTTGTGTCGCATCCGAAGATTATTTTTTTGCGCGAACAATTTGCAAATTCCCGGTAACCATTGGTAGGCGTGAGGTTAGAGCGTTTGTGCAAAGAACGCGTTTTTCTACCGGAATTGGTAACGCCTTGGTGATTTTTCTGGAGTGTCATCACCGTTCACCGGAAGGCAATACAGCTGTGCGCCTGCGTCACGTGAAAATGCGAAGCGTGAGTACATTGAGCGCCATGACTCGCGCGATCAAAAATGGCACCATCCATTTCAGTAACCGGAAATTGCGCGACAATGCGATTTCACGCATCGTCGGCATTGCTCTCGGACGGCCAATGAAGAGCAAGCTGATTCCACTCGGAACCGGGGAACTGACATGACATACGCTGCACTGACGGGATGGGGCAAATGCCTGCCGCCCGCGACGCTGACCAACGAGGATCTTTCAACCTTCCTGCCCACGGATGACGCCTGGATCACCAGCCGCACCGGGATGAAGGAGCGGCGCATTTCGCATGTATCCGGGCTGGAGCTTTCCTACGTGGCCGCGTCGCGTGCGCTGGCTTGTGCGGGCATACAGGCCGATGAGTTGGATTTCATCATTTACGGAAGTTGCAGCGCCGATGAACTGGTGCCGAATTCCGCCTCCGGGCTGCAAGTTAAGCTTGGTGCGCACAAAGCGGCGGCGATGGATTTGAACACCGCGTGCACCAGCTTCCTGTACGGCATGTCCACGGCGACGGCATTTATCAAGTCCGGAGCCGCCAAAAAAGTGCTGGTGATCGGCGTAGAACACATTTCCAAGTTCATGGACTGGCAAAACCGAAATGTGTCGGTGCTGTTCGGCGACGGCGCGGCGGCTTGCGTGTTCGAGGCGACCGAACAGGAAGAGGGCGTGATCGCTGAGAAACTCCAGTGCTACGCCGATGCGCGCCAAACGCTGCGCGTACGCGGGATGGGCGGGCTTTACAACAACATGGGCGTCCAGCAGGGCGACACGCGCTGGGATTTCGACGGTCAGGAAATTTTCAAGAAAGCGGTCACAGGGATGGGCGAGGGTAGCCTGGATGTGATGCGGCAGGCGGGTGTAACGATCGACGATATTGGATTGATCGTTCCCCACCAGGCCAACCTGCGCATCATCGAAGCTGTGGCCAAGCGTGCGGGCGCATCGATGGACAAGGTATTTCTGACGGTACACAAATACGGGAACATGAGTGCCGCCACGGCGCCGGTAGCGCTGGTGGAGGCGCTGGAGGAGGGGCGCATCACGCCGCATTCGCTGGTGTTGATTCCCGCATTCGGGGCAGGCTTGACGATGTCTGCGCATTTGATTCGCTGGGGTGCACGCGTGACGCCGCTGGCGACCAGCAACGTGGAGCTACCTCCCTGCGATAAAAGTGCGTTGCAGATCGTCCAGGGATTGATGGCGCACAAGATGCCGCATGAGCGCTCGGAGGCCGCGTTGATGAGCCCGAGGTTTATCGAACAAGGATAGTCAGCATAGTGCGACGTTTGTGGGTGTAGCCGCCACAAATAGGGATGTAAGTACGCTTGCGAGGCGCATTTGTCGCCATGTCGCAAACACTTAAACTGAAAATCCGCAGAAGGAACATTCATGTCGTTCAGGTTTCCGAATAAATTCTTGGCAGGCAGTGCGTGGTGCCTGATTGTTGCCGTCGCATCGTTCGTCGCTGAGGCCGCACCCGCACCTGCGCCCACGGCGAAATCCCGATTTGAGAACTTGGTGGCCGCGCATTGGGAGTGGCAGTCGAAGGAGTTTCCGGAGGCTTCCACGCTGCGAGGCGACTACCGCTTCAATGACCGCCTCACCGATCATTCCGAGGCTGCCTCAAGGCAGCGTGGCGTCTATCGCAAGCAATTGCTCTCGCAAATTAAAGCGATCGACGCCAAGACTCTCAGCGGCCAGGACCGCATTACCTATGACGTGCTCGCCTCGCAGGTGGAGCGGTCGGTTCAAGTGAGTGAACTTTTCGCCCGACTGCCCGGCAACTTGCCCTTTGGCGGCGATGACGACTGGCTCAAGCTCACGCCCAGCAATGGCCCGCACCGGCTGATTCCGCTGCTGGTACGCGCGTCTCCATTCAATCGCGTGCGGGACTACGAAAATTACCTGAAGCGCCTTTCCGCGATCCCGGCCTCGCTGGCCGCTCAGCAAAAATGGATGGAGCGGGGGATCGCCAGCGGCTGGATTGCGCCCGCGATCAGCATGCGTTCGGTTCCGTCGCAGCTGGAAATTCATATTGGTACGGATGCGGAGAAATTGCCTGCTTTTGTGCCGTTCACACATTTCCCGGCAGATTTCTCCTCCGCGGATCGCGAGCGTCTCGCGGCCGCTGCGCGCAAAGTAATCGGCGAGCAAATAGTGCCGGCATTTCGCGAGCTACAGGCGTTTGTAAAGGACAAATACCTGCCTGCTGCAGCCGCGAAGGACACCGCGCTGGGCGCCTCGTCGCTGCCGGGTGGCATGGCGTATTACGACGCCATGATCGGACGCTTCACGACCACCAGCATGACCGCCAAAGAGGTACACGAGCTTGGCCTGCGCGAAGTGGCACGCATCATTACCGAGATGGACAAGGTGATTGCGCGCGCCGGCTTCACGGGAACCCGCGCCGAATTCAACACCATGCTGCGCACCGACCCGAAGTTCTACTACACCGATCGCGAGGAAATGCTGGCGGGTTATCGCGCCATCGCCAAGCGCGCCGACGCCGAACTGCCGCGCTTCTTCGCCGAACTGCCGCGCCAGCCGTACGGTATCCGCGCCATGGATGCCTCGCTGGGCGATGCGGCCGAGCACTACACGGCGGGGGCAGCAGATGGCTCGCGCGCCGGTTTCTTCGAAGCCAACCTCAATAACCTGCGCACCCGGCCAAAACACTGGATGGAAGTGCTGGTGATGCATGAAGCCGTACCCGGCCATCACCTGCAGATTGCGCGCGCGCAGGAGTTAAAAGACTTGCCCCCATTCCGCAAATTCACCGGCTTCAATGCCTACAGCGAAGGCTGGGGGCTGTATTCGGAAGCGTTGGGTGAAGAACTCGGTTTCTACAAGGATCCCTACTCGAAATATGGCCAGCTCTGCGCCGAGATGCATCGCGCCGCGCGCCTGGTGGTCGACACCGGCATTCACGCATTCGGCTGGGACCGCGACCGGGTCATCAAATACCTGATGGACAATGCAGGGCTGGTCGAGGGATTCGCGATCGCAGAAACCGACCGCTACATTCTGTGGGCCGGCCAGGCGCTGGGCTACAAGATCGGTGAGCTGAAAATCAAAGAATTGCGCGCGCGCGCCAAAGCAGCGCTGGGCGACAATTTCGAATTGCGCCGTTTCCACAATGCGGTGCTGGACAACGGTCCATTGCCGCTGACCATCCTCGAACAGCAGATTGACGGCTGGATCGCTGCCGAACAAGTGCGGTCGTCGCCCACGCGGGCGAAGGCAACGCAAAGTCCAAAAGGCCAATAGAAGAGCGCAATGCTATAAGAAACCCGCGATGCTATAGTTTCGCGGCTGGGGAATGAAAATCATAAAAGGGGTAAAAGTCCCATGAAACGAATTTTCGCCATAGCCGTGCGCGGCGGGATTGCCGCCGTATTCCTGACGCTGGCAGCGTGTTCCTCCGGGCTGGACCGCAAGCTGGACGGCACCAGCGAGAGCGCCTTCGAAACCAGTTTGGCGGCAATGAAAAAATCCGCGAAGCCCGAGGACATCACGCGGCTGGATGAAGCGCTGATGGCGTTGGCCGTCACCGACGTCAGCATCGGCTACGAAGGCGGCATTGTCGGCGCATTGCAGAAAATTTCCGCGCGCAGCCCCGAGCAGATGGCCGATCAATTGATGCCGCTGGTCAATGGCATGACCGGGCGCGACATCATTGCCGCCGGCATGAAACGGCGCAAGGACGAGGCCACAAAACAGGGCGTGAAAGTCGATCGCGAAATCGCGGTGCTAAAAAAAATGAACGACGATAAAACGTCGACCAAAGCCGTGCTGGCGCCCATCGAAGTGCTGGAGCCGACCCTGCGCTTCAATAGCGTGGGCCCGGAAAAAATGAGCGTGATGGATTTCAAGGTCAAAAACGGCACCGAGACCGGCCTCAGTTATCTTTACCTGCGCGGCACCGTGATGGAGCCTGTCACAAACAAGGTGCTCTTCAGCGACGACATCAAATACAAATTGGCCGACGAGCCGTTGTTGCCGGG
>JBDTWS010000256.1:0-4234 GCA_040006575.1 Betaproteobacteria bacterium
AAATCGGGCGGCATTCCGATTTACGAACCCGGCCTGAAGGAAATCGTCGCAAATAACATCGCCGCTGGACGGCTGCGTTTTTCCAACGACGTGGTGGAGGGCGTGGACTTCGGCGATATCCAGATGATCGCCGTCGGTACGCCACCCGGCGAGGATGGTTCGGCCGATCTCCAGTACGTGGTGGCAGCCGCGCAAAATATCGGCCGCCACATGACGCGTGCAAAAGTCGTTGTCGATAAATCCACCGTACCGGTCGGAACGGCAGACCGGGTTCGTGAAGCGATTGCTGCGGAACTCGGAGCACGAAAAACGCAGGTGAAATTTTCGGTGGTGTCCAATCCAGAATTCCTGAAAGAAGGCGCGGCCGTCGAGGATTTCATGCGGCCCGACCGCATCGTGATCGGCGCCGACGATGCGGATGCGATCGAAGCGATGCGCAAACTGTACGCGCCGTTCCAGCGCAATCACGACCGGCTGATGGTGATGGATGTGCGTTCGGCCGAGCTGACCAAGTACGCGGCCAATGCAATGCTGGCCACGCGCATTTCGTTCATGAACGAACTGGCCCTGCTGGCGGAGCGTCTGGGCGCCGATATCGAATCGGTGCGCAAGGGCATCGGTTCGGACCCGCGTATCGGCTACCAGTTTTTGTATCCCGGCCTGGGCTATGGCGGCTCATGTTTTCCGAAAGACGTGCAGGCCATGCAGCGCACCGCAATGGCGGCCGGAATGGAAATGAAATTGCTCGATGCCGTGGAGCGCGTGAATTACGCGCAGAAACACGTGCTCACGCAGAAAATCGTCCGCCGCTTCGGTGAAAACCTGGAAGGAAAAATCTTTGCCATCTGGGGCCTCGCGTTCAAGCCCAATACCGACGACATGCGTGAAGCACCGAGCCTGGTGTTGATCGACGACCTGACCAAGCGCGGTGCAAACGTCGTCGCGTTCGATCCGGTCGCCATGAAAGAAGCGACCCACCTGCTCGCAAAAAATGGCAAGGTGCGATTTGCCGAAAGTGCCAATGACGCGCTGGCAGGTGCTGATGCACTGGCCATCGTCACTGAGTGGAAAACTTTTCGTTCGCCGGATTTCAGCGTGATGACATCGGCATTGAAGTCGCCGGTCGTGTTTGACGGCCGCAATCTTTATGAGCCGGACGCCATGCGCGATCTGGGAATTGACTATTATCCGATCGGGCGCCTGCAATCGGGGGGGAATAGAGCGCCGTGAATAAAGTTCATGTTTTCGCTCGTGAAACTCCAGCACTGGCGCGCTTTACCAGCCATTTATGTCCTGAAAGCCGCACCAGCGCTGGACTTTCAAATTCAATTTCGGGCAATTCATGCTGAAACTTCCCGACTGCAGCAACGCCCATGTCCTCGTCGTCGGCGACGTTATGCTGGATCGCTACTGGTTCGGCGATGTCTCGCGCATTTCGCCGGAAGCGCCGGTGCCGATAGTACACGTGCAACGAACTGAAGAACGTCCCGGTGGCGCGGCCAACGTCGCGCGCAATATCGTTTCGCTGGGCGGCAAAGCCACTTTGCTGTCGGTGGTAGGTGATGATGAAGCCGGCCGATCTCTCGCCACGCTGCTGGCGAGGGAAAGAGTGGTCACCCTGTTTCACAAGGACGCGCAACTGCCGACCACGGTGAAACTGCGCGTCATCGGGCGGCAACAGCAATTGCTGCGTATCGATTTCGAAACACTGCCGTCGCGCGAAGTGCTGGAAGACAAGCTGGGCGATTTTGAATCGCTGGTCGACGGCGTGGACGCAGTCATCCTCTCAGACTACGGCAAAGGCGGGCTTACCCACGTATCCAAGATGATCGACGCCGCGCGGCGCCATCACAAGCGAATCCTGGTAGATCCGAAGGGCGACGACTTCGCCAAATATCGCGGCGCCACCTTGCTTACGCCGAATCGCGGCGAATTCCGCGAAGTGGCGGGACGCTGGTCTTCCGAAGCCGATCTCGCAGCACGGGCTGACAAGCTGCGGCGCGAATTGGATATCGAAGCGCTGCTGGTCACGCGGTCCGAAGAAGGCATGACGCTGTTTACATCTGCCGGTGCGACACACGAGCCCACGCGTGCACGCGAAGTGTTCGACGTTTCCGGTGCGGGCGACACCGTCATCGCGACCTTGGGCCTGATGCTGGCAGCAGATGCATCGATGACCGATGCAATGCATATCGCGAATCTCGCCGCAGGTGTGGTGGTCGCCAAGCTGGGCACCGCCACAGTCTCGCGCGAAGAACTGCTGGCCGAAATCGGCTGATGAAATAAACACTCCGCAAACAGGCAAATTTCCATGACCTACATCGTGACCGGCGCGGCTGGTTTTATCGGCAGCAACATCGTGAAAGCGCTCAATGAGCGCGGCATCAGCGATATCGTCGCCGTGGACAATCTCACCAAGGCCGACAAATTCAAGAACCTGGTCGATTGCGAAATCGCCGAGTACGTTCACAAATCTGATTTCCTGCAAGTGGTCGAATCGGGCGAGCTGGGCGGCGATGTGGAAGCCGTGCTCCACCAGGGTGCCTGTTCGGACACGATGGAAACCGACGGCCGCTACATGATGGAGAACAACTACCGTTATTCGCTTTCGCTGCTGGAGTGGTGCCAGGAGGAATCGGTGCCGTTCATCTACGCATCGTCGGCATCGGTGTACGGCGGCGGCACCACGTTCAGGGAAGAGCGCGAATTTGAATCGCCGCTCAACGTTTATGGTTATTCGAAATACCTGTTCGACCAGGCGGTGAGGGCGCGTCTCGACGAGGCCTCATCGCAGATCGCGGGCTTTCGCTACTTCAACGTTTACGGTCCGCGTGAAAGTCACAAGGGCCGCATGGCTTCGGTGGCGTTTCATTTCTTCAATCAATACCGCGCTGCGGGCAAGATCAAGCTGTTTGAAGGCAACGAAGGTTACGAAAACGGCGAGCAGCGGCGCGATTTCGTGTCTGTGGAAGATGTGGTCAGGGTCAACCTGCACTTCCTCGACAATCCGGAAATCTCCGGCATCTTCAATCTCGGCACCGGGCGCAGCCAGACGTTCAACGACGTGGCGGTGGCCAGCCTGAACGCCTGCCGCGCGCTGGATGGCAAGCCGGCCTTGAGCCGGGCTGCCATGCTGGAACAGGGATTGATCGAGTACATCGCCTTTCCCGAGGCTTTGAAGGGCAAATACCAAAGCTTTACCCAGGCAGATACGTCCCGTCTCCGTAATGTCGGCTATGAAGCCGATTTCCTGACGGTCGAACAGGGGGTCGCCCGCTATATTCCCTGGCTGGCCGCCGGAAAATAGTGCGAAAACTCACATTCCGCTTGCCTTGCCAAAAGAATAGTCTATATAATCAATGGGTTTAGTGGACTACTTGGATCCGCGTTGTTAACGGCGGCTCGATGTAATCAGCAGACATTTTTGCGAAGTCGGGGGGCTGCTGTATTTCTCTCGCATGCGCTGCAAGCACATTAATAAGCACGTCAAAAAACCAGTGCGGCACGCAAGCGTCAACCGTTTCATGAGGCCGTCGTTTTATCGACTGCGGTTCTGTAACAGGTTGTAGCGATGGGCAAAAAGAACCGCACCGAAGTGCACGCTTTCCTATGGGGCGAGGCGATCGGGGCAAGCAATAAATTTACAACTCACTCACTCAAGGAACACAAATGAATAAAGTCCTCGCAATTGTCGCTGCGTTTTTCGCATCGATCTCGATCGCATTCGCGGCCGTGAACGTCAACACCGCAACCAAAGAAGAACTGATGAGCCTGAGCGGCATCGGTGAAGTCAAGGCACAAGCCATCATCGATTTCCGTACCAAGAACGGCCCATTCAAGTCAGTTGCTGACGTGGACAAGGTTCCTGGCATCGGTGAAGGCACCATGAAGAAAATGGAAAAGGACGTAACCCTGTCCGGCAAGACCACGGTAGCTCAAGCCGCTGCGCCTGCTGCTGCAGCCCCTGCCGCTACCAAGAAAGAAGAAAAAGCAGTAGCCAAGGCTGTTGAAAAGAAAGCCGAAGCCAAAGCTGACGCCAAAGCCACCAAGACTGAAGCTGCTGCCGACAAGAAAGTTGCCGACACCAAAGCTGACGCCAAGGCCGTGAAGAAAGAAGCTGCTGCCGACAAGAAAGAAGAAAAAGCCGTAGCCGCCGCTGATGCCAAGAAAGCTGACGCCAAGACCGCGCCGAAGCCTCGATTGCCTGCCGTCAGGTCGGGCCGATCCGCTTCAA
>JBDTWS010000257.1:0-4234 GCA_040006575.1 Betaproteobacteria bacterium
TGAGGCCCCATCCCGATTCGTCGGGGTTCCACCAGATGTCGGAATAATTCTGCGCCTGCGTGGTGGAGGTAAATGCGAGTGCGGGCAACACGACAAGCGCGAACAGCACGCTGCGCAACAATTTACGCGTGCAAGAAAAAAGCTGGAACAGGTGCTGCATGGCACTCCCCCTGTGAAAATCTTTTTGTTGTTCTTGGTGATACAGGGATTGTCACACGCCCGCGTGGAAACGCGTAGCACCAGCGTTGGCGGTAGTTAAAAGGAACCAAATCCGCGGGATCACCCAAACAATCGCAATCACGTAGCGCCATTCGTCACACTAAAAATCGCGCCAAGATGGCAGGCATACAATTGAACAATGACGACTCCCGAATCCGACTACCCGCAAAGCAAAATTAAGTCCGGCAAAATGACGCCTGTAGAGCGCGAAGCCTCTGACCGGTTTGCTATCAAACTTGGCTGCGGCCTAATTGCGTTTGCGATTGTATTTTTCTTCTTGTGGTTCGTGCTTCTGCTTCTAGTTGGCGGCGGCGGGGGCATGCACTGAGTCGGGCAATAAGAAAGCCGCTGGTTAAGCGGCTCTCTTTATTCTTCGCCAACTTCAAGCGGGTCTGCTGGATGGTTAGCGGCTGTCAACGGCAACGTGTCGGATTGTGGCGGGAGAGGTGCCAGTACGGGATTTTCGTGTCGAAGAATCTGTTTGACTTAGTTTCGCAACTGGCTTCCCGGTTGCGCAAAAAAGAAATCCAGTATCGCCCGTGAAGCATCGGGTCCGCTCGCATCGGTATGCGAGCCCGCCGTATCACCGCCCGCCCATGCGTGACCGCCACCATGAATCAGCCAGTGTTCAGCCTGCACATTGCCGGCGGTATCGCGATAAACGCTGCGGGTGAATTTCCGGCCGCCTCTGGATTCGCCTTGTTCGATCTGCGGCCCTGCCGTTGTCGCGGTGGCGTTGGACGTGTGCAGCGCTGCAGCCAGCACCTGCTCACTGTTTTGCGGATGCACGGTCTGATCCTCATCGCCATGAATGATGATGGTCGGCACCGGGGGGTGTTCACCCGCCGAAGGTGAGAACAGCGAGCGCGGGCGCTTCATTACCGACAGTGCGTCGATCACATTGCTGGCCGCGCCGCGCACCAGCCCGGAGTGCACGCCGGCGGCGGCAAAAATATCCGGATAGGCATTGGCGACGATGGTCGCCATCGCGCCGCCGGCGGAAAGTCCGGCGATATACACGCGGCTCGCATCGATGCCATGTTCGCGAATGATCTCCAGCGTGGCGCCCGCGATCATCGCCGGCTCGCCGCTGTCGCGATGCTGGTGAACAGGCTTGAACCAGTTCCAGCATTTTGATGGATTGGCGCCTGCCGGCTGTGCGGGATAGAGCACAAAAAATCCCTGTTCGCGCGCACGTTCGTTCATGCGTGTGCCGGCGGCGAAATCGTCAGGGTCCTGGGTGCAGCCGTGCAGCATCACCACCAACGCCAGCCCGTGCTGCGCGTGGTTGGGAGGCGAATACAGTTTGTAGTGCAGGGTTTGCAGCGCGTGTTTGTAAACACCGTCAGCGAAATCGTCCACGCCGTCGAACGGCTCCGGTGCGACGTCGGCTTCGCGAAACGCGGGCCGCACTTCCGCCGTGTGATGCGCCGCATCTGCTTCAGCGGCTGCGACGCCAACCTGGGTATCCGGTCCGCCTGGCACGGCGAACTCGTTGCTGCCTGGCCGCACCGGTGCTGCGTCCCAGATGTGGGGGCCATTGTGTGCGCCATCGGCGGGAGCATGGTTATTTTCGGCCGCAGCCGCGCCAGGATCGGTACGGCCGCTGAGTGCGCGGCGGATTGCGGCCGTGGCGTCGGCCAGTTTGCCTATGCGCGTGAGCCGCGTTGCTTCCAGCATCGCGGTTTTGAAGTTGCTGTTCATAAAATCTTCCAGTTGGTGTGCCGTCCCCGTGCCGACATTCAAGTCCTACGATAACGGAAGGCACGTCGCCCCATTGTAGGGAAGCGCGAACACTGCCTGTCGGATAAATCTTCGAAGACGCGCGGCTCATCAAAAAAGATGATTGCGGTTTTCTTCGGGCGAATATGGGCGGAACGCCGATGATGCGACGGCAACTCGCGTAGAGAGCGACAAAACGCGTTATCGCACGCGTCCGGAAGTCAATCCACAAAACTGATGGCGCGTCCGCGATGAACGCGCAGGTTTATTTCTTCGGCCGCTTCGCTGGTTTCTTTTTCCCCGACGACTGCACCTTGTGCGCATTCACGATCGCGGCGATCAGGCCGGGAAAACGCGTGTCAATTTCGCCACAGCGCGAAGTGTTATGCATTTCCACACCCTGCCGCTCGGCACGGATCAGTCCGGCTTCGCGCAAGGCCTTGAAGTGCTGCGACAGGGTCGACTTGGGAATTTCCTTCTCCCGTACGGTGAGGTAGTTGGAGCAGTTCTGCGAGCACGCCGAGCCGGCGATGTCCGCAAAGATCGCAACCCGCACCGGGTCGGAGAGCGCGTGCATGATCCCCTCGACGGTGATGTCGTCGACATGGGGGTGGGTGAGCGGTCTCATAAAAGGGCTTTCATATTTTTATTATATGCGGCCCTTGCAATATTGTTCAATAGTTCATATATTCAGAACTATGGAAGCAAGGGCCCTTGTCTTTCATGACAATTCAGCAATTCTTTTCAACGTTCCCATTACGTCATTTCATTCTTTTTGAGGAAATCAATCATGAGCAAGCTCACAGGCAAAGTCGCCGTCGTTACCGGCGCATCCAAGGGTATCGGCGCAGCCATCGCGAAAGCGCTGGCCGCTGAAGGCGCAGCGGTCGTGGTCAATTACGCCAGCAGCAAGGCGGGTGCCGATACCGTAGTCACGGCCATCACCAAGGCCGGCGGCAAGGCGGTCGCGGTTGGTGCGGATGTTTCCACCACGGCAGGCGCCAACAGCATCATCGATGCAGCCATCACCCATTACGGTCGCCTGGATGTGCTGGTCAACAACTCCGGCGTATATGAATTTTCGCCGATCGAAGCGGTGACCGAAGAGCACTTCCACCGACATTTCAATATCAATGTGCTGGGCCCGTTGCTGACCACGCAGGCGGCGGTGAAGCACCTTGGCGAAGGTGGCAGCATCATCAACATCAGCTCCGGCGTCACCCGTCTCACACCGGCAAATAGTGCGGTCTACACGGGCACCAAGGGCGCGCTCGATGTCATCACCAGCGTACTGGCCAAGGAATTGGGCGGAAAGAATATCCGTGTGAATTCCATCAATCCCGGGATGGTCGAAACCGAAGGCACCGTTTCTGCCGGTTTCATCGGCTCGGATTTCGAGAAGGCGCTGATCGCGCAATCGCCGCTGGGGCGCACCGGCAGGCCGGATGATATTGCCGATGTCGCAGTGTTCCTGGCGTCAAACGATTCGCGGTGGATGACGGGCGAACAATTGCTGGCGACGGGTGGCATTCGCTGATGCCAGTGTGGTGAACTCGTGCGGCAGGGTGGAATATCCAGTCCTGTCGTGCGGGCGATTACTTCATGATTTAAGTTACAAACTCCAGGACAGGCGCGGCTTTCCAGCGATATTCGGCCGGACACCCGCTCCTGTCCTGGAGTTTGCTCGCCGTTACTTTGTCGTTAATGGCACATGGCTTGATTCCGGATCGACGTCCGCGTTCCCCTTTCGCATGTTGAAATAGGCACGAGAATGCCGCCAACATCGCACCAATGCGGCCCGCACCTGTTCGCACCGGGGAATCATGTCGAGCCACGCCAGCCGGTTCTGCCGCATCGTTGTGCTTGTGCTGCTGACGGCTTGCGTGCGCCATGCGACAGCGCAAACGACGACAGGCGGCAATGTCACCACCGGCCAGGCGTTGTGGACCAGCAAGGGCTGCGCGGGCTGCCATGCCGTCAACACCAAGCCGGTCAACGCGGCCGACGCGGGCGGGCACATCCTGTATGCGATTGCGCAAGGCATGCCGGCCTCCGTCACCGTGCAGGAAGCCACCGATATCGCCGCCTACATCGGCAGCAACATTGGTTCGCCCGTAGCCATAGTGGTGCCCGACTCTGGGCCCAATGCCATCGCCGTGAACGGCCTCCCCGCCCGAGCCTCCGCGGTGATCATGTGCCACAACTGGTCGTGGTGGGGTAGGTAGAAGTCTTCCGGCTTCAGGTGGATCTCTTCGAGGTTGCGATGGTCAAGCATGACGGCGCCTAGCACTGC
>JBDTWS010000258.1:0-4077 GCA_040006575.1 Betaproteobacteria bacterium
TGCGCACTCTTGCATACGCGCCGGTGGCCATCGATGCGAATTTCCCTGCGGCGATGGATTGCGCGGGCAACGAAATGGAACGCCCTGCAGCAAGACATTCCATCAGCATGCGCCAGCCTTCGCCCAGCATCGGCTGGCCGCCGATGATCCAGTCCATGGGGATGAATACATCCTTGCCGGAATTGGGGCCGTTCATGAATGCGGCGTTCAACGGGAAGTGGCGGCGGCCGATGTTGACACCTTTATGCGACGTCGGGATCAATGCGCAGGTGATGCCCAGGTCGGTTTTGTCGCCCAGCAATTTGTCGGGGTCATAGCATTTGAAGGCGAGGCCGAGGAGAGTCGCGACCGGGCCCAGCGTGATGTAGCGCTTTTCCCAGGTGATGCTGACGCCGAGTGTTTCGCGTCCTTCCCAGATTTGCTTGCAGACGATGCCGACGTCGGGCATCGACGCTGCATCGGAACCGGCGTGCGGCGCAGTCAGTGCGAAGCAGGGAATTTCGAGACCCTTGGCGAGGCGGGGCAGGTAATAATTTTTCTGGTCGGGTGTGCCGTAGTGCATCAGCAGTTCGCCGGGCCCCAGTGAATTGGGGACCATCACCGAAACCGCAGCGGTACCGCTGCGTGTCGAGATTTTCATCACGACTTGCGAATGCGCGTACGCGGAGAATCCCAACCCGCCGTATTCCTTCGGGATGATCATGCCGAGGAAGCCCTTGTCCTTGATGAATTGCCAGACATCAGGCGGCAGGTCGTACAGTTCCTGCGTAACGGTCCATTCGTTGACCATCGCGCACAGTTCGTTGGTCGGGCCGTCGATGAAGGCCTGCTCTTCACTGGTAAGTTTCGGCGCCGGATAATCGAGCAACTTGTTCCAGTCGGGCTTGCCGCTGAACAGGTCGCCATCCCACCAGACGGTGCCGGCTTCGAGCGCTTCCTGCTCGGTCTGCGACATCTGCGGCAGGAGTTTTTTGTAGGTCTTGAAGATCGGCGCGGTGAGTAAACCTTCACGCACCGATTTCACGTTGGCGATCACCGCCGCGGCGATGAAGGCGAACCAGACGAGGCCTAGCGCGGCACCTGTGAGCGCGCCTGCTGCGGTCAAACCAATGAGGCCCACAGCTACAGCCAGCGCCCACACGGCCGCACTGGCGACGTGATACGCGAGCGCCCATACCAGCGCGAGGGTGACTACCACTATCAGCAAAATCGTCAACATGATGACGTCTCCTTTTCAAAAGCTTTCGGTAATTTCAACAACTCAGGTTTCTGTAAACCATTGGTGCGCATCGGATGCGGTGTCGACCGGCGAACGCAGGCCGGCAGCGAGGAACGGCGCCAGGCGGCGCAGCACTTTTTCGTCGTTTTCGGTTTCACCGGGCTGGAACTGCGCGATCATTTTCAAAGCGTCGGTGCCGGCCAGCGTGTACGAAAGCGCGCCCATCACGAAATGCAGGCGCCACGACAATTCTTCACGCGGGATATGCGGCAATGCGTGCGTGAACGCGGCGCGGAAGCGCACGATCATTTCGGCGTATTGCGAGGACAGGAATTCGCGGATGAAAGGCGCGGGATCGGCGTAGGCGCGGCCCAGCAGGCGCAGGAAATTCTTTCCGCCGGTCTCATGGTCGCGCGCCAGCTTCAACGCGGGAATGAACATGGCCGAGATGATTTTTTCGCAGGTCAGCGGGGTGACGCCGGCCTCGGACTCGTAAATCGACAGCAACCGCATGCGATCCTGGTTCATGGGATCGAGGCGGCGGGTGAGGACGGCCTGGAATAGTTCTTCCTTTGAGCCAAAGTGATAATTGACGGCGGCCAGGTTGACGGCCGCTGCGGTGGTGATGAGGCGCAGCGACGTTGCCTCGAAGCCATGTTCCATGAACAATTCTTCCGCCGCATCGAGGATGCGCGACTTGGTATCGATCGGCTCGACCGTGCGTTCACCGGTGCCCTCAGGTGTGCGAGCCAATCTCTGGACGGTGCTGGACGCCATGGAATTTTCAGGAAAAGTTGATTGAGCGGCGTGAAGAACGGACAAATTCAAACGCCTGTTTTAATCGAGCGTATTACCCGTCCGTGGAGGTGTCAATCACTTTCGATGCTGCGCCGCAGCAAACTGGCGTGTATGCCTCTGGAGAGGGCGGAAATCGCGCGCAAAAAAAAGCCGCCGGAATGTCCGGCGGCTTTTTACGAATGCTTTTTTTCAGCGGAATCAGATCTTCTTGATCTTTTCCAGCATCTTGAAGATGGACTTGCTTGAGCCCATGAACAAGCGCTTGTAATCCTTGCCCAGGCAACGGCGCTCGAGCGTGTTGCGACGTGTACGTTTACGTTCTCCAGCCATGATGGTTCCTTAGCGTGTAAATAAATGAGTTGCGAAACAAGTAATTATAGCGAAAAAGGGCCGCCGGGGCAGCCCTTTTCTGCAGGAAAATGAATCAAACCGAGAAGGACGATCCGCAACCGCAGGTACTGGTCGCCATCGGGTTCTTGATGACGAACTGCGCGCCTTCCAGGCCTTCGGTGTAATCGATTTCGGCGCCGACCAGGTATTGATAGCTCATCGGGTCGATCAGCAGCTTGACGCCGTTCTTTTCCATCACGGTATCGTCTTCATTGGCGATTTCGTCGAAGGTGAAGCCGTACTGCAGGCCCGAACAGCCGCCACCCGTGACGAATACGCGCAGCTTCAAGTCGTCGTTGCCTTCTTCGACGATCAGCGCTTTCACCTTGTCGGCCGCGTTGTCCGTAAACAGCAGCGGCGAGGGCATCATGGACATGTCATTCATGGTCTATCTCCTGGCTTTCAATTCGTACCGATACTTAGTTTGGGGCAGTGCCTGCGTATGCAATGGCGGTCAGTTGCTCACAGCGGGTTTGAATTCGAGCACCTTGTCGGCCTGGCGTGAATCGCTGCCTTCATGGACCATGCGGCCCATGACGATGGCGCCGACGTGGATTTCGATGGTTTTGTAGCTGACGTCACCCGTCACGCGCGCCTTCGGCAACAACTCAAGATATTCCTTGGCGCGAACCGGGCCGGCGACGGTACCGTTGATGACGACGTGACCGACGTCGATCTCGCCTTCAATTTTTGCCATTTCCGACAGCACCAGCGTGCCGGGCTTGTCGCCGACCGCCTTGATGTTGCCCTTGACGCAGCCGTCTACACGCAGGCCGCCCGTGAAATGAATGTCACCGGTAATCGTGGATCCAGTACCGATGAGGCTGTCGATGGGACTGGGTTTATGGGTTTTGTTTCCAAACATGGCGAGCTCCTAGAAATTTACGGCACGTTGGCTTCGGACATCATACCCCGGCAAGCCAAGCACCCGTAGCTGTACATTTTTCAGTTGAGACCCTTCGGGGATTTTAAACCGCCCGTCAACTTTCTGGTAATAGCGAAACTCCAGTTCACCCCCGGGTGCACGGACTTCCGTGTCGCTGGGAAAACTCAGCGTACTCTGCTGCGCGCCACTTTGCACGCGAACAATGACCTGCACCTTGCCCTTGAAATCCTGTTTGCGCTGGCCACCCTGTGTGAGCAGCAGGCGATAGCGAAACTCGTTGGGCAATGCATCCGCTTCGACCTTGAGGTTGGCAATCGTCAATCCTTCCGGCACGCTGCCGGTGGACATGATGTTGCGCAGGAAACCCAGGTCTTCTTTCAGGCTGGAATTTTCTTCCTGCAATTGCGAGAGATTTTTGTTGAATTCCGCCTGCGAGGCTTTTTCTACCTTGAGCTGGCTTTCGCGCTCGTTGAGAAGGGTCTTTGTCAGCGCGAATTCACGCTTCAATGCCTCGTTGTCCGCACTGAGCTTGGCGATTTCGGCTTGCGCTTCGTCGCGATTGAAACCGGTGATCTTGTAGCTATTGTCGACCAGGTACCAGGCCACAGCGGCGGCAACGCCCATCATCAGGCCGTAGCCGCCGAACTTGATATACCAGGGCGTGTGCGAACGTATCGCCACCCGGTCGGAGCGAATACCGATCTTGGAGCGAATCTTTCGCCATGAACCGCGAAGTTTCAGCTGGCTCAGCATCGGATGATTGGCCTCATCGAAGGAAATGCCA
>JBDTWS010000259.1:0-4052 GCA_040006575.1 Betaproteobacteria bacterium
TCCACGCTGATGTCGTTCATGCTGTTCTCGGTGATTCCGATCCTGCTGGAAATCACGCTGGTGACGATCCTGCTGGCCAAGAAATTCGATATCTGGTTCGTGGTGATCACCCTGTCGGCGATCCTGCTTTACATTGGTGCCACCATCTTCATCACCGAATGGCGGACCGCACATCGCCGGCAGATGAACGACATGGATTCGAAGGCCAATACCAAGGCCATCGATTCGTTGCTCAATTACGAGACGGTGAAATATTTCGGCAATGAAGAATTCGAGGCCGGACGCTACGACAAGAACCTGCAGCGCTACGAGACCGCCGCAACAAAGAGCGAAACATCGCTTGGGCTGCTGAACGTCGCGCAGAGTTGTGTGATTGCCAGTGCGGTCACGCTGCTGATGTGGCGCGCCTCGGAAGGCGTGGTAGCCGGTGCACTGACGCTGGGTGACCTGGTGATGGTGAATGCGCTGCTGATCCAGCTTTATATCCCGCTCAATTTCCTCGGTGTGATGTACCGCGAAATCAAGCAGGCGCTGACTGACATGGAAAAAATGTTCCGCCTGCTGGCCGAGAATCGCGAGATCGCCGACAAGCCGGGCGCGATGCCCCTGGTTGTGAACGGCGCGGGCATCCGTTTTGAACACGTGAATTTCGGCTATGACCCAAAACGCCAGATCCTGTTCGACGTGAGCTTCGATGTGCCGGCCGGCCATACGGTGGCGGTGGTGGGCTCCAGCGGCGCAGGCAAATCGACGATGTCGCGCCTGCTTTTCCGTTTCTACGATATCCAGGACGGCCGCATCACCATCGACGGACAGGATATACGCGATGTGAAGCAGGACAGCGTGCGCGCGAGCCTCGGCATCGTGCCGCAGGATACCGTGCTGTTCAACGACACGATCCGCTACAACATCGCCTATGGCAGGCCCGATGCGACCGACGCGGAAATCGAAGATGCTGCGCGCCGTTCACATGTGCTGGAATTCATCGAACGCCTGCCGGATAAATGGGACGCGATGGTGGGCGAGCGCGGATTGAAATTGTCCGGTGGTGAAAAACAGCGCGTGGCCATCGCGCGCACCTTGCTCAAGAATCCGGCCATCATGATTTTCGATGAAGCTACTTCGGCGCTGGACTCGCGCACGGAAAAGGCCATCCAGGCGGAGTTGCGAGAAATCGCGCGTGACCGCACCACGCTCGTCATCGCACACCGCCTCTCGACCATCATCGATGCGGACCAGATACTGGTGCTGGAACATGGGCGCATTGTGGAGCGCGGCAATTTCCGTGAGCTGATCGACCAGAACGGAAAGTTCGCGGAGATGTGGCGATTGCAGCAACAGGAAGAGCGCGAGGAAGTTTCGGCCTGATGTAACAGGCAGTGACGGTTGTTGCGCGCTGTTACATGCGCCGGCGCACAAACGTGAACTAAGCTGGCGCACCCCGGGTCAATGAAACGCACACCTTGTTAAGGTGCGCGACTTTCAAAATACTCGAGGTACAAATGAAAAGTGCGAATCCGAAAAGTACGAATCCGAAAAGGTCGAAACCCCATGGATCGAAACCTAATAAATCGAACATCGCCGCTGTTGCATTGTTCGCCGTTGTTGCAGCCGGCGCGGTAGCGCCAATCACCGCTGCGGCGCAGCAAGCATCACCCTGGTATGTGACGGGCGCGCTTGGCCAGAGCCGTTATGACGTGGGGGACGTATCTTTCAGCGGCGACAACAAGGGCACCGCCTTCAACGTCGGCGGAGGCTTCCGCTTTACGCCGAACGTCGCGTTCGAACTCGGCTACACCGATTATGGCAAGGCCACCTATGACGATGTGGGCGTAAAGGCAAAAAACACCTATGGCGCAGTCGTGCTGGGCGCACCGATCAGCGAAGCGTTTTCGGTGTTCGGCAAACTGGGCTACGGCTCGACCAAACGCAGTATCGCGCGTCCCGACCAGGTGACTACCGTCGGCACAGGCACAAGCGCGACCATCGTTACGGCGATGGGATTTTCAGACACCAGTCGCAAGAGCGAAGCCATGTACGGACTCGGCGCGGCGTATGCATTCACACCCAGGATCACCGGGACAGTTGAGTGGCAGCGACTGGATAATACCAAGGTGGATGCGGGTATGGTCGGTGTGAGGTTCGGCTTCTAAACCACAGCAGCAACGCAGCGCACTTCGGTAGTGCGCGAGCCACCGTGCAGGTTAAAGTGTTGAAAAGCACATTAGCCTGCACGGGAACTTTGGATGACGCTCGCCGAAAAACTGCTGCCGATTTTTCTCCTCGCACTGGCGGGATATCTGTTCGGCCGCAGCAAGGCCTTTGACAGCGGCCAGTTGACGCGCGGCATTTCAAACGTCGCGTTTTACCTGTTCATTCCCGCACTGCTGTTCCGTGCGACCGCGCGCATCGATATCGCCAGCCTGCAGTTCCGCGCACTGGCCGCGTTTTTTGTGCCGACGCTGTTGTTGATGCTGGCTGTTTACTTTTATGAGCGGCGCCGCAAGATCGCCGCCGACGTGGCCACCGTGCGTGGACTGTCCGTCACCTTCGGTAATACCGTGCAGATCGGCATTCCTGTTGCGCTCGCCACCTTCGGCGAGGCCGGACTCGCCATCCACGCAACAATTATCGCGGTGCACGCCCTGGTGCTGCTCACTACCGCGACCTTCATGATGGAGTGGGCACGACGCGATCGCGAGGCGCAGAAATCGCTGCCGCTGGTGTTGATGCCGATGATGAAGCAGACGCTGATTCATCCGGTGATCTTGCCGGTGGTGGCGGGGTTTGCATGGAACCTGTTGCGTATTCCCATTCCCGGACCTGTGGACGCCACGCTGATGACGCTGTCGCAGGCGGCGGTACCGCTATGCCTGGTGCTGATCGGGCTCTCGCTGGCGCATTACGGTGTCTCAGGCGTGTTGAAACCGGCGTTCGCACAGAGCGGGATTAAATTGCTACTGCATCCGCTGCTGGTTGCCGTGGCGGCGTTCTGGATTGTGCCGCTGGATCGCACCGCGGCCGCAGTAACGGTGCTGTGCGCCGCACTGCCGGTGGGTTCCAATGCGCTGCTGTTCGCGCAGCGCTACAACGTGGCGGAGCGCGAGACGACGGCGGCCATTGTCGTTTCAACCTGCGCCTATGGCGCGACCGTCATTGCGTTGCTGGCGGTGCTGACGGCTTAGCGCATCAACCCATCTTGATCGACGTCTTGTCGAACGCACTGTTGGTAACGGATGTCAGGATGTGATCGCGCCAGTCACCGTCGATGAAGAGATAGTCCTTCGCAAAACCCTCAATGCGAAATCCCAGTTTCGCCAGCAGCCTGCCACTGCGTACATTTTCCGGGCGATAGTTGGCGCCGATGCGATGTAGTTTCTGCTCCTCGAACATGTAGCGCATCGCAGTGCGCAGCGCTTCGCTCATCAGGCCCTTTCCTTCACTCGCTGCGTCGATCTGGTAACCCGTGACGCAGGAGCAAAATGGACCGCGGGCGATCTGCGAAAAACCGATGCTGCCGATGATGAGTTTGGGTTCCTCGCGCGGTGAAATCCAGAAACGGATGGCGGTGCCCGCGTCGAACGCGGCGGCGCTTTTTCCCACAACGGTTTCCCAATACGCAAGCGTATGAAGCCCGGGTGGCTCAGGTGGATTCCATCTTTGAAGGTGGTCGCGGTTGCGCAGCGTAAAGTCGAGCATTGCCTGCGCCTTGTCGAGCGAGGGCGTGGCGATGAGCAGTCGTTCGGTGGTTAAAGTTATTTCAGCCACGGGAATGCGGTGCTGCCAGGCCGTTTGAATGCTTAATCAAACTCACGCAGGAAGCGCACGTGGTCAATGAGCCCGCTAGCAACGTCGAGATGGTAAATCGCCACCGCACGGCGCATTTCCGGCGGCGTGCCCGGCAGGCGTCCGGTGATGCTTTCCTCATCGATGACATAGCTGCCGATGCGGATGCGATTGACGATCACGCAGTTCAAGTTGGGTGAGCCGTCGAACAGCGTGTGGTAACGCGGCCGCATTTCGGCGTGGCCCGCCATCAGGCGCTTGCCGGC
>JBDTWS010000260.1:0-4038 GCA_040006575.1 Betaproteobacteria bacterium
ATCACCCGCGCCTCGAGGACCTATGATTTCAATACTCCGAAACAAATTACTGCACGCCTCGCTCACGAGCCTGGTCGCGCTTGCCGCCTTGCTGGCACCAGCCGCCAGCCACGCCACCAGCGTGCGTCTGCAGACCGTGAAGGGGCCCGTCGACCTAGTCCTGTATGACAATGCCGCGCCACGCACCGTCGCCAACTTCCTTTCGTATGTGAATAGCGGTGCCTTCAACAATTCTTTCATTCACCGCAGCGTGCCCGGCTTCATTATCCAGGGCGGTGGTTATGTATGGAATGACAGTTCCAGCAACATCAGCAGCATTACCACTACTGCGCCGGTCGCCAATGAGTTCAGCACCGCGCGTTCCAACAAACGCGGCACCATCGCCATGGCCAAGGTGAGCGGGGATCCCAACAGTGCCACATCGCAATGGTTTATCAATCTCGCCGATAACAGCAGTTCGCTCGACACACAGAATGGCGGTTTCACTGTTTTTGGCGAAGTGAGCGCAGCCAGCATGCCGGTCGTCGACGCCATTGCGGCACTGCCCATTTCAAACGCGGGCGGCAATTTTACCGAGCTGCCGCTGGTGAGCCAGCCCGCGAACGGTGTGGTGCAGAAATCCAACCTGGTGATCATCAACGCGGCCGCCGCCGTGACCAATAATTACCAGGGCATGTGGTGGAACGCGAACGAATCCGGCTGGGGCATGAACATCACCCAGCACGGCAACATGATTTTTGCGGCCATGTACACATACGACGACGCGGGCCTGCCCACCTGGTATGTCATTCCCAATTGCCCGGTCTCGACCACCAATTGCACGGGCGATATTTATAAGGTCACCGGCGGTACCTCGCCTGCTGTCGCATGGAATGGTGCGGGCAGCATCGTCACCAAGGTCGGCGCCGGCACCATCGCGTTCTCCAGCACCAGCAGTGCAACGTTTACGTTCACCATCAACAATATCAGCGGCAGCAAGGCCATCACGCCGCAGGTATTTGCCACCGGTTCGACGCCACCCGTCATCGATTACTCCGACATGTGGTGGAACGCCAATGAATCCGGCTGGGGGTTATCGATCACGCAGCAATTCACCACCATCTTCGCCGCGTGGTACACCTATGATGCGACCGGCAAAGCCATTTGGTATGTGGTGCCGAATTGCGCCATGTCCGGCGCGGGCTGCACCGGCTCGTTGTATCAAGTGACGGGTGGCAAGCCGCTGACCTCGGCGTGGACGGGAACGAATGCGCCGGTAATTGTGGGTTCGGTGACGCTGGCGTTTGCCAGTTCCAACAGCGCAACGATGGCGTACACGTTGAATGGTGTGACTTCCAGCCGGGCGATTACGCGGCAGGCGTTCTAACGTGTGAAAAATCTTCCGGCCACGCCAACTCGTGGCCGGAAGGATGAAGGTGGTATCCGGCCGACTTACTTGAGGAAATAATCGGATATGCGGTGGGAGGAGTGTTTTTGCCAGTCATCATTGGTGGCCAAAAAACCATCCCACTGCGCCGCTTTCTTTGCCGCCCCTGACTTGGCCTTTGCGCGCTGTTCCGCTTCTGCTGCGCGGAAGCGATAGTGATCGTAGACATCAAGCACATGGGCTGCATAGGCTAGTGCCAGCGCCTGGTGGCCACGAACGATCACCATGTTTTCGTCGTTTGCATAGGAAGCTTTGTAGCCGAAATTGTGGCTGCCGAATGCGACAGTGCAGTTGACCGGGTCCATCGGGTCCAGCACCAGGATCTTGTCGTGAATAATTGCGCGGCCCACCGTGAGTTTTTCGTCGAGTTGGAAATTGCCCAGCTCGCGCCCGATTTCCTTGTCCGTGAGCGCGGTCGCACGCACCACTGAAACGCCGCCTTGTGTAAACACGTGGGGCGAATCGGCGGGCGTCTTTTTTCCCGTTTCGTCGTCCTTCGATCCCGGCTTGTACCCCCACATGGCCTGTGTATCCGAAATGGCGCCCAGGACCGCAAGCGACGGGTCCTTCTGGCCAAGTGCGACAGCTTCGGACACGATGGAATTCACGCCGCCGCGTGAAGGCATGAAGACCAGGAAAAAGATTGCGCGTTTTGCCTTGCGCATCAACGAAAACAGCCGGGCCATGTCGGCCGGGGGAGGCGCGGTTGAGGTCTTGGCCGGCGGCGGCACTTTCTTGCCGGGGACGTTCGGCGAGTACCACGCTTCCATCGTGT
Source organism: Betaproteobacteria bacterium (assembly GCA_040006575.1). GTDB lineage: Bacteria > Pseudomonadota > Gammaproteobacteria > Burkholderiales > Usitatibacteraceae > UKL13-2. The sequence goes on from JBDTWS010000260.1 coordinate 2,202, forward strand.
AGCCGGCTCCCTTCACCACGACAGGCGCGCCGTTGGCTTCCTTGAGCGCATCCGACTGGCCGGCCCCGGTAGCCTTCGAGGAAAGTTTCGGCTTCGGCGTGGGCTGTTTGTCGTCGAACAAGCGTTGCCAATAGTCCAGGTATGCGCCGGCAATGTCGCTGTCATCAATTCGAATGCAATTGTTGCTCTGGCCTGAGAGACCCGACCAGGTCCAGTTGGTGGAGCCTGTCAATACCGATTGCGCCTTGCCGGTCTTGTCGACATAGACCACGAATTTATTGTGGCCGATATGATTGGAGCCATTGAACAGGCGATCCTGCATCGTGAATTTGGTGCCTGGTTTCCTGGCGAGCTTGCGCAACAGTTTCCTGGCGGGCGCGTTACGGGTGTCGTAGCTCGACGGCTTGTTGCCGTTTTCGTTTTCTTCACCGTCTTCATCTGTGCCGCTCCCGGCGTCGGACAGGACAAGGTCGATGCGCTCGGCATTGTCGGCCAGCAACTGCACCAGCTCCCCATCCTCCAGTTCATAGAGCGCGGCGTGGAAGCGGCCCTTGGGCTGGTCGAAGAACTCGCGGATGGTGGGAATGACATCGCCGGCCAGGAAATTGCGCAACCAGTCATCAGGCTTGCGCAGGTGAGCTTCGAGTGCGCCGGGCTGGACCTTTCCATCTTTGGCCAGCACGGTTCTCAAGAATTGCGTGGACAAAATGCCGTTGGTGAACGTGGTGGAAAAAGGCGGGCGACTGCGCGTGACATCGATGATATTGGTGCGCATTGCGTTCGTCAGGTATCCCAGGCGGACGGGTTTGCCCTCGTAGGCGTGGACAACGACCTCACCACTGGCCTTGTCGGTATGCTGCTCCGCGATGACTTCAACTTCGTCCAGGCCCGCCCGCCATTTGCCCACCGCGCGAATGCGATAGCGGACCCTGTCATTTTCAGGTCGCCGTGATTCGCCGTTGCGCCGCTTGCGCAAGGTGAGATCGCGCCAGCTGAATTTCTGCACCGGCCACACGGTGGTGTTCTGCGCCTGCCACTCCTTGTTTTGCTGGCCCCTGAAGGCGACATATGAAGCGAGCGGCCGCTCTTCCACCACGTTGTCCTGTGCGTCCAGATATTCCCGGACAATGTGAAAACCCAGGCAGCCTGGGAGAGGGTTGGTGTCGAGTTCCCATGCGAGGAAAGCGACTTCGTTGTTGGCAAATGCGAATGCCCGCTTGATTTTGGCCATGTTTTCCCCTGGTTGTATTCGTCACCCGTGCCCCACGCCGGCGATAACATCAGGCTATCGCTAACGGCTGTTAAGAAAACTACCTGTGCGGGTGGGAGTTGCGATAAACAATTGACGTGGTGGTGACGACACGTCGTTACGCGCAAGCACTCGATCATCACAATTCAAGGTTTCGGATTCAAGCAGGATGCGCTTCTCCAGCGATTTTCAGTCTACAAGCCGCGCCAGCGCTGGATTTGCGCCCCTGTTTTCAGTCCGCGCATGCGCTCATCACCCGGCTGAAACCGCTGATCGACCACATCCGCCGCACAAGTGACCCGTCGCCGGCCGCTCAGCTACAATGCCCTCATAACTAGAAACAAGCTTCACGCAATCAACTGGCGTTGGGAAAATATGATCAGCCTTGTCCAAAGAGACAACGGCGTTCAATCGATGGGGCGGGCCGAAGGCTTCTCCTTGATTGAAATCGCCATCGTCCTGCTTATCCTGGCAATCCTTGCCACCACCATCGGTTCGACGATGTCGGGTGTGGTCGAGGCGCGCCATCGTGAGGACACGATCCAGAATATGCAGAAGGTGGAGGATGCGCTGGTGAGTTTTGTGTCG
>JBDTWS010000261.1:0-3959 GCA_040006575.1 Betaproteobacteria bacterium
TTCTTCCTGAACTTGCTCAACTTCGGCGACACCACCGCCATGCAATATCCCTGGTAGGGATTGCGCTTGAAAAATTCCTGGTGGTACTCCTCGGCCGGATAGAACGCCTGCGCGGGGACCACTTCAGTCACGATTTCGCCATCCCACACTTTGCCGCCGCCGATGGCCGCGATGACGTCATCCGCAATTTTTTTCTGTTCCGCCGTCTCGTAAAAAATCGCCGAGCGATATTGCGTGCCGGCATCATTACCCTGCAGGTTCAGCGTCGTCGGGTCATGGACCGCGAAGAATACTTCCAGGACTTCGCGCAGCGAAATGACGGCCGGGTCGAACTTCACCTGGATCACTTCCGCGTGCCCGGTGCGCCCGGTGCAGATCTGCTCATACGTTGGATTGGCGCCCTGCCCGCCCATGTAGCCGGAGACGACATCCTCCACGCCGCGCAGATCATCGAACACCGCTTCCACGCACCAGAAACAGCCGCCGCCCAATGTGATGGTTTCAAGTTGACTCATGTTTTTCCCTGCAAAAGAATTAAGGTAAGGGCTTGGTCGGAACAAACGCCGAAAACTTAATATCGCCGTAATAGGCGCTGGTTTTCTCGCCGGTATTGTCGGTGTCGGTGAGGATGCCGATGCTGCGCACATGCCCCGGCTCCTCACCATATATGCGGCGATAGTCGTCGGCGATATTGCGCGCGAAGGTGATCCATTTTCCGGATCGTGATTTGCCGGTCTCCACCACCACCATGTTGATGCGCGTGGTGTGGCGGCTCTCGATCACTTCATTTACCGGCAACTGGTTTTCCAGGATGTACATCAGCGTCGCATAGGGCATTTCACTGCCGGTCAGCGCCTTCACCCTGGCCGCGATCGCTTTCTCTTCAAAGTCGAGTTTGCCGGGGTCGCCTTCGAACGCCACGACCACCCGCGCCGGCGAATCCTCGCGGCTGCGGTCGGTATTGTCTGCGCCGCTGATTATTGTCGGCACCCGCCAGCGCCACGAAAGCCACGGCGTGGCGCGCGTGTCGATGTCGACCTGCCTGATGATTCCTGATGCTGCACCGTCGGCCACGGCGCGCACCACCACGGTTCCATCGACATCGCGCACCAGGTGATATTCGGTCTTGCGCTTGAAACGCGAGAGCGACCAGGGCTGCCAGCCTGCCGGCAATTTCTCGCCCGGCTCGCCGGCAGAAAAAGGCGCAATCGTCGTATATCGAAAACCATCCGGGGTGGACGGCACCGCGGCACAGCCGGCCAGCAGGCCGGCTACCGCAATCATGGCGCCAATAACGGCCTTCCATCGCTTTGCCTGATGCGGCAAGGCGATGGAAACCCGGCGTGCAACTACTGCATTTTTATTTGGCGAAATTGGCCGCAACAAAATCCCAGTTGACGATCGCCCAGAAACCTTTCAGGTAATTCGGGCGGCTGTTGCGATAGTCGATGTAGTAAGCGTGCTCCCACACGTCGCAGGTCAGCAGCGGGGTCATGCCCTGTGTCAGCGGCGTGGCGGCATTGCTGGTACTTTCCAGCGAGAGGCTGCCGTCGGCTTTCTTGCACAGCCAGGCCCAGCCGGAACCGAATGTGCCTGCGGCCTTGGCATCGAACTGCTTCTGGAATTCTTCAAAACTGCCGAATTGCTTGTCAATGGCTGCGGCCAGCGCGCCGGAAGGTTTGCCGCCGCCCGGCTTGAATCCCAGGAAATAGAAATCATGGTTCCAGATCTGCGCGGCGTTGTTGAAAATCGGGCCGGGTGGCGCTTTCCTGACCACTTCCTCGAGCGTCATGTTCTCGAATTCCGTGCCCTTGGCCAGGTTGTTCAGGTTGGTGACATAGGTGGCGTGGTGTTTGCCGTAGTGATACTCGATGGTTTCGGCAGATACGTGCGGAGCCAGGGCGTCTTTGGCGTACGGCAGGGCTACTTGAGCGAATACAGTCATGGCAACTCCAGAGGAAAGATAAGAAAGAAACGGTGGTGCAAACGATTATTGCGGACACCCATGATTAGCTGGGTTCCCACCCGCCTAAGGCAAGGGTGCGATCGCATATTCTGGCAGTTTTTTTGACGCAGATGCGCAGCGGCACAGCACTATGAGCGTCAGTCTGACAACGCGAATGAAGAAACGGGCGCGAAAGCACAGGGACGCGGCCTGTTCAGGGGACTTGCAGGGCTACAGCGACAGGACCCAGGCGACGATCAGCTTGATATCCGCATCCGGAACGGCTTCGTTGGGCGGCATGGGGATTGCGCCCCATGTATTCACGCTGCCCTTCTTCACCTTGTCCGCCAACCTGGCCGGCGCATCCTTGTCGGCCCGGTATTTTGCAGCGACTTCCTTCCAGCCGGGGCCGACCACTTTGGCGTCCATCTGGTGGCAACCGCTACAGTAATATTTCTCGGCTGCGGCCTGCGCGGCCGTGGCATCGACAATCGTTGACGGGGTTGGTGCCAGTGCAATGGGCGGCGCTGCCGGCGGGGGCGCTTGCCCCGTCACCAGCAGCGGCGCACCACAAACCAGCATTACCGCGACCTGTCGTTTCAGGCGTGCGCGCATCCTAGCCGTTCTTCTTCACGTATTCGTCATAGCGATGGAAGTAATCCTTGGCGTCGCCCAACGGCAGGTGGCAGCCGCGACAGGCCACAACAGGGTCTGGTGCAACCGTTTTGCCGTCGCCCATGTAGCTCGAGTAAATCCAGTCGCCATTCTTCAGGCCGGTCGGTGCGGAATCACCCCAGCCTGCGCCCTTGCCCATCACATAGACCTTCAGCAGTTTGCCCTTTACCATATTGCCGTCTGCCCCTTTGATGGCCACGCCGTCGGCAGCGGTTTCAGCCGCATAGATCTCCATCACCGACACGGTGCCATTGGCAAACTTGCCCCCCGCCTTGGTCGCGGCGCCGGTTGAATTCACGTAAATATCGCGGACTTGCTTGGTGTCGGGACGCTGGATATTGATCATGCGTGAGGTCCAGGCCCTGTAGCCTGCCGGCACGGCCTGCTCACCGTCTTTCAGCTTGGCCACCGGCGCAGGCGGGGGGGCGGTTGTGTGGGCGCAACTGGCGACAAACAAGACTGCCAAAACGTAAGCGAATCGTTTCATGGGTGGCTCCTGGAGTGGATTGAGTGAGTTTGTGGCATTTGCTGTGCATGGCTTCGCGTGCCATGGCAGCAATTTCCTTCATTTCTCCGCACTTGTGTTTTTGGCTGAACCCTGATGGCGTGCGGAGTTTGATGTTACTACCAGATTGACCCTGCCGCATGCCGTGTTGCGCACCGTGCGGGTGGAGGCTTCGATCTGAACCGGGCCCCAATACGCGCTATGCTAGTAACAGACAACGCACCTTCCTCAATGTCAGACGCCAAAAAAATTATTCCGATTGCCGATGCCCGCTCGCTGCGCATACCCGCACTGAACGGCAAACCCGACCTCAGCGTCCTGGCCGACACGCGCGGGCGCCGCATCCGCGACCTGCGTATATCGGTCACCGACCGCTGCAATTTCCGCTGCACCTACTGCATGCCGCGTGAGGTGTTCGATGCCCATTACGAATTCCTGCCGCACAGTGAACTGCTGACGTTCGAGGAAATTGTGCGGCTCGCGAAAATCGGCCATGACCTCGGTGTGGAAAAAATTCGCCTCACCGGTGGCGAGCCGCTGCTGCGCAAGGGCCTTGAAAACCTCATTGCCATGCTGGTGCAGGCGCTGCCCGGCATTGATATCGCGCTGACCACCAATGGCTCGGCACTGAAAGCCAAGGCACCTGCGCTGAAAGCTGCCGGGCTGCAACGCATCACCGTCAGCCTCGATTCGCTCAACGAAAAAACCTTTCGCGAAATGAACGACGTCGATTTCCCCGTCGCAAAAGTGCTGGAAGCAATCGATGCCGCAGCAGACGCGGGCCTGGGACCGGTCAAGGTCAACATGGTGGTGAAGCGCGGCGTGAACGATCAC
>JBDTWS010000262.1:0-3952 GCA_040006575.1 Betaproteobacteria bacterium
CGCACGTGTGTGCAAACGCCGCTGGGTCCCCGCCTACGCGGGGACGACGGTAATTTTCATATGTGTCATTAACCTCGAGCACTGGAGCGGTTCGCAGGCCGAAAATGGCTGGAAATCCGCACCAGCACTTGTTTTCTTGAAATCAATCAAGCTTGCTGCACGCTTTGTCTCTCAATCGAGGACCACATGATTTATTCCCTCGGCGATGCCACGCCACAACTGCTGGGCAACAACTACGTGGCGCCCAATGCCACCGTGATCGGCAACGTCGTACTGGGCCGCAACACCAGCGTCTGGTGGAACGTGGTCATTCGCGGCGACAACGATGGCATCACGCTGGGGGACAACGTCAACATCCAGGACGGTTCGGTGCTGCACACCGATGAAGGCGTCGGCCTCACGCTGGAGAACGATGTCAGCGTCGGCCATATGGCGATGCTGCACGGCTGCACCGTGAAGGAAGGCTCACTCATCGGCATCAAAGCGGTGGTGCTGAACAATGCCGTTATCGGCCGCGAATGCCTGATCGGCGCCAATGCACTCATCCCCGAAGGCAAGGTCATTCCCGACCGCTCGCTGGTGGTGGGTTCACCGGGTCGCGTGGTGCGCCAGCTCAGTGATGACGAAGTGAAAATGGTGCGCTGGATTTCAAAACACTATGTTGACAACGCCGCACGCTATCTCACTGCGCTGAAAAAAATCGCCTAGAACGATTGCAATAAATGCGACGGCGCTTTCTGGCGCGCGCAAATTGGGTGACAATTCTGTCATGTCCTCCTCACCCTTGGGTCATGTCTCGATCAAGCACGCCGGCGCCGGCAAAGCGGTCAGCCGCGCAGGTCGCGGCGCGCTGCTGGCATACACCTTTGCCATCATCTACGCGAGCCTCAATCCGTTTTTCGGCTGGCGCGCGCCGGAAACGGTGGGTCTCTTCAGCTGGCCGCGCTACTTCAGTGTTTTCGACATCGTGCTCAATGTGCTCGCCTATATCCCGCTAGGCGGCATGCTGGCGGGCATGCAACTGCGCGGACCGCGCCGCCGTGACCGCTCGCTGAATCTCTCACACGTTTTGTTGCGCGCAGTCCTGGCCGGATTCGCGCTGTCCGCATTAATGGAAGGCTTGCAAACGCTGCTGCCGATGCGCGTTTCGTCGCCCGCCGATCTCATCGCCAATACCGCCGGCGCCTTCATTGGAGCGGGCGCATTGGTCAGCCGCCGCGGGCGCGCCATGCTCGCACGCGGACTGCGCTGGCGGCACCGCTATTTTGCCCGTGGCGACGCGGCCGGGTGGGGCCTGCTGCTGCTGGGCGCCTGGCTGTTCGCGCAATTGAATCCGGTCATCCCATTTTTTGAAGCAGGGCATATCGCCGCCAAGGTCGAAGCCATGATCGCGCCGGCGCCTTACGATCCGCTGGTGCTGTTGCCGCAGGCGGTCGGCATCACGCTGAACGTGTGCGGATTCGCGTTGTTTCTTTCGCTGCTGTTGCATCCGGGCCGGCGCACGTTCATGAACGTGCTGCTGATCCTTGCGCTCGGTTTCTTCGCCAAGATTTCAAGCGCCTCGCTGATGCTGAAGACGCCGCAGATGGTGGGATGGCTCGGCCCCGCCACCATCATCGGGCTCAGTGCGGGATTGCTGCTGTTCGCCTATTTCTCGCGCATCCGCTATCGATGGCGCGCCTTTTGCACGACGCTGTTTATTTTTGCCGGCGGACTGATGGCCAAGATGGCCAGCGTGTACGGCGCGTTCGATGAAACACTGCGGCTGTTCAACTGGCCGTACGGCCACCTCATCAGCTTCGCCAGCCTGACACGCTGGGTGCATGAGACCTGGCCGCTGCTCGCGTGCATCCTGGTCGCATGGATCTTTGTGAAGCATCGCGAGTCTCACTAGACTACCAACGAAATTCAAACGGAATCGATATGGGCTACTACAAGCATCACGTTTTTTTCTGCGTCAACGAACGTGACGACGGCCGCGAATTCTGCAACCAGCATGATGCGGAAGGCGTGCGCGCCTATGCCAAAGGCTGCATCAAGAAATTGAACATGAGCGGCCCCGGCAAGGTGCGCATCAACACGGCGGGCTGCCTCGATCGCTGCGAAGAAGGCCCGGTGATGGTGGTGTACCCGGACGACGTCTGGTACACCTACGTCGACAAGAAGGACGTGGACGAAATCATTTCCGAGCACCTGCAGAATGGCCGCGTGGTGGAACGCCTGAAAATCTAGCGGACGTTCGCCATGGCCAGTCCTGTCCAGGTATCAAAAATGCTGATCGCCGGCGCTGCGGGCGCCATCGAGGTGGCTTCGCAGGTTCCCGATGTTGGCGCGGGAAACGCGCTGGCCGCTGTTGCCGTGATCGCGCATCCGCATCCCCTGTTCGGCGGCACCATGGACAACAAGGTCATCACGACCCTGGCGCGCGCTTTCCATGAAGCGGGTGCGGCGACCTATCGTTTCAACTTCCGCGGCATCGGCGCCAGTGAAGGCGTGCACGATGAAGGCCGGGGTGAGACCGAAGACATGCTGAAAGTCATCGAACACGCCACAGGCCTGCATCCCGGATTGCCCTTATGGATTTCAGGTTTTTCGTTTGGTGGGGCGGTGGCCCTTGCGGCCAGCGAGAAAGTCACTGCTACCGAAATGATCCTGATCGCGCCTGCGTTCCAGCGCCTGGCGCATTGGCAGAACGCCGCCAGCGGCGGCGTGGTGCCCGACAGCACCCTCGTCGTCCATGGCGAAAAGGACGAGACCGTCCCGCTGGGCGACTCCTTCGAATGGGCGCGGCCGCGCAATATCCCGGTGGTGGTGGTGCCGGGGGCGGATCACTTCTTCCACCAGCGCCTGCACATCATTCGCCAGATTGTGTCGCGATGGTTACCGCCCGGTGACGGTGGCAAGCGCGGTGACAGTCACCAGTAACGCCTGCACGCGGTCTGCCTCAAAAATGTGACCGGGTTCATTGTCTGTACCTGAGCGCCGCGGCCATACTGCCCCCACAAAATTAAATGCGCCGGGCAAAAACGGCGCCTTCGGATCGCGGGGCCACGTGTTAAACATCATTCCACTCTTCAGCAATCTCTCGCCTGCGCAGCTGCAAAGCTTTGGCTCGCGCGCCGCCATGCGCACGGTCGAAAAAGGCGAAGTCATCCTGCGACAGGGTGACGTCGCCGATTCGATTTACATCATCATCGCCGGGCAGGTCAAAGTGTTCATGAGCGATGAAACTGATCCCAGCCGCGAAGTTATCGTGAGCATGCTGGGCGCGGGAAATTTTTTCGGTGAGATTCCGCTTTTTGACCAGGAACCTCGCAGCGCCAGTGTGGCCGCGGTCGAGCGCACGCATGTGCAGGCGCTGTCGTACGCGACCATCCAGCGCGTGATCGAAGAATCACCCGACATTGGCCGCAAGCTGATGGCCACGATGGCCACGCGCCTGCGCCATGCTGATCGCCAGATTGGTACGCTGGCATTGATGAATATTTCGGCGCGGGTTTCGCGCGTGCTGCTGGAGCTGGCCATCATGTCGAACGGCCAGCGGGTAGTCGGTGCGCCGTTTACGCAACGCGATTTGGCGGGCATGATCGGCGCTTCGCGTGAAATGGTGAACCGCACGTTGAAGGCGCTGACGGAGCAGGGCTACATTGCTGTGCAGCGGAAATCGATCACGATTCTGAACGAGAATTTGCCGGTGGGGTATTAGTCGCGCATCGAGTCGGCGTAGCCCGCTCCGGTGCTTCGACAGGCTCAGCACGAACGGTGATGGTTTGTCCGCCGGCAATTCCTAAGCGGCGCCTGTTAGATTCGTGCGCAGGCAATTTCAAACTACAACCGTTCGAATTGTTCGCAGCCGATACTTAAACTACTGCCGTTTGAATTGTGCGCAGCCGATACTTAAACTACTGCCGTTCGAATTGTGCGCAGCCGATACTTAAACTACAACCGTTCG
>JBDTWS010000263.1:0-3923 GCA_040006575.1 Betaproteobacteria bacterium
ACCTGTAAAGGCCGCGAAAAATAGAATGAAAATTGACTGGGCCAGGGCGCGCAGGGTCCGCGGGCCTTGCTGAACTGAAGGGGTGATTTTCACTTCGTGGTCTCCGGGTATCCAACACGCTCGCCGCCAACCGTGGCAGCAGGATTTTAAAAGGCGGGCCGGCGCACAGAGGCGGCCGGACGCTGAACAAATCGTGCGCGAATATCGCCGCCCGCGCCGATGCGTTCGCACGAATTCTACGTCGAAGATTTTCTTGCGGGGGTGCCAGTTCTTGCCTGCCTGCGGTATTGCGTGACGTTCGGCTTCACTGGCGTCGCAATGCAGGTTGGGTGAAGTGCGCCGACGGTGTTTCCGGTCCGCTGTTTGCGGGGGCCGCGCGTCGCGAACGGTCGTTTTCGTTGGAAAAGCAATACAGCAGAAGTCGTTGCGCTCGCTGAAAAAAGAAAAGGGCGGGTTAAATTAACCCGCCCTTTGTTCTTCAACATCGCAGGCGGCCGCGCCTGCGATGAATCCCTGCGATCAGGCTGTGACGTTTTTCTGCGAGAAAATAATCCAGAGTCGTGCCAGGTCGGCGACACCATCGTTGCCTTGAACCGTTTTCAGTATTTGTATTCCCTTGCCTTTTTGACCGGATTGCAAATACGCCAACCCCAGGTGCAGCTTGGCATCTTCCGGACGGCGCAGGCTGCCTTTCTTGATCCCCGCGTCGATCAGGCTGATGCCCTTCGCGGCCTGGCCGTTGCCGACAAATTTTTCACCCAGCGATACCAGCGCATTGCCGTCTTTCGAGGCATTCGCTTCGGTTTCATCCTGTGTCAGGTTGGCCGCTTTGGCTTCGGCATCACGCTTGTCGGCCAAGTCTTTCAGGCGCTTGTGACGCTCGGCTTCTGCACCCTTGCCCAGTGCACCGCTGGCGAAACCATCGGTGATGACTTTCTTGCCCTCGACGATGTAGCCGCCCTGCAGCGACAATTGCGCCATTTCCATGTAGTCGTTGGTATTGATGAGATTGCCTGTCGCGAGTTGCAAACGATAGACATCCAGGGACAGCCGGTCGGAGAAGCCCGGCTTGCGCTGCACGCCGGAGATCACGTTGGCCCACAGGCTCTTCTTGGGGTAGTAGTTGAGCAGCTTTTCGATGGTAGCTGCATAGCCCGCGTTGTTTTTCTGGCGCAGGTAGCTGTTGGCCAGCAACTGCAGTTTTTCTTCGTTGGGCGGGCGGCCGGCTTTTTCATCGGCGTCCACATCGGCCAGCGATTCCCTCGCGGCATTGGCGAAATCGCCGCTCAGGAAATAGGCCTGGATCATTTGTGTGCGGATTTGCGGGCTGGTGCCGCCTTCCTTGTAATAGCGGTTGCCCCATTTCAGTGTCGAGGCATAGTCCCTGGTATTGGCGTGGAGCTTGACCAGCGTGTCGATGATGCTGACCAGCGTCGGTCCCTGGACTTTGCCGGAGGCGATCACGGCTTCGAAAGCCTTGATTGCCGTCTCGCTGTCGGCCGCGCCAAGGGCCGCATTGCCGCGCGTCCATTCGATCTGGTAAATCTCGCTGGGCGTTTTTCCCGCGACCGCATCGGCGTCGCGCAACTTTCCCAGTGCTTCCTTGTATTTCCGGGCTTTCAGATAATTCTGTGCATCCTGCAGCGGCTTGCCGACTTCAGGGCGGACTTTTTCCTGCGCATAGGAACTGGGGACCGCAGCGATGGCCAAGCTGGCTACCAGGGCGGTACGAACGAGGGCACGTAGGAAGGAATGCGATTGCTGCATGGAAATAATCTCCGGATTAAGAAATGCAAAACGCGGCCGGGGCCGCGTTTGCTTGTTGCAGGTTTACTTTACAAACTGCTCGTTGCCGACCACGCCCAGCTTGGTGATTCCCAGCCGTTGCGCCGAGGCCATGACCATTGCCACCGACTTGTACTGCGCCAGCTTGTTCGGACGCAGGTGCACTTCGGGTTGATCCGGCTGCGCCGCTGCTTCGGTCAGGCGCGCTTCGAGTGCCTCACGCGTCGGCACCGGTTCGCCATTCCAGAGGATCGTGCCGTCGAAGTCCACGTCGATCTGCACCACCACCGGATCCACTGGCGGTTTCGGCTGGTTCTGGTTGATCGGCATGTTCAGCTTCACGGCGTGAGTCTGCACGGGAATCGTGATGATCAGCATGACGATCAAAACCAGCATGACGTCGATCAACGGCGTCGTGTTGATTTCCATCATCGGTTCGGCTTCTTTGGAGTCGCCTCCACCACCTACACTCATACTCATGTTGTATTTCCTATCGCTGTTGTTGCCGTTGTCGCGGACCCGTTCTCAAGGCAGTTTGTTCAACTGCCCGGTTCGCCCTTGGCTGGCGGATTGGTGATGAAGCCAACCTTGAGGATGCTGGCACGCTGGCAGGTATAGACAACTTTACCGATCGATTCGTAACGGGCATTCATGTCGCCGCGAATGTGCACTTCCGGCTGCGGAATCTTGACTGCCTCGACCTTGAGCAACTCGAACAATGCGTCGGTGTCCGGCACCAGGGTCTGGTTCCAGTAAATATCGCCGTCCACGTTGACCGCAATCAGGATGTTCTCCGGCTTGGTCACGGTGACGATATTTTTTTCCTTCGGCAACTCGACTTTCACCGTCTGGGTAATGGCCGGAATCGTGATCAGGAAGATGATCAGCAAGACCAGCATGATGTCTACCAGCGGCGTGGTATTGATGTCGGAGATGGCTGCATCTTCATCTCCGTCCGAACCTACACTCATTGACATGTTGGCGTCCTAACTAGTGTGCGTATTGATTTGCTTTCGCGTGCCTGGCTTGCGCTTATTTGCGCTTGCCGGCGCTGCTCAGCAGGACGGAGTGCAAGTCAGCACTGAAAGCGCGGACGCGTTCCATGCCAACTTTGTTGCGGCGGATCAGCCAGTTGTATGACAATACGGCAGGCACGGCAACAGCCAGGCCCAGTGCGGTCATCAGCAGCGATTCACCCACCGGACCGGCAACCTTGTCGATCGACACCTGGCCGGCGACACCGATGGCGGTCAGCGCGTTCAGGATGCCCCACACCGTCCCGAACAGCCCGACGAAAGGCGAGGTCGAACCCACGGTTGCCAGGAAGGCCAAGCCGTCCTGCAGGCGGTTACCGACGTTTTCCGATGCGCGCTGGATCGACATCGTCACCCAGTCGTTCAGTGGCACATCGCTCAACAGGCCACCGTGATGTTCGCTGGCCTTGACGCCGCTTTCAGCGATGAAACGGAATGCGCTGTCTTCTTTCAGCGTGGCGATACCTTGCTGAACGGTACCAGCCTGCCAGAAATTGTTGTCAACTTCCTTGGCTTCCTTCATCAGGCGATGCTGTTCAAACAGCTTCACGATGAGGATGTACCAGCTACCCATCGACATGATCGTCAGCAGTCCCAACACGGTTTTTGAAACGATGTCACCGTGCAACAGCGACATGAAACCGTAGGGGTTCTCGACCGATTCCTTGGTTTTGGTCACACCGGGCGCGGTGTTGCCAGGGGTGGAAGGTGCAGCAGCAGGCGCGGCAGCGTCGGTCTTCGGCGCGTCCGCAGCAGGCGCCTGGGCAACGGCGTCGGCAGAGTACAGCGACGAGACGGCAACGGTAGCCACCGGGACGGCAGCGAGAACGAGGGCAACCAGTAATGCGGGCATACGATTTAGAAAAGACATGTTTCCTCCACTGAATTAGAAATTGCTGAAGCTAGTTTTTGGATTTGAAAAAAAATTTAATGTGCCGGCGGGCTGTTGACAGTTGGCTGCCGGCACAAGAACTCAGTCGCGTATCAATCGGTCAATCTATAGACGATGGGCACCTGGACTTTTACGTCCCGTCCCTGTCCCAGGCAGCGGAACTTCCTGACCGTGTTGACCGACACGTTGTTGAACACGCGATTGGTGGAAGA
>JBDTWS010000264.1:0-3870 GCA_040006575.1 Betaproteobacteria bacterium
GCCTTGTCCTGCACGTTCTTGTGATTGATCTCGTTATAGTCGGTGCCGAACTCCTGCAACAATGCCTCGTAATCACGCAGGAACGGCGTGGAATCGACGCGGCGGTCATTCCAAAGCAATACGGTCCAACCGTCGTCATTAAGGACGCGCTGGAACTCTGCACGCGCTATAACACGGTCGAACCAGTGGAAAGCCTGGCCGGCCAGGATGAAGTCGACTGATTTCGGCGGCAGCCGTGTTGCCTCGGAAGTGCCATCGAGGCTGGTGAAGCGCGCGAACTCGGCGAGATAGTGTTCGCCCGCCTCGCGCATTTCGCGATTGGGCTCGACCCCCACTACCGGGTTGCCATTCTCTAGAAATATGCGGGTGAGGATGCCGGTGCCCGAGCCGATATCGGCGATGACGCTCTCCGGTGTCAACCCGCATTTGTCGGCCAGCAGGTCGATGATCTCGACCGGATAGTGTGGGCGATATTTGATGTAATCGTGGACTCGTGAAGAAAATCGGGTGGTGGAATTGTTGGCGGCCATGATTGTTTCCCATTGCGGTCAGAACCAGCTGTCCTTCATGTCGAGCGTGGTGGTGTCGATTGCATCGAGCAGGTTCAGCATCGGCCGCACCTTCGGCAGTTCCCAGCGGATGAAGTAGTGGCAGGCCTGCATTTTTCCACGATAAAAATCGTCGTGGCGATTTGGCGCAGCGGTTGCGGCCAGCGCCTGCTCAATCCAGATCCACGCCATCACCACATGGCCGAATGCTTCCAGGTAAACGGTGGCGTTGGCGAGCGTCTTGTTGACGTCGCCTGCCGCGTGCAGGTCACGTGTTGTTTCCACCAGGTGATCGAGCAGGCTGAACACTTCCCCCACCAGCTCGGTGAGATCGCCGTCTTCGTCCGCGCGATGCAGCGTGGCCTCGATGGTCGAGACCAGCAGTTTCAGCGCCGCGCCATCCTGCATCACCACTTTGCGCGCCAGCAAATCCAGCCCCTGGATACCGTGCGTGCCTTCGTGAATGGGATTCAACCGATTGTCGCGATAGAACTGTTCAACCGGAAAATCGCGCGTGTAGCCATATCCGCCATGCACCTGTATCGCGAGGCTGTTAGCTTCCAGGCACCATTGCGATGGCCAGCTTTTTGCGATGGGCGTGAGGATGTCGAGCATCAGGGTTGCTTCGCGGCGCGCGGCTTCGGTTGCGCCGGTTTTTTCTTCATCGACCAGCTTGGCGCAATAGAGATTCAGCGCCAGCGCGCCTTCCACATACGATTTTTGCGCCAGCAACATGCGCCGCACATCGGCGTGCTCGACCAGCGGAATCTGCGGTGTGGACGGATCCTTCGCCAGCGGATGACGCCCCTGTGTACGATTGCGCGCGTAGTCGAGCGAATGCAGGTAGCCGGTGTAGCCCAGCATGGTCGCACCCAGGCCCACACCGATACGCGCACCGTTCATCATGTGGAACATGCAGGCCAATCCCTTGCCCGCCTCGCCGACGAGATAACCGACCGCGCCGGCCTTGCCGCCCGGCGCCCATTTACCTTCGCCAAAATTGAGCAGCGCGTTCACCGTACCGCGATAGCCCATCTTGTGGTTGAGGCCGGCAAGCGCCACGTCATTGCGTTCGCCAAGCGTGCCGTCGGTGTTCACCAGGAATTTCGGCACGACGAAAAGAGAAATGCCCTTCACACCCGGAATCAGTTTTCCATCGGGGCCGGGCAGTTTTGCGAGCACGAGATGAATGATGTTTTCGACCAGCTCATGTTCGCCGGCGGAAATCCACATCTTGTTTCCGCTCAGCCGGTATGCGCCGTTTTCGTCGGGTTCCGCGCGGGTATTGATATCGGAAAGTGACGAACCCGCCTGCGGTTCGGAAAGGCACATCGTGCCGAAGAAGCGGCCTGCCAGCATCGGCCGCACAAAGGTGTCGATCTGCTCGGGCGTGCCATGCGCCAGCAGCAATTTCGCGTTGCCCATCGTGAGGAACGGATACGCGGCCGTGCCCACATTGGCGCCCATGAACCAGGCCATGCAGGCTTTTTCCACGACGGAGGGAAGCTGCATGCCGCCCAGGTCATAGTCCTGCCCGGACGCCATCAGGCCGGCATCCGCAAAAGCGTTGAGCGCGGGTTTCAGTTCGGGTATCAGCGTGACATGTTTGCCGTCAAACACCGGTTCGTTGAGATCGGCCTTGCGATTGTGCGGCGCAAATAAATCGGTTGCGATCTGTTCACTGGTTTTCAGCGCCGCGTCGAACGTTTCGCGCGAATGATCGGCGAAGCGCGGGCGCGACACCAGCGACTCCACGTCCAGCCATTCATACAGCAGGAATTCGATATCGCGTGCGGAGAGAATCTTACTCATGATGCGTTGAAGGTCTTTCCTTCGGAGGCCAGTTTCGCCAGCAAGGGTGCGGGTGTCCAGAATGCCGGATCGGCCAGCGGATTTTGCGCGAAGCGATTCATGCTCGCGACCACATTGGCGAGGCCCACGCTGTCGGCATAGTGCATCGGGCCGCCGCGCCACAACGGAAAGCCGTAGCCGGTGAGATAGATGATGTCGATGTCCGATGCGCGTAACGCGATGCCTTCTTCCAGGATATGCGCAGCTTCGTTTACCAGCGAATACACCAGCCGCTGGACGATTTCCTCATCGCTGATGGCACGCGGCGTGACACCGGTGGATTTGCGATGCGCATCAAGCATTGCGCTCACCACCTCCGAGGGGAATGCGGTGCGTTCGCCGGTTTTGTAGTCGTACCAGCCGGCGCCGGTTTTCTGGCCGAAGCGGCCCATCTCGCATAGCGTGTCGGCTGCTTTCGAATACTTGAGCTCAGGATTTTCCACATAGCGGCGCTTGCGAATGTACCAGCCGATGTCGTTGCCGGCGAGGTCACCCATGCGGAACGGTCCCATCGCGAAGCCGAATGTTTCGATGGCGTGATCCACCTGCTCCACCGAGGCGCCTTCATCGAGCAGGAACATGGCCTGGCGCGAATATTGTTCGATCATGCGGTTGCCGATGAAGCCGTCGCAAACACCGGACACGACGGCAGTCTTCTTTATTTTTTTCGCGATTTGAATGACCGTCGCCAGCGCATCTTTTGCCGTAGCGGCACCGCGCACCACTTCCAGCAGTTTCATCACATTCGCGGGACTGAAGAAATGCATGCCGATCACGTCCTGCGGTCGGCTGGTGAAGCGTGCGATGCGATCCAGGTCAAGTGTGGAGGTATTGCTGGCGAGAATGGCGCCGGGCTTCATGACGCTGTCCAGCTTTTCGAATACTTGCTGCTTTACGTTGATGTCTTCAAACACGGCTTCGATGGCCATGTCGGCCTGCGCGATTTCTTCGTAGGCCAGTGTGGGCGTCAACAGGCCCATGCGTTGCGCGGCCTTTTCAGCGGTGAGCCGGCCTTTTTTTACGGTGTTTTCGTAATTCACGCGAATGGTCGCGACACCGCGATCAAGTGCGTCCTGTTTCATTTCCAGCAGCAGGACCGGAATACCGGCGTTAAGGAAATTCATGGTGATGCCGCCACCCATGGTGCCGGCGCCGATGACGGCAACGGATTTGACCGGACGTACCGGCGTGCTGTCCGGCACGTCAGGAATTTTCGACGCAGCGCGCTCGGCGAAAAACGCATGGCGCAACGCGGCGGATTCCGGTGTGGCTACCAGCACCGAAAACAATTCGAATTCATACGCGAGCCCGTCGTCGATATTCCGCGTGACCGAGGCTTCGACCGCATCGACACACTTGAGCGGCGCCGGAAAATTCCGGCTGGCGGCGGCGACTTTTGCGCGCGCGGCGGTAAAGAATTGTTCCGCACCGGGAAGCTCGATCTTGATGTCGCGCACGCGCGGCAGTTTGC
>JBDTWS010000265.1:0-3866 GCA_040006575.1 Betaproteobacteria bacterium
CTTTTTAGTGTGTGGCGATTCTACGAACGCGAATCACCAAAAGAAAATCGAGGTTCATCATCCGCATGCAACAAGCAAGTTCACTTGTGCAAAACGTGCGTTTTCGTCGCGAATTGGCCACGTGAATGGTGATGACTGCCAAAAAAAGCCGAAGGAATAGTGCCTGAGATGGGAGCGAGTCGAGCAAGGCGAGTTCATGGGAATTCCCGCCAACACAGCTGCACGCTTTCCTGCACCGTATCAAACTCCGACGCCGGAAATTCGCAAACGCGTAAACTGATCCGTCCCTCTATAACGCGCGCCCTCCCGGAACCCCTATGCCGACGCCCATGGTCAACACCGCCGTTGCGATCACCCTGACGCTTGTTTTTGCGGCCCTGTCGCTATGGCATTTCTACATGGCATTTTCAGTCCCGTCCGGCGAAAGCAGGGCGGTGCCCAGCATCGATGGCAAACCGCTTTTCACGCCATCAAAAACAGCGACCCTCATCGTCTCGCTGGTGCTTTTCCTTTTCGCGATGCTGGTCGCAGCGACAGGGAAGTTCGTCGTCTTGCCTGTTCCGCAAACACTGTTGACCTGGGCATCGTATGCATTAGCCCTCGGCTTGTTCGCGCGCGCCATCGGCGATTTCAAATACGTGGGCTTTTTCAAGAGCGTTCGCGGCACGCCGTTCGCCAGGATGGACACCCGCGTCTACTCCCCGCTTTGCGCGCTGCTTTCAATTGGCGTGGCGGCCAACGCCATCCTTCACAATCCCTAGTCATCGCATTGCACTGCGTTGCGCTGCGTTGAGCTGCACGGTGCCGCCATCATCATGCCCATTACTGGAAAGAGCTAAACAATGTTTGTCGTCGTCACCTGTTGTCTCGCGCTGCTAATGGTTACCACCTTCCTTCACTACGAAGTGCTGCGAGTCATGACCATTGTCCTGCCCGGCCTGCGCATTCCTGCGCGAGCGAAACTCATCGTCGTTATCTTCGCCACCTTCGTTGCACACACGGTCGAGATGCTGCTCTACGCCATGGCGTTTTACGCGCTGGTGGAAGAGGCGGGTGTCGGCATCCTGGCAACGAAGAGCGCGCCGACATTTACGACCTACCTGTATTTCTCCGCGGAAACCTACACCTCGCTGGGCTATGGCGATATCGTGCCCGGTGGCGTGCTGCGTCCGCTGGCGGGCATGGAGGCGCTCAACGGACTGCTGCTGATAGGCTGGTCGGCGTCGTACATTTATATTTCGATGGAACGGTTCTGGGGTGAAGAGGAAAAGAAACCCGGCCGCATGAAATGATCGACGCACGATCACCGAAGCGGACTATCAGCACCCATCTATGCACCTTCAAGACTTTGATTCACACCTGCTGAACATCGCGCCCCGCCCGCAACTCACCGGGGCCGCGCGATTTGCGCTGGAGTTTCTTTACTTCGGCATCAAGGAAGCGCGCGCCTGCCTGTTCGCCGGGCTGTTTTTTATTTCCGTCTTCATCATGCCGCGCTCGGGACTCTTTGGCATCCCGCGCTATGACGTATTGCTGCTCATTGCGCTGCTGATCCAGGCGTGGATGGTGTGGGCGAAGCTGGAGACGGTCGATGAGCTGAAGGCGATTTGCCTGTTTCACGTCGTGGGCTTCGTGCTTGAGGTGTTCAAGACATCCAGCGGCATCCAGTCGTGGGCCTATCCCGAGTTCGCCTATACGAAATTGTTCGGCGTGCCGCTGTTTTCAGGATTCATGTATGCCGCCGTCGGCAGCTACATCATCCAGGCCTGGCGCCTGTTCGACTTGCGTGTGTTGCATCACCCGCCGTACTGGATGGCCGGGCTGATTGCGTTGCTGATTTACGCGAATTTCTTCACCCATCATTTCATCGGTGACTACCGCTGGTACCTGGCCGCGTGTGCGCTGGGCCTGTTTGCGCGTGCGACCGTGGTGTACCGTCCGCTGGATCGCGACCGCAAAATGCCGCTGTTGCTGGCATTCGTTCTCATCGGATTTTTTATCTGGCTGGCGGAGAATATCAGCACCTTCTTCGGTATCTGGCGATATCCCAATCAACTGGGCGCCTGGTCCAATGTCCATGTCGGCAAATGGAGTTCGTGGTCGCTGCTGGTCATGATGACGTTCACGATCGTGGCCAACCTGAAACACATCAAGCGGCGCATCGACGTACCACGATAGCAATTCGTGAAAATGGCTTCCGCATGATTGCCCCGCAATTCGTCAGCCGCGTCAGCCTGATGCGCGACAAAGTCGAGTCCTTTGAAACTTATCCGTACTCCCTGCCCGCGATCCGCGAATTGCGGGCCATTGACCTTCATCCGAAGATGACGTTTTTCATCGGCGAAAACGGCTCGGGAAAATCAACGTTGCTGGAAGCCATCGCCGTATCGCGGGGTTTCAATGCCGAGGGCGGCACGAAGAATTTCAATTTCGGCACGCGCGATTCGCACTCCAGCCTGCATGAATTCCTGCGGATTGCCAAAGGCATCCGCCGCCCGCGCACCGGCTTTTTCCTGCGGGCGGAAAGTTTTTTCAATGTCGCCACTGAAATCGAGAACTTGGGTGCAGGCGACGCCTATGGCGGCCGCTCGCTGCATGAGCAGTCGCACGGCGAGGCGTTCCTGGCGCTCATGACCAACCGCTTCGGCAGTGATGGGATGTACCTGCTCGATGAACCCGAGGCCGCTCTTTCCCCGCAGCGCCAGCTTGCCGTCATGTCGCGCTTGCATGACCTGATCCTGGCGGGTTCGCAGTTCGTCATCGCCACGCACTCGCCGATTCTGATGGCGTATCCCGATGCGTTTATCTATCAGTTCTCGCGCGACGGCATCGCGCGCGTCGCCTATGAAGACACGGAACATTTCCAGGTGACGCGCGATTTCCTGGCCAATCCGCAGCGCATGCTGAAGATCCTGCTGGATCGCGATGAATAGGACGTCTTTGGGAATTGCGCCAGTGCATACGCGACGGGGATTGCTTGAGCGCGTGCGCCGCGCGTGGCATGCTGTTGTGACACTTACCGCCACTGCAATCTGAAACCGACGCCCGCCATGACCTCACCCGATCATCACGCCATGCTGCAAACCGCTATCGACGAAGCCCGCATGGGGCTCGCTGAAGGCGGCATTCCCATTGGCGCCGCGCTGTATGACGCCAACGGCACGCTACTCGGGCGCGGGCACAATCGCCGGGTGCAGGAAAACGATCCTTCCGTCCACGGCGAAACCGATGCGTTCCGCAAGGCCGGCCGGCAGAAAAGTTATCGCGACAAGATCATGGTCACCACGCTGGCGCCGTGCTGGTATTGCAGCGGGCTGATCGTGCAGTTCCAGATCGGCACCGTGATTGTCGGTGAATCGAAGAATTTCCAGGGTGGTGTCGAGTGGCTGCGTGAATGCGGCGTCAAGTTGGTGGAGATGAATTCGACCGAGTGTGAAGAGATGCTCTCGACCTACATCGCCGCGCATCCTGAGGTGTGGAATGAAGACATCGGTGTGGATGAGGAAAAGGATTGCTGCTGAGTTCTATGACGTAAATTTACGCATAAACTCTAGCACTGAAGCGGCTCTCCAGCTATAAATGGCCTGGGAACCGCTCCAGTGCTAGACTTTATTATTGAATTTCTGAATACGGCCACCACCCGCAGTTGACGCCCCATCCCTCATGCGCGGGATTCCCTCGCCGGCCATTCGTATCAGAATGTTCAACGTTGCAAACCGTTCCATTCGAGAGCAGACCCTGATGCCGCGCCTGTTTTTTGCCCTGTGGCCCAATGCCGACGTGCGCGCCGAACTCGCAGCGCGGCGCGATGTGGTGGCGCGCGATTACGCCGGTCGCGCCACGCGCGCGGACACGCTGCACCTGAC
>JBDTWS010000266.1:0-3860 GCA_040006575.1 Betaproteobacteria bacterium
AGCGGTAACCTGCCTTGCAGAATTCGCCAGGTCGAATTGCGCCCGGCTTGCCACGCGGAATTGGTCCGTTTTGATTCCTGCGTTCTGAATTTTCTATAACCTGCCACGGTACCTTTTCAGCGTGGCGAGCGAGTAATCGTCATACCCCGGCGCAGAACCGGCGCGCCGACCTGACTGCACGTAATGCTGCGTGCAGTCAGGTGGCGATCTGTTGCATGGCATGCGGCGCAACATGTGTGGAGTTGTGCGCCACGCTGCATTGCAGCAGCGTGGGTAAATCGGCCGTTGACGCAGCGTGGCCACGATAATGAAACAGCGGCCAGACCATTGCGCCGGCCCGCGTTCATGACATGAATGCCGCCGGCACCGGATTTTCGCCCAGCACATGACGCAGCACGGCCCAGTGCATCGCCTCGTCGCCCAGTATGCTGGCGGCCACCTGTGCCAGTGCCTTGTCGGCAAACAGCGGCACGGCGCCCAGGTAGGCGGATATGGCGCCTTTCTCCAGTCCAGCGGCAAATTGCAGTACATCTGATTGCGACTTCAGTTTTTCAACCGGGAA
This sequence comes from Betaproteobacteria bacterium, assembly GCA_040006575.1. GTDB lineage: Bacteria > Pseudomonadota > Gammaproteobacteria > Burkholderiales > Usitatibacteraceae > UKL13-2. Next base: position 563 of record JBDTWS010000266.1, read on the forward strand.
CACGTATTTCGATTTAGCGCTGACGGCCTTGCCGCCAAGCTTGTGTATGGTGCCGGCAATCGCTGCGGCGTGCTCCTTGTGGTGCCCCTGGAAAGTCACCGCAACCCCCAGGACTTCCTTTGTGAGCAAACCACTCTCTGCACCGACCTGGTACGCAGCAACCGCTTCGTACTCAGCGCCCAATGCGGTGTTGAGAATACGTACATCCGACTCAAGCTCGACGGCGCTCACCTTTGCACCCGCCGCCATTGCGTCGCAGCCACCGAGCAACGCGATGGCGCCGGCCGATAGTGCCAAACCGGACCCGGCCAGCACGCGCCGCCGCGACAATATTTTCAATTCTTCAGGCAAAGCAATCTCCTGGTTATTCATGGTCATCTCCTTGGGGCGGGTTAAATTCGCGATATATATCGCGAGGGAAAAACGCGAGGGAAAAACACGTGGGAAAAAGCGCGTGAGAAAAACCGCGTGAGAAAACCGCGGGCACGTCAGCCGGAGTGGATGTATCCCCGGCGTTGAAGGTCGGCCATCACATGCGCCACAACTGCATCGCAGCGTGTGCCCGCGAACGCGAACACTTCCTGTGCGAGTGATTCGACTTGCGCGTTGAGTACGTCGCGCAACATGGAGCGCGCGCGCAAGTACCTGGTTTTCACCACATCCAAACTGACGTCGAGACAGGATGCTGTTTCCTCAACGCTGAGTTCCTCAACTGCACGCAGGATGAACACCACACGATATTTTTCCGGGAGTTCTTCTATCGCCTGTTGCAGGAGTTTACGAACCTGGTTGCGCTGGGCAGCATTGTCAGGAGTGTCATTCAAGGGTGCGTTGAAAGCCATGAGATTCTCTCCAACCGGCTCGGTCATGAGATCGTGATCATCCGCAATGTTCACGGCACGCCCCTTTTTTCGCATCGCATCCAGCGCCACGTTGATCGCGATGCGCGCGAGCCAGGTGCCCAGCCGGGCATCGGCACGAAAGGTATGCAGTTTTTCAAACGCGCGGAGGTAGGTTTCCTGCACCACATCCTGCGCTTCCGCATCGTCCGCCACCACGCCGCGCGCTGTCCGAAACAGCAGGCGGTTATGACGCCGCACGATGATTTCGAAGGCGAGCGCGTCACCGCGTTCCGCGCGCGCCGCCAGCTGGGCGTCGCTCAAGGGCAAAGTACTCGCAACAAATTCCAGTGGCGCGCGGAGGGGAATGATTGACATTTCAACCTCTCGATTGATTGGGCTTGTAGTCATTAGACGCTGGCGCGGCGATTAAGTGACAAACCTCTTGGAGAGGCGTGTCTGGTTGGCTGTTGGTCGGGCAAATAAAGACATTGGTCTGATGTGCCAGGCCATTGGTCAATCCAATATTGTGTCTATCCCTTTGTCCTGTCAGCATGAATTTCCTTCCACGTGACCGACAAGTGTCTGGACCTACCATGACTGCATATGTACCGGCATTAATCTGGCTCTTCTCAGCTGTGCTCTGCCTCTGGATCGCCAAACGCCGCCACGTAAAACGAACTGCGTTCAGGGCAATGGTGGTCGCCCTGATTGGTCCGGTTGCGATTCCTCTCGTGCTGGCAGCGAAGCCGGAAAAATCCTAGTACCTGCAGAAACACTGCGAGCGCCAACCCAGGCTGCAGGTAATTCTTTTCCGTTCGAGTTGATTGCCGGTTGCGGGTTGCTGCGTCCAAACAGAAACCAGAACTCAAGAACCGGGCGACATTTTGGCGGTATAACATGCCGGTCAAGTTTCGCCGCTTCAGTTGCCCGACTGCTTCGGGCTGCACGCCTTCGCTCGCTAATTCGCGGCGCCAGGCGCTTCCTGGGAGTACGTCAAATGCGAATTGCCGCCTGTCTCGTATTTATTTTTCTTTTGCCGGCTCTGGTGAATGCCCAGGCCGGTGAGCAAGCGACGCCACTGGGCGTGGTCAACAAGCGGACCAAGGCACTGGCCGATCATGACTTTGACAGCTTCATGTCCACGTACGCCGACAACGTGGAAATCTTCGTATATCCCGACCGGCCGCTGAGCAAGGGCAAGGAGCGTATAAGGGCGCTGTTCGCACCAATGTTCAAGAATGGCGACGTGGAATTTGAGGTTGCTCACCAAATGGTCTCGGATAGTTTCGTCGTATGCGAATCGACGATTTCCTTTGCAGACAAATCAGAAACGACGATAGCTGTTTACGAGGTCCGGGATGGGCTGATTCAAACGGTGAGGTTTTTGCGCGATGGCTTGCGTGCAAGCCAGGTGAAGCGAAACACGGACAAGACAAAACCGGGTGCAAGGCAATAGCGCGCAGGTTTGCGTTTATTGATCACAGGTAGGACGGTGGAAAATGGGATTTCACCCTGCAACGCCAAGCCAAAGTCCAACACTGTAGAGCCTCGCAGGTCATAAATGGCTGGAAAGCCGCGCCAAATGGCGATCTGTATTTTGAAATAAAGCGGCACAGGCTGGGCACTGCGGATTGCATGTGCGGAATTCTGGCGGTTAACTTGACCATGGATAAGCCGCAGCCGAACGACGACGCTTGCGGCATCCTCCGCCGCTACCCCATCGATGCGACTTGAAATACGCGCCGCGCAGGCATGAAGATGCATCTGGAAAACCGAGGCCCGCGCATGAGAGTCGCCAACCTGCATCACTTCATCCTGGTCACCACTGTTTGCGCGCTGACCACCAGCTGCATTCCGTTTGTCACGTTGGTGGACTATGTCCCCGAAATGGAAGGCGGCGTGATCAGGCGCACCAACTGTACCGGGGCCTATAGCATCGAATACAGGGTGAAAGGCATACGCACATCCGCGAGCATTGCGCAACGTTCGGCACTGATCAAGGAACCCTCGCTTCGCTTCAACATCGGCCTGCCTGCCGGAAGGACCGGCGAATTCATGACGAAGATCGTGCAAGTGACGGCCGAAAAAAGTGGGGGCAGACCTGGTGCGGAAGTGGCGATCGAGATTGCGGAAGTAAGGAGTCTCGTCTTCGACCGCACACCGCTGCTGCCAGAGAACCGCGACAGGAAGCCGTTTGTCTCGCCGCTACAGACGGTGACGTTACCAGTGGTGTCAATCGACAAACTGCCTGTCATGGTGGGGGAGGATATTCAGTGGTTCAAAGCCAACCAGCCGCGCAATTTCTACATCGACGTGCCTCTCGGCCAGATGCTGCTGGGCGACGTTCGTGTGCAGATTCCCGATATCCGCATCGACGGCTCGATAGAGAAAATTCCTCCGATCAAATTCAGGCGCGAGCCGCGGGTTGAATTTTTTGTGCCGCTGAATTGCTGAGT
>JBDTWS010000267.1:0-3820 GCA_040006575.1 Betaproteobacteria bacterium
TGAGGAGCGCATCTTCCTTCGGCATGGCGGCACGCGCCGCAGGATAGTAAATTTCTTCCTCGATCGTGGTGTGCACGGTCAGTTCATCGCAGACCGTATCCATGATTTCCTGCTTGCGCGCCGCGGCCGCCTTGGCCTTGGACTCGGCAATTTTCTTGAATTCGCTGAAGAGTGATTTCACTTTCTTGTGATCCGCCATGAGCATGGACACGGCGTCTTTCACGGGATGTTTAGGGGTGGACTTCCTAGGTGCGGGTTTCTTGCTGGCCATGATTCGTCCTTGATAAATTGAGCTGGATTCGCGCACTTGCGCGGCGAATGAAGAGTGAACTTCTGGCATCAATGCGGAAGTAGGACGCCGGCTGACCCTGATGTGGTCTCAGCGCGGCGTTTGGCAAAAGTCGCCTCATAACTTCCGGCTCTCGCCTACATCCGAACACTGTCGTGCGAGGCAAAGTTTCATCAACGGTTGCGACTTTTGATCTCAGGCGATCCTTACTCGCAGCCGCCAGGGGAATCACCCCGGACCGCAGCAGGCCGGCTTCACGTTCCCGTATTTCTCATGGGCACAGTCGGCCTGCCCGCGGAATTTTCAACTCGAGGGAAACCATGGCGACCAAGCAACCCAAATCCGATACGTCCGATAACATCGCAGTTACGCAGCCGAAGAACAAAGGCGGCGGCTCGCCGAAGTCAAAGAAAGACGGCAGCATGGCCGACCATTCCGGCGGAAACAACGGTAAGCAGGCGGGCACGCGCAAGGGTCACCAATGAAGAATTCAACTACACCACAACATCCGGGTTCTGCTGAAAACCACACGGCGGGCAATCCGCGCCCCGGCGTATCGACCGACGACGCAGTCAACAAATCAAACGTCGTGAATAGCAAATTGCGCAAGGTCGCGGGCGTGAGCGCCGCTGAATTCCTGGCACCGGACGAAAGGAAGCGCACCCGCTAGTTCGCCTGTGCCCAACGCGGATGCATGCCGGCGCAACGCCGGCCCCACGAATGCTTTTTACTTCCCTCAAGACTTGAAGAAAAAATCAGCGTAGTATTTTGCTTTCGGGAATTCAGCCTCCCGGCTCCTCACGGATAGATGGTGTCCCATCCAAGTGCTGGTCAACTCACTGGAGCATTCCATGGACACCTCGACACGCGCGCAATTGCCTTCATCTTTTCCCCCTGCTTCACCCGGCTCTTCATCGTTGTCTCCCCAGGATTTTTCGCATTACGTGGGCATGCCTGATGCGCCCGTGATCCTCGACGTCCGTCGCGCGGCGAAATTTGTTGAGAGCCCCTCGATCCTCGCCGCCGCGCAGCGTTGCCTGCCTGAAGATGTCGCTGCCTTCGCCGACTCGCGCGCGCCCGGAAGAGCCATCGTCTATTGCGTCTATGGCCACAACGTAAGTGAAGATGCGGTGCGCATCTTGCGCGACGCGGGATGGAATGCCACGGCCGTAGCCGGCGGCATTGAGGGCGGGCAGGAGGGAACCGATACACCCCAAGACATCACCGCCTGGCGCGCGAATCGTCCGCTCATCATCCCGAAGCGCCCCGACCTCGGCGTTACGGGTGAGTCCCCCTCCCGCTGGATCACACGCGAGCGGCCAAAGATTGACCGTGTCGCATGCCCCTGGTTGATCCGGAGATTCATCGATCCCCGCGCAGAATTCATCTATGTAAAAAGCGCAATGGTTCTGGCCGAAGCGCAAAGGCTGAACGCGGTTGCCTACGATATTCCCGGCGCACCGATCACGCATGAAGGTGAACTCTGCAGCTTCGACATGTTGTTGCGCGCCTTCGGCCTGGAACGACTGCCCTCACTCGAAATACTCGCCCGCATCGTGCGTGGCGCGGACACGGATCGCCTTGAACTTGCGCCACAATCGGCGGGATTGTTGGCCTTATCGCTGGGCCTGTCGGCGCTGCATGCCACCGATGATGCGGCCATGCTCGAAGCCGCCATGCCGATGTACGACGCATTGCATGCGTGGTGCCGCAGCAGGGTCGGCGGCGGGGATGAAACCCATTCCTGGAATCCGCAATCGATGAAGGGAGCAGCGGCGTGACCGAGCAGGTTGGTCGCCCTGCAGAAGTACCATTCCGTGAAGCGCTGAAATTCTGGCTGAAGCTGGGCTTCATCAGCTTCGGTGGCCCAGCCGGCCAGATAGCGATCATGCACACCGAGCTGGTGGAGCGCCGCCGCTGGATCAGTGAAAAGCGTTTCCTGCACGCGCTGAATTTCTGCATGGTGCTGCCGGGGCCCGAGGCGCAACAGCTGGCCACGTATATCGGCTGGCTGATGCATCGCACCTGGGGCGGCATCGTCGCCGGCGCGCTGTTCGTGTTGCCGTCGCTGGTGTTGCTGATTTTCCTCTCCTGGATTTACGTGGCGTTTGGCGAGGTGCCGGTCGTGGCGGGAATTTTCTACGGCATCAAGCCGGCGGTGACGGCGCTGGTACTGCACGCCGCGCACCGCATCGGCACACGTGCGCTGAAAAATTACTGGCTATGGTCGATCGCCGCCCTCGCGTTCCTTGCGATCTTCGTATTTGACGTGCCGTTCCCCGCTATCGTGCTGGCCGCCGCCGTCATCGGCTTTGCCGGCGGGTGGCGTTGGCCAAGAGTGTTTGCAGTGGGCGGCGCACACGGCGCGGGCAGCGAGGGCTACGGCCCCGCGCTCATCGACGACGACACACCAGCACCTGCCCATGCCGTGTTCACGCGCAAAAGATTCGTTGCCGTGATCGGCGCCGGGCTGGCATTGTGGATCGTGCCGATGACGTTGCTCGCATTCACCCAAGGCGCGCAGGGCACGCTCACGCAAATGGGCGAGTTTTTTACCAAGGCTGCGTTGCTGACTTTCGGTGGGGCGTATGCGGTGTTGCCCTACGTTTACCAGGGCGCGGTTGAAAACTTTCACTGGCTGACCGGCACCCAGATGATCGACGGCCTGGCGCTGGGGGAGACCACACCCGGGCCGCTGATCATGGTCGTGGCCTTCGTCGGTTTTGTCGGCGGGTGGACGCATTCCATTTTCGGGACAGAACACATGTTCTGGTCCGGTGCAGTGGCGGCGTCGGTAGTAACGTTCTTTACATTCCTGCCTTCTTTCGTATTCATACTGGCCGGTGGTCCGCTGGTGGAATCAACGCACAACAACCTCAAGTTCACCGCGCCGCTCACGGCGATCACCGCGGCCGTGGTCGGCGTGATCCTGAATCTTGCCGTGTTTTTTTCGTACCACGTGTTCTGGCCGCAGGGGGTCGGCGGGCGATTCGATTTCGCTGCCGCAGCGATTGCGGCAGGCGCGTTGCTGGCGCTGTTCCGATTCAAACTCGGCGTGATTCCACTGCTCGCGATTTGCGCGTTGCTGGGGTTATTGCTGCGATTGGCCGCGTGACCTTCCGGCAGTTTCTCAAGATGAAACTCCAGCACTGGCGCGGACTTACAGACATAAATGCCCGGAAAAGCGCACCAAATGGCGCTCTGCGTATTTTAATTCCGAATCTTCCGCAGCAGCCTGGTTCGCACGCGGTTTTTCACGCACTAGCCCTTTTCTATTATCCGCACCACCTCAAACGTCTCGCAAATCACGATCATGGTTTCGCTCGCGTCACGTCCGAGCCTGGCACATTCGCGCAGGAACCAATACCAATGCTCGCGCCGCCAATACTCAGGCGAGCCCTCGCCCTCGACCGCCGCGAAAGCCGCACCTGCATCGCGAAAAGGTTTTGCCTCAACCTGCACGGTTCGCGTGATCGAAGCCAGGCGGTTCGGGTGATCGAACACAAATCTCGACAGCACCGGCACGACTAT
>JBDTWS010000268.1:0-3794 GCA_040006575.1 Betaproteobacteria bacterium
CCGTTCAAGGTAAATCTCGTATCCACCGGAGTTTTGCCGTGGATGAGCAACGAGATTGTCGCCGTGCCGGTTCCGGTCTCGGTCAACGCCACCGCAGGCACCGCGAAGCTGGTTTTCAACGGTACCGCCAGCGACGCGATGCACCTCAAGGATTTGAGCGGACGTTTTACGCTGTCGGGTTCTTCGCTGGCGGACGCGGGCAAACCCTTCGGCGTCACGCTGCCGACCACCGGCGCGTTTCGCACCGCCGGCATTGCCGTGAAACAGGGCCCAACCTGGCGTGTGCTGGTCGAGGACGCAACCGTGGGCAGCAGCAAATTGAATGGCGCATTCACCTATGAATCTTCACGCGCGGTTCCGCTGTTGATCGGCAAACTGGGCGGAAGCCGGCTGCTGCTTTCCGACCTTGGGCCCGCCATTGGTGCGGCCCCCGCCTCCACCACCAACACCGCCTCCGATGCCGGAAATTTGAAGAAAACATCCGCGCCCGGCAAGGTGTTGCCCGACCGGAAATTCGAACTCGCCAGCCTGCGCGTGATGGACGCCAACGTCATTTTTGATGTTGCTGAAGTCGACCTGAATACAACATTGCTTGAGCCATTCCGGCCCTTGCACGGCCACATCCAGTTGTTCGACGGCGTACTGAAGCTCACGGATATCAGCGCGAGTACTGCGCAAGGAACGCTGACAGGTGCGTGGGTGCTTGACGGTCGCGGTAACACCGGTCTGTGGAACGCCGACATGCGCTGGGAGAACGTGCAGCTTGATCGCTGGCTTCACCAGAAACGGGCGAAGGATGCAGCGCCGCCGTTTATCAGCGGATCGCTGAGAGGGTCCGCCAAGGTGCGCGGGCAGGGCCAGTCCACCGCGGAGATTCTTGCCACGCTGAAGGGACGGGTGTTTTCCGAACTGGAAGACGGCGAAATGTCGCACCTCATTATTGAACTGGCCGGGCTTGATATTGCACAGGGGCTGGGCTTGCTGTTCAAGGGCGACGAACAGTTGCCGGTCGATTGCGCCGTCACAGAACTTGTCGCAGAAAACGGCGTGTTCCAGTCTCGCGTTACCGTCATCGACACGCCGGACTCCACATTGTTTGTCGATGGCACGATCTCGCTTGGTGCGGAGGCGCTCGATCTGCGTGCGGTGGTCACACCGAAGGACTTCAGCCCGCTCACGTTGCGCACACCGCTGCAGGTGCGCGGCACCTTCGGCAATCCTCAGGTGGCCGTCGATAAAGGTGCGCTGACGCGCAAGGTGGGGTCCGCTGTCCTGCTCGGCCTGTTGAATCCATTGGCGGCGCTAATTCCACTTGCCGATCGTGGTGACAAGGCCACCGCGCGTAAACGCGCCTCGGGCTGCGAAGCGCTGGCACGGCGCGGCAGTGAAAGGTTGAAGGCGCCGGTGCGCATCAAATAACTTCGTCAGGAGAGTCGACATGATGACAACAAATTTCGCAGGTTCGACCAATGCAGGTTCGCGCGGTATCAGCGCGATTGCAGCCTGTGTGCTGCTCATGCTCGGCGCCTGTGGTGAAAGCGCCAGGCTGCCGGTCTCGGCGGGAATGGGGCGCAATCCCTCCCTGCCGGAGCCCACGCGCACGCTGATTCCAACCGTCAACGTAGCCGAGGTGAAAACCTGGGCAGCGGGCGCGACACCGATCGCCGTGAGCGGTACGCGTGTGACTGCATTTGCCGATGGACTGGATCATCCACGCTGGATTTATGTGCTGCCCAATGGCGACGTGCTGGTGGCCGAATCCAATGCACCGCCCAAGCCCGACGACGGCAAGGGTATCAAGGGCTGGGTCATGGGCCTGATGATGAAGAAAGCGGGCGCCGCCGTGAAGAGCGCCAACCGCATCACGCTGCTGCGCGATACCGACGGCGACGGCAAAGTGGACTTTCGCACAGTGCTGCTCGAGGGTTTGAATTCTCCTTTCGGCATGACCCTGGTCGGCGGCAATCTTTATGTGGCCAACACCGATGCGGTCGTGCGGTTTCCCTACGTGACCGGCAATACGCATATCACCGCGGCGGGCATCAAGGTTGTGGATTTACCGGCCGGCACCATCAACCATCACTGGACCAAGAACCTGATCGCGAGCCAAGACGGCAGCAAGCTTTACGTCACCACCGGCTCCAACAGCAATGTCGCCGAGCGCGGCATGGAAGTTGAAGAGGGTCGCGCGGCCATCTGGGAAGTCGACATTGCAACCGGCGCGCAACGCATTTTTGCGTCAGGACTGCGCAACCCGAATGGACTTGCGTGGGAGCCCTCGGGCGGCGCGCTGTGGACGGTGGTCAACGAGCGCGATGAACTGGGCAGCGACCTGGTTCCCGATTACATGACCTCTGTCCGCGACGGTGCGTTCTACGGCTGGCCATATAGCTACTTCGGCGCGCATGTTGATGAAAGAGTCTCGCCGCCGCGTCCCGATATGGTCGCGAAGGCAATCGCACCTGACTACGCGCTTGGGCCACATACTGCCTCGCTGGGATTGGCATTTTCCAAAGGCACCAGCCTGCCGCCCCAATTCGCCAGCGGCATGTTTATCGGGCAGCACGGTTCGTGGAACCGGCGCCCGCACAGCGGTTATAAAGTGATTTTTGTGCCGTTTGAAAACGGCATACCCACATCGAGTGCGCCGGTGGATGTGTTGACAGGATTCCTGAGCAGTGAAGGTACGGCCTCGGGTCGCCCGGTCGGCGTGGCGCTCGACAAGAAGGGTGCGTTGCTGGTTGCGGATGATGTGGGAAATGTAATCTGGCGCGTGACCGGAAATTAGCCACGCTTGGCGGCGCTTTTGAATTAGGGGTTGCGCGCTGGATATCTATTGCGAAGTGGAATCGTCGCGTAAACGGCGGCCAGCACGTTGAAAGCCGTGCTTTGTCTGCGACAACATAAAAAGCGATTCTCGACGTTGAAAGTCGTGGATGGGAGCCGTTCTTCATGGGAAAATGCCCCGAAATCCGCACCAGTGCTGGAGTTTTCCGAAAAATTGTCATCCGCCCGAGAAATAGGCTGCGCTCGTGCGATCATTCCCGCCTGATTTGCACAAAGGAATTCCACGCATGCCGGTCGCCACTGAAAAGTCGTTGCTGATGCAGAACCGGTCCATGCCCGATTGCATGATCATCCCTGTCTTGCTGTACGCAGATGTGCCCAAGGCGGCTGCATGGCTTTGCGGCGCATTCGGATTCGTGGAGCGATTGCGCATCGGTGATCACCGCATCCAGCTGGTCGTCGATGGCGGTGCGATTGTTGTGGCGCGCGCAGCAGAAGAAAATCCCGGATCAGTGACAACGCACCAGATCATGATGCGCGTGGTCGATGTCGATGGCCACTGCGAACGCGCACGGCAACACGGTGCGATCATTCACAATCCTCCCACTGACTTTCCGTATGGCGAACGCCAATATTCCACCGTGGACTGCGGCGGCCATGCCTGGACCTTCAGCCAAACCACTGCGGACGTGATTCCCGCCAGCTGGGGCGGCATCTTGTCCTGACGCGTGGCTGCAACGCCTCGCTCGTCAGGATGCGGCGCGAATCTCCACCGGAATACCATTCAGCGCCGCATTGCCCGAGATGGCATCGAGGAATGTGTCATCACTGATGTCGTTATAGCTCGCCCCCGCGTGCGCGCTGGCAATACCCAGCCGTGCACCTTCGCGGTCATGTCCCCAGCCGTGCGGCAGGCACACCACACCCGGCATCACATCGGTGCTTGATTCGACCGGTACCTGCAGCTTGCCGATGCGCGAGGAGAGTTCGACCATTTGCCCCCCGGT
>JBDTWS010000269.1:0-3760 GCA_040006575.1 Betaproteobacteria bacterium
ACCTTGCCGATATCGTGAAGTCGGCCCGCCACTTCGAGCGTATCGCAGGTGATCCGGTCCAGCCCGATCTCGCGGCCCAGGCGCGCAGCCACACGGCCGACGCGATAACAGTGGCCACCGGTTGCATCATCGCGCAGTTCGGTGGTAACGCTGAGGCGTTCAAGGTATTCCTGCTCCAGCAATATTTCATTGAGACGGTGCAGTTTTTCCTGCGCGGAACGTTCCCCGCCCAGCACCACGCGCGAGGTTTCGTCGCCGCGTGCGGAATAGTTGCGCCAATCCGCAATCGAGGCGATGCGCAACGCGAAGGCGACATGGCTGCCACGCGCTTTCTCATCAACGGCCTGCTTGAGAAAACTGGCGGCCAGATCCCAGCGATTGGCTTTTTCGAACGCCCACACGCAGGCGTCGATCAGCTCTTCACGCACGCGTGACGAGTAGCGGCACAGTTGCAGCGCCTGCGCCAGTTTCTGCGCGCCCGCGTCGGCGTGGCCGTCGAATATCGCCAGCAGGCCTTCGAGCTGCAGTACATCCCCCATCAGCGGATCATCGGCTTCAAGGCCCTCTGCCAGGCTCTGCAATGTCGCGAAATCCTTGTGCGCATCGGCGACGCGTTCGCTGGCCAGCAATAGTTTTGCGCGCGCCACCACAACGCGCGCGTTGCGCCACTTGCCCAGCACGCCCGGGCCTTGCGGCGACAGGCCATCGCACATGGCCGTGAACTGCATGCCTTCTTCGTACGCCCGCGTGCGAAAACTCAGCACGGCCAGGTTCATCCAGGCAGGCAGCGTTTCGGTGTGCGGCAACGCGGGGTCGCCGAAGAATCCGGTGGCGCGCATGAAGCATGCGCGCGCTTCGACGTTGTCGCCGTACATGCAGAACAACAGGCCCAGGCTGTTCCATACCTGTACTTGCCGCAGCACCAGCTTTGATTCCGTCGCCGTCTTGAGTGCGGCGACCAGTGTCTCCAGCGCGTGAACACCGTCACCCAGCTCGGTGTACATGGCGCCCAGCGTGCGCGCGGTGAGGGCGCGGATGTCGGGGCTTGCGTTGAGCGCATCGCATCGCGCATGGTTTTGCCATGCGCACGAAAACGCGTCTTCCACCTGACCGCGCATGAGTAAAACCCAGACGCAGCGATTGACGGTTTCCTGTGAGACTTCGGCGATCGACATGCCTTGTTCATCACTACCCGTACTGATGCGCGGCTCGCCGCTGCCAGGTAATTCACGCGACGCCTGGGCAAACTGGCGCACGATCTCAAACGCCTGCGCGTCGAAGCCGGCTTCGCAGCGCGCCAGCGCCTCGCCCAGTTGTGCGATGCGGCTTGTTGTTTGTGTTTGGGCCACGCTCATGTGTGCGCCTTGCGCTCGTGCGGTGAGCTGTTCGACTATTCGCCAACGCCGTGCATGTCTTCCCCTGACGTGTGCCGGTGTGATTCCGAGTATGCGCGTATCAGGTGGCGGCGACCAGTATAGCGGCGCAGGCCATCGTGATCAATTGCAAACCCCAGCATGGGTGCGGTTCGCAGGCAATAAATGCCCTGTGAAGTGCGCCGATGCTGGAGTTTGGTAAGGGAAAATCGGGATTTTTGGTGCCGGCTCGCTTTCCCAGTCAGGCGGCGCTGCGAGGAAAATATCTGCCCTAGCGCCGCGTCATCCAGTCGCGCAGCGATTCGTAAAATCCTTTCTTCACCGCGCGATGTTGCTCACGCTTGTGCGCGTAGCTGTCCGCCGCCATGTGCAATCCGGTCTTGTCGATATAGCACAGCGCTTCCGCGTCGGACGCGCTCACGCCTTCGGCAATCGCCGCACTTCGCGGATTGGACAGGAAATAGGCGCGCGCCGAAGCGTCGGTGTAGAGCTTGGCCAGGTACGCTTCCAGCGCGATGCCTTCAGTGTCGTCAACCTTTGTGCGTGTTCGGGTCATGCCGGCTCGCGCAATTTTCGCGCGGTCTCTTCACGTGCCTGACGCGCCTTCATGCGCCCCTGCTGCAACGCATCGCGTGCGGCGTCGAGCTGCACCAGCAACCGCGAAAATTCCGGGAACGCGCCATCGCGCTCGATGATGACGTCCACCGATTGCGGAATGCGCGAGGCCAGCAGCGTCAGCAATTCAAAAATTTCTTCGGGCACATCGTGCACATGATCGTCGAGTAGTCGCTTGCTGGGTTTCGATCCCGTTGATCCGGGCTCTGGAATCCACATGCCGCCACTGAGATGCACCGCCTGCACACGATGCAGCGGGAATTTCAAGAGCAACTCGGCGGGCTGCATGCCGAAGTTCAGGGCGTTGGCGTAAAGGTTGTGCAAGTCCAGCAACAGGCCGGCGCCGGTGCCGGTAAGGATCGCGGAAATCCAGGTGCCCTCATCCATCAGGCTGGCAGGCGGCTCGATCAGCGTCGCGATATTTTCCATCAGCGGTGCGCGGCCGACGATTTTGGTGGCGCGTTCGATATTGGCGGCCGCCGTGTCCACATTACGCAGTGTTCGAGGCGGCGCGGCAAGATGGCCGATCTCGATGCCGCCGCCACGCACAAACGCGAGATGCTCGGACCACGATTCCGGTTGCAACACCTCAACCAATCGCGCCATGTTTTCGATGCGCCGCACTTCAGTAGGCTCGCTGCCGGCCAGTCCCATCGCCACGCCGTGCAGCGTGATCGGTGTTTGCGCGGCCAACGTACTGAGCACACGCAATTCGCGCGGCGTGGCGCGAAAGTGATCGTCGGCGATCACTTCCAGCAGGTCGATGCGATCGATATGCGTGAAGATGCCGGCCGCCAGTTCACCGCGCCAGCCAATGCCGACACGGTCGCGCGTGGTAATGCCGGCTTTCATTCTCTCGCGGCCGCTTTCACAAGTTGCACATCATCTCCCACCTCATCTCCCACCTCATCTCCCACATCAGCCCCCGCAGCCGCCGCCACCACCGCCACCGCCGCAACTGCTGCCGCACGATGATGACGATGATGATGAACAGGAGGAGGTGCCGCAGCCGCTGCCGTTGCCGGCCTTCGCCGGATACAGTTTGTCCATGAACGGAAAGCTGGCCGCCGGCAATGCCGACAGGCCGAACACGGCAGCGAGGATGGCCGCCTCATTGGTGCGTCCACCGCCATTCATCGTTTTCGAGCGGCCCTTCAGGCGCGAGAACAGCGATCGCAGGTCGCCCAGCATGGCGTCTCCCTGTGCAGTGCGGCGGCGGCGCCAGATGATCACCGTAATGATGCCGGCGAGGAGGGTCAGCATCACCAGGAATCCCACGTTATGCCGTCCTTGCGAAAACGCGATGTTGATTTTGGCAAAGCAGATGCCGACCAGGATGGCCAGGGCCACCCCCACCGGAAGCAGCCGTTTCATATACACACTTGCGTTGGCCAGCAGTCCCTGGTTGATCAGCACTTTTTCATAGCTGGCGCACGCCTGGGTGGCTGGCTTGTCCTTGAATATTTCGTGCGCGGGACCCGGCGTGAAGTAGTGCTGCAGGACCGCTTTTTCGATGGGGCGCTGCGCGAGCTCAAGCGACTTGGTGTTCTTGCTGCTAAGCGTGGAACCGGTGTTGACGAGCAGACCGCGATCCAGCAACGACACGGTCGCCACACGCAGCGCTTCGTTGGAGCCGCTGCGCAGGAAGGCGATCAGGTAGGGGTCGGTCAGGTTTTGCTGTGATTTGCCGCTGTCCAGTTCCATCTGGCGGATCCACAGGCGCATGCCGATCAGGACCGCGACGGCAGTCAGGAAGAAGAACAGGAGGAAAC
>JBDTWS010000270.1:0-3713 GCA_040006575.1 Betaproteobacteria bacterium
AGCCGGCAGGGCCTTGGTGATCGCGCCGCTGCAACAACCCGGCGGCGTGCCGCGCATGGTAATGAACATCACCGGCATCGTGCGCGAAAACGTGACGGTGCAGATGACGCGCGTCGGCGGTGGATTCGGACGCCGGCTGACCAATGATTTTGTAGCCGAGGCTATTCACTTGGCAAAGCTCAGTGGCAAGCCCATCAAGCTGATGTGGACACGCGACGACGATATCCGTCACGACTGGTATCGTCCTGCCGGCCATCATCAATTGCGTGCGTCGGTCGATGCGGCCAACAACATCAGCGGCTGGCACTACAAACTGGCCAGCGCGTCGAAATATTACCGGCGCGCGGACGTGAAGGCCGAAGACATGTGGACCTCGGAAATTTATCCCGACGATTTTCCGGCACGCCTGGTGCCCAACCTGAAGCTCGAATGGTGCGGCGTGAAATCCGGCGTCACGCGCGGCTCGTGGCGTGCGCCGGGGCATTGGGCAAACGCATTTGCGGTGGAGAGTTTTATCGACGAGATCGCCCACGCGACCAGGCAGGATGCGCTGGCGTTGCGCCTGAAAATGTTGGGCGAGGCGCGCACTTTCGACTACGAACAACACGGCGGTCCGAAATTTGAAACCGCGCGGCTGGCTGCGGTGCTGAAGAAAGTGGCGTCCGAAATTGGCTGGGGCCGATCGCTGCCCAAGGGCCGTGGACTGGGTCTCGCCTGCCACTTCACCTTCGGCGGCTATGCCGCGCATGCCATCGAGGTCAGCGTGTCGCCTTCCGGCGAACTGAAAATCGAACGCGCCATCTGCGCGATCGATGTCGGCCAGCCGATCAATCCGCTGGGCATCGAGGCGCAGATGCAGGGCGGCACGATCGACGGTCTATCGGCGGCGTTGTTGCAGGGCATCACCGTCAAGGAGGGACGCATCGTGGAATCGGGATTTCACGATTACCCCATCCTCCCGCTGGTGCAGGCACCCGACGTCAAGGTGCACATCATCGCCACGCCGGTGGACCCGAAAGGTTGCGGTGAGATGGGTATTCCCACCGTTGCACCGGCATTGGCAAATGCAATTTTCAATGCGTGCGGTGTGCGGTTGCGCAGGCTGCCGGTGAAGGACCAGTTGAAAGACGCGTTGAAGCGAAGTTGAGACGGATTTCGGTGGCTAGTCGATCTACGCTGCCGGCTTCCGCCGAAACGTCACCACCAGCACATCGCGATACGCGCGTTGCGCCGCATCCAGCGGCACCACCGGCGTCACGCCATGCAGGCAGCGGTGATCATCAACCAGCGTCAGGTCCCGTGGCTGGGTGAGCGTGAAGCTCGCGAGTTGCATGCCATCAGGCCGGTGAATGGTGGTCGTGCCTTCCGCGATGTTGTGCCGCTTCACCATCATCACCATCACGCAATCCACGCCATCGCGGTGCACGCCCTCGGGTGTGGGTTGCCCGTGTTCGCCTGGATGGGCTTCGATGCGGAATTGATGGACTTCGACGTGCCAGGAAGAATTTGGCGCAAAGCGATTGAAGACGTCGCTGCACAGTTTCAGCAGTGCAGCCATCACGTGGCCGCCCATGATCTCCGCTCCAATCGCCTCGTAGTGCCGCGCGACGCCGCCATTCAGCGTGTTGTAATCGACGCTCTGGAAATGCGGCTGGTGCGGCTCAAGAATCGCTGTCGTTTCGCCGCGCGCAACAGACAGCGTCGCATAGCGCCGCCGCCGATAGCGGCCGCCATCGGCCATGTAGGTGTCGAGCGGCATGTCGTTCCAGCTGTCGGCAAAATCATTCCAGTCCGCACCGATTCCCGGTAGCAGCGGCGCAATTTCGCCGGAAGGGACAAAACAGAATCCTTCCAGCGCCATCTCATCGCACAACGATTGCGCTGAAACGCTCATCGCAAATATCCGGCCATCACGGTTGCTTCACAGTCCTGCATGCCGCGTCTATGCATCGTCCATGCATCAGGGCTTCTTGTCGCCCGTCATATATTTATTGCTGATGAAACGAATATCGAACGGCCGCGCCTGCGCCTGGAACACGAATGCTTTCACGGCGGGGTCAGCCGCCACGATGGCATCGGCCTCTTCCTGCGAACCCGCTTCAAAGACGATCAGCGCCATGTTGTCCCAGTAATCGCCATTCATGCCACCACTGAACAATGCCCGGCCGGCTTTCAGTTGCTCCTGCCAGTACACGGAGTGCGCGGTGAGCGCCTTGTTGGCTTCTACATCTTCGGGCCATTTGCCGGTGGCTTTCCATTTTCCGTAGAGGTCGTGGCGCAGGCGGATCAGCATTACATACGCAGAAATATTTCCCTTGTTGACGCGTGCATATTCCGTCGTCTTCGCCGCCGCCGGGTCGGGTCCATTCTCAAGCGCACGGTTCAGCATCCAGGCAATGCGCGCGCCGGCTTTGGCGAGCTGCATGGGAATGACTTCCTGTCCCGCATCCATGTATGACTGCGGCAGCGGCACCACTTTTTCCTTGGGCCAGGGCACGCCGCAGGTGTATTCGGGCAGGTTGCCATAGACAACCCTGCGGCTCAGCGCCAGTGATTCACTGACCCAGTCGCGCACATCACCCTTCTGCCATTCCGGGATTTCCTTCAGCTTGTAACGCGCCACCAGTTGCTTTGCGAAATCCGATTCGCTGACGCCGCGTAATGCGAGCTTGGGCAGGTCGCTGTCCCAGACGCGATGGAGGTTGTGCGGCATGTCGCTGTTCGGCGGCATGGTGTTCTTGAAATTACCGCCTGCATCCATGTCGTCGGACGAATGCAGCGGCTGGTGAATGTCGCCCACCATGTGCACCAGGAACATGGCGGCGCGGGCGCGGGCTTCGGTGGTCGCCGTGGTGTCGGCGAGGATGGCGAAATTCGCGGGGATTTTCGACGAGGCGCAATTGCCGTCGGGGCAATAGTCGGCGTATGAACGGTTCCCGCAGATGGGCGGATTGTCGTAGTGCCATTTATCGGAGCCCGGCAGCTCTATCGTAAGTGCCGCGCGCAGCACATCCATCTGGCTGGCGAATTCACCCAGGTTGATGCCGGGCACCAACTGGTTGAGGCGGATGCGGGCTTTAGGCGTCAACAATTCATTGGCGACGAGGCCGGTGACGCGGTGTCCTTCGTTTCCCCACGCCCATGCCGTGGCGGGCAAAAACGAAAAACCGAGAAATGCCGCCAGCGCAATAAACGCGCGGCAGCGCAGCAGTGAGGAATGCATTTGAGAATCCCGGGAACAGTTGAACGGAAAGAACGCACATTGTATGTGCTGGCACACGGGATTAGAGTGGCCGCACAAATCGTTATTTGTAATCGCATTTTCCCCTACTTCCCCAAGGAGCTGCTATGCCGCTAGTCACCGTCACCGTCCGCAAGCCGAAAACGGCTGCGTTCAAATCCGCCGTACTCGAAGGCGTGCACCAGGCGCTGGTGGCATCAGGCGTGCCGAAGGAGGATCGCTTCCATCGCGTGCTGGAGCTGGAAGCGGATGATTTCCGTTTTGACCCGGCCTATCCCGATCTCACCTCACCGCGCGATGATGATTTTGTGCTGATCGAGATCTTGCTGTCGGTGGGACGCAGCGTAAAGATCAAGCGCAAGATTCTCGCGGATCTGATCGCGAGTCTATCGAAGGCGCCGGGGCTGAATCCGGAGAACGTGATGGTGGTGTTCAAGGAAACGCAGTGGGAGAACTGGGCGTTTGGCGGGGG
>JBDTWS010000271.1:0-3704 GCA_040006575.1 Betaproteobacteria bacterium
ATCGATGCTGGTCCACCAGGATAGTATTGCCGTCCGGATCCGAGATCATGAAACTGGCTGGACCGGTTGTCGTTTCATCGGCTTCGGAAATCATCGCGATGCCGCTTTGCTTCAGCGTGCGCTGCAGTTCGCGCACATCGGTGAATTCCGGAATCGGTTTCGCGTCGCTGTCCCAGCCGGGGTTGAAAGTGAGGATGTTCTTTTCGAACATGCCCTGGAACAGGCCGATGATGTGCTCGCCGTTTTTCAGGATGAGCCAGTTCTGCGCCTGGTTGCCGCCGAAAGTGGTGAAGCCCAGCTTCTCGTAGAACTGCTTTGACGCTTCGATATCCTTGACTGCGAGGCTGACGGAAAATACGCCGAGTTTCATGGGGTTCTCCTGAGTGGGAATGTTGGACTGCAATGGGGAAGCTCGTTGCAGCGCGCGGGCTGGGTCACGAACGCACGACCTCACCCGCGTCG
The DNA here is from genome assembly GCA_040006575.1 of Betaproteobacteria bacterium. GTDB lineage: Bacteria > Pseudomonadota > Gammaproteobacteria > Burkholderiales > Usitatibacteraceae > UKL13-2. The sequence continues at coordinate 463 of JBDTWS010000271.1, forward strand.
CGCCGTTTTCGGCTGAGGACCACCGCCGTCACCAGCGTAAACAGAAGTCCGACCGGCAAGGGCTCGAGAAATGTAAATGCGATATTGATGAACGGGTTCTTGTACATCTCCGCGAACTCGGCCATTTCCTTTTTCTGCGCCGCGAGCTGGGCATCGGTGCCGCCGGATTTGCGAACTTTTTCTACCGCGTACGTGGTGTACTTTTCAACGAAATCGGGTGCCAGCTTGTAATACACCAGTTGCCAGGTGGCGACGTAACACGTGCTCGCAACCAGCGTGATCAGCAACCCCACCGTGAAGGCGCGGCCGAATGTCACTCGGCCACCCGCCACATTATCGCGATAGGATTTGACGCCGAAAAATACCATCAGGAACGCAAGTACCATCGTCGTGTAGCCGACGACTTCACCCTTGTCAAAGCCGATCTGGTCCATGAACAGCAGCGTGACCAGCATCATCGCCGACAGGATGGCGCCTGAAATGAGGCCGAAGGTGAGCACTATTTTTCGCATGGCAACTCCCGGGTTTGGTACGTTGAAGGAGCGTCGAATGTACTGGCGATTGCGCGGACCGGCATCACCCAAAGGAATGATTTTGGGTGTTTCAGCATGAAATCATACGAAAGTTGCAGGCGGAGCGGAACGCTTCCCGTCTTTGCGGCCACATCGACCACTAGGGAATAAGCCTGAACTCCTTGCCCAGTTGCACGGCCTGTGTGCGACGCCGCGCACCCAGCTTTTCGAAGACACGGCTCGAATGCGTCTTGACGGTGTTTTCGCTGACGAAGACGCGGGTGGCGATTTCCTTGTTGCTCAGGCCTTCGGCGATGAGTTCCAGGATCTCCAGTTCGCGCGGCGTTATTCCCAGCGATTCAAGTTTGTCCTGGTCGCGCGTGAACCCGGGCGGCGCAGGCACCATGACTTCGCGCACCACCACGGTCTCGACTTCGACACGCCGGGTCAGCCTCAGTCCGAGCCAGATGCCGAGCGCGGCGAACACGGCGGCAACGAGTGCGCCATAGATTTCCACGGAATGTTCCAGCACCAGCCATCGATACTCGATGAACTTGAGACCGGCGATGAGTATGCCGGCGAGGAGACCGTAGAGCAGTACATGTTTGCGCATTGCACCTTCCGAGTTTTGAATGGTGGGCTGGCATGCCGCACTCTCAACTATTACTCTATTCCCGAACGTCTGCGGATAACAATTTGGATTTGCAGAATTCGCGGCCGGCTGAAAATTTCTCCGGCATTCGCTTTTTCATCCTGACGCTGCAGTACAAGTCGTATATCGCCATTCCAAGCGGCTTTCCAGCTGTAAATGCCCTGAAATCCGCCCCAACGCTAGACTTTGCACTTCAATAAAATCAATTTCGCCTTGGCCAACACCTTGCTCAACCCAGAAGAGCATGTCGCCTGTATTCACGAAGCCATCAGAATCTTGGCGTCACCCTCAAGTCACTGCCCGGCTTGGGGCTGTGCTTCTGGAAATCATGCTGCAATGCGTCCATTGCCGACTCCACACGGGTGAGCTCTTCCAGGAATTGTCTCGCGGCCGCTCGATCCGGCGCGTCCATCGCGTATGAATCGCCCACGTACGGCGCGGGATGATTCAGCAGGTCGGGCACGGTGGGCTGGTTGTGCAGGCTCGTCACGTTCTTGCCCAGTTTCCTGATCTGCTCATCCATGGCGCGCAACTGGATCCGCAGCCGCACCCAGCGATGGTAAGTCCAGTCGTCGTTAAGCTGCGGGCTGCGCGGCGAGGGACAAAAACCGTCGATCAGTTTGCTGGCGGCCAGCTTGCCACTTGTCGCCATGCGCGTAATCGCGTCCTGGTCCATGTCGAGGTTGAGACCGCCCTCCTCGCCCGTATGCCGCACCGTTACGACGCGGTCACGCGATCCGCCGGCGGATCGCTGCAGGACATCACGCCAGTTCTGCATGGTCGTGACGATGGCAGCGAGAAACGCGATCACCGAACCCAGCTCGTTTTTATGCGGAATCGGATTGCTGTCGCCGGCGAAGCCCTGCCCGCGCTTCGGCCGCACCGCGCGATCCTCGACCGACTCCCATGAGCTGTCGAAATCGTCGCGCAGGTTGATTGCAAAGGTTGGCCACGCAGGGAGCGGCGCATCGAAGAGATGAATGGGCAGGTTGCTGCACACGCCGCCATCGGTGAACAACACGCGTTCCACGTAACGTTCCCATGCCGGCTCCTCGCCGGGCTTTCCCGGCTTCACGCGGCGCAGTGAATTTCGATATAGCGGGATTGCAGACAACAGGATGGGGAAGCACAACGACATGCGCACGCCCAGTATCACGGGGAGCTCATCGCCGATCGGCAGCGCGAGCAGGCTCGGGTCCTGGTCGCACGGCGAGTTCGTGCGGCTATTCGCCCCCGCGCCTGTCTGTTCGTGCATGGCGATGTTCTGGCGCTTGCGTGCGGGATCGGTGAGCCAGGCGATGACGTCGCCTGGAAAATAAACACGCAACTCTTCCGGATTGAAATAAAAACAATCCTCTTCAATCGGCATCGTGTAAGGACGACCGCCGGTAAGGCAGGTCGTCATCATCCGCAGCACGATGCCGTCCACTTGCGGCGTTTCGGCGAAAGCCACCTGACGCAGGTCACCGAACGTCAACGGCGGACCTGCCGGCTTACCGGCCACACATTGAAAGAGATCGTGCAGCCATTCGGTCAGCGCGGTGGGTTCATCCTGCTGATCGCGCGAACGCATGCCGGTGCAGAGTCCGAAATTCTGTGTGACCATCACCGAGACAAAACGGCGACATGCCCATATGCCACAAACAACGATCGGGACCACAAGTGCCGACAACAGCGTGAACGTGACCACGGTTGCATGTGCGGCCGGCGAATAGAGCGGACCAGAAAGTTGTATGCCGCCATTCACTGCCGAATACACGGCAAACACGCCGATTGCAACGCACACTGCGGCGACTAGCGGAAACGCCCGGAGCAATCCGGCAATTCCCCACAGCAAACGTGCGAGCCGGCTTTTGCGATTGAGCATGCGCACCAGTATTGAAAAAATCGGTGCAGCTTTTTTTGATGGCTGGAAAAGATGGAAGAGCCGCGAGTGATCCGCTGTCCTTTCACCCAGTTCATCCGCGAGTTTGTCGAGACGATCAAACCCGGCCATTTTCTGGGCGGGGTCGCTCGTCGTCTGGCGGCGGTATTCAGCAGCAGCGACACCTTGCTCGAAGCCATCAAGCTGCCGGTGC
>JBDTWS010000272.1:0-3604 GCA_040006575.1 Betaproteobacteria bacterium
ACACAGTGCGCATCTGGATCCAGGCCACGGATGTCACCAAGGCAAGGATTGTTTTTCGCCCCGTGGGCGGAAAAGACGAGGAATCGCTGGGAACGAAGCCGGTGATGCTCGAAGCGCAATACGATCACTCCGCCATCCTCGAAATCAGCGACCTGAAACCCGACACGCGATATCAGTACACGGTATCGCTGACCAACCGTCGTGCGACCGAGAAGCGTTACTTCCGCACCGCACCTGCGAGCAATGCGACGCCCGCAGATTTCCGCGTGTACATGGGCTCATGCGCGTATACGGAAGCCATGTCACCGAGCGGAAATCCCTACGGCGACGAATTCCATATCTTCAATACCGTTGCCTCGCAAATCGGGAACGACAAGCTGCCGCACTTCATGCTGTGGCTGGGCGATAACCTTTACCTGCGGCCCAAGGGCCAGTTCCTCAGCGTGGCCGATTTCGACAGCACTGCGCGCATGGAAGCGCGCTATCGCGATGTGCGCCGCATGGACATGTTCCAGAAACTGTTCGCCTCCACGCACCACTATGCGATCTGGGACGATCATGATTTCGGACCCAATGACAGCTACAGGAATTTTCCGCTGAAGGAAGATGCGCTTCGGCTGTTCAGGCAGTACTGGCCCAACCCGGACATGGGTTCGCGCGCATTGCCGGGAACGTGGACCATGTTCTCGCACCAGGATGCCGATTTTTTCCTGCTGGATGACCGCTTTTATCGTGATGATGAAAAAGCCGAAGCGTCGGAATCCAAAACCATGTTCGGCGCCGAACAGATCGCCTGGCTGAAGCAATCACTCAGGAAATCGAAGGCCGTGTTCAAGCTGGTCGCCAACGGCAGCCAGTTACTGAGCGAACACGATAACGGCACTACATCGGGCTGGCACAGCTACAAAACCGAGCGCGACAATTTTCTCGCGTGGCTGGCGAAGGAGAAAATTCCCGGGATCGTTTTCCTCAGCGGCGATCGCCACAACACCCAGGTGTTCCGCCTGAAGCAGGATGGCGCGCCGGTGGTGTATGAATTTTCCTGTTCGCCGTTTACATCGCGCCTGTCGAAACTCAGCAAGCGTGATCGCGCCAATCCGTATTTTGTGGAAGCGTTGGCGGTGGAGAAACGCAATTTCGGTTCGCTGGAATTCACCGGCAAGGGGGACACGCGCAAATTGATTGCGCGCTGTTTTGATTCCAACGGTGAGCAGCAGTGGCAGCGCGTGCTGGCCAGCGCAAAGAACGACGCGCAGGATGAGCCTGCGTACAACGACGTGCAGGACAAGCCTGCTTAAGCGGCGGCCATGTCGATCAACGCGCTACTCGTCGATTTCAATTCCTACTTTGCCTCGTGCGAGCAACAGGTGCGGCCGGAGCTGCGCGGCAAGCCGGTGGGCGTGGTGCCGATGCTGGCCGACACCACCTGCCTCATTGCGGCCAGTTACGAGGCCAAGAAATTCGGCGTAAAGACGCTGACCAACGTCGCCGAAGCAAAGAGAATCATCCCGGACATCCAGCTCGTTGTCGCGCGCCACGAGCTGTACATCGAATACCACCACAAGCTGGTGAAGGCCGTCGATGAAATCGCGCCGGTGCGCCAGGTGCTGTCCATCGACGAAATGGTGTGCGACCTGCCCTCAGGCTACAAGTCTGTCGAGCGCGCCATCGAGCTATCAATGGCGATCAAGCGCAATCTTCTTAACGTGGGCGAATACCTCAAGGTATCCATCGGTCTCGCGCCCAATACCTTCCTCGCCAAGCTGGCCTCGGACATGCAGAAACCCGATGGCCTGGTGGTGCTCGAAGAACACGACGTCCCCGGAAAAATCCAGCACCTGCCGTTGCGCGCGCTGCATGGCATCGGCAAGAACATGGAAGAGCGCCTGCTGCGCCACGGCATCAAGACCATTGCCGACCTGTACCGGCAAACACCGGAACAATTGCGCAGCGTGTGGGGTGGTGTGGGCGGCGAACGTTATTACGCGCGGTTGCGCGGCGCGGAAGTCAGCGACGCCGATCATGGCATGGGCTCGATCAGCCACTCGCATGTGCTGGCGCCCGAGCTCCGTAACAAGGACGATGCCTATGCGGTGCTGAACCGCCTCACGCAAAAGGCCGCGATGCGATTGCGCAAGGTTGATCGCTATACCGCACATATCGCGGTCAAGGTGAAATTCCTCAATGGTCCTTCGTGGGAGAACGACACCAAATTCCTCGAGACGCAGGACACGCTGGACCTGCTGCACGCGCTCGATAAATTGTGGCTGACTTATCCGAAAAAGAAATCGCTGACGCCGCTGCAGGTGGGTGTGGTGCTGGGCGGCCTTTCGCTTGAAGCGGCGCAATCGGCGCGCCTTTTCGATGACCTTGAGCAGACGGGGGACAAGAAGAAACTCAACGCCACCATCGATTCGCTCAACACGCGATTCGGCAAACATGCCGCGTATTTTGGCGGTGCGCATCGCGCGCTGGACCACGGCAAGATCGCCATCGCGTTCAACCACATTCCCGACGTGGAAACGGAAAAGTAATGGCCGCGCCCGCACTCACTTCCGCCGCGGGCTACAGCGGCACGCCACTGCCGAAGAAGCTGGGACTAAAGGAAGGCGGCACCATCGTGCTCATCAACCCGCCGCCCGGCATTGAAGATTTCCTGGTGCCACTGCCCGATGCAGCCAGCATCACCAACAAAGCCGCGAAGAGCAACGACCTGATGATGCTGTTCTGCCGCGATATAACCGCGCTGAAAAAATCACTGCCCCCCGTATCGGCCAAACTGCACGCCGACGGCAGCCTGTGGATCTCGTGGCCCAAGAAAGCATCGAAGCTGTTTGTCGATCTCACCGAAGATGGCATTCGCACCATCGTGCTGCCCACGGGCCTGGTGGACGTGAAGGTGTGCGCCGTGAATGACGATTGGTCGGGACTAAAATTGATGGTGCGAAAAGAACGGCGAGCCGGCTGGAATAAATAATCGCGCGAGTGTGGACGGTGCATTCGACGTATGCATTAAGCGCTTGCGATTAGCGCGAGCAATAGGCACTGGCAATAAACCCATGCGCCAGGCGCGTCCGCCAACAAAAGCCATCGCCGCAGCAATACAACCACAACAGGAGCAGACCAGCATGTCATTCAAGGGCAACGTTGTCGTCATCACCGGTGCATCCACCGGCATCGGCGAAGAACTCGCCTACCTGCTCGCGCGGCAGGGCGCGCACCTGGTACTCACCGCGCGAAGGGCCGATGAACTCAGTCGCGTGGCGGACAAGGTACGCAGGATCGATTGCGACGCGAAAGTCATCACCGTTTCCGCCGATGTCGGCGTTTCGGCCGACTGCAAAAAAATCATCGACGCCGCCATCAGCGAATTCGGCCGCCTCGACACGCTGGTATGCAACGCCGGCATGACCATGTGGGCCAGGTTCGCGGACATCGACGACGTGACTGTGCTGGAACGCATCATGCAGGTGAATTACATGGGTGCCGTGTACTGCACGCATTACGCGCTGCCGCACCTGCTGGCCGCGAAGGGCCGCATCGTCGGTGTCGCCAGCCTGACCGCCCTCATCGGCGTGCCGACGCGCACCGGCTATGCCGCCAG
>JBDTWS010000273.1:0-3427 GCA_040006575.1 Betaproteobacteria bacterium
AGAAAATTTCCATGAAAAAATTCTTGTGTTTCGCTGCGCCCATGATTGTGCCGTTTATTGTTTTCGGCTCCTCTGCTTTTGCACAACCTGCCGGTGACGGGGCCAGCGCATCACGCAATGCTGCCTCCGCCTACTGCTGGAAAGACAAACTGCAAGTGACCGGCACCGCGCTGGTCTGCAACTGGGCCGACAGCGCCGAGGAAGCCTGCAAGGGAAATCCCACCAGCGACATCAGCAAGGACAGCGTCAGTGGCGAGCCCAGCGATGCGCGCCGCTGCAACAACGGCAAATGGCTGGTGCAGGTGACGAAGAAGTAATTTCGCGCGCTGTAAATTCAGGCGCCGGCCGTTGTGACAACTGCGTTGTCCACACCAGCCGGCGCAAAAATCCTGCAACCAAAGACGGGCCCGGCCGTGCGGCCGGGTTCCGGATCGAAGCGAACCAGCACCGAGGTCTTCTCCCGGGTTAGCGTTTCCGGGATGGGGTAGTCGACATAGATGAATTCGCCGGGCAGGTTGGCCTCAAGCGTTTGCGAGGCAATGCGCACACCATCGACCAGGATATGAAAGCGGCGGTTGCGCTCATCACCCCAGTACGTCGCCTGCAACACCAGCGGACCGGGTCGCACTTTCATGCGAAACGCAAAAAACCCGCCGGTACGCGCATCGCGTCCCCGTCGCCCGCGATACACCACCGGGTAGGAAATCTCCGAAGCGAGTTCGTGCTCGCGTTCGGGCTGCATGTCTCCCAGGTACATCACATCGACGGAACGTGCGGCCAGATCTTTCAATCGCGCCTGCTCTGCCGCAAACGCGACCTCGGCCCTTGCCCATCCGGCATCAGTGAAACGACGGAAATAAACCGCGCTGCGGCGCTCGTAATTTTTGTAGAACGGGCTGAATGGCAAATCACCCGGACGGCCAATGCCGATGGTGCGATAGGTGGCAGCCCTTTCGTTTACCGGCGCGAAGCCGCTTAGAAGGTCTGCACCCACCAGCGCAGGCGCAGCAGTGTCGAACGGTTTGTCGATGGCGCCAAGGTCCGCGGCCATCACCATGGGGCCGCGCAACACTGCCACGGTACCGTCGTCACCGGGTGTTGGTTCCAGGCGCAAAGCGAGCGGCAATTCAAGCGTCACCGTGTCACCCGCACGCCACCGGCGACGCACCAGCGCGTAGCCGGCCTCGCGCACCGGCGAGATCGGTTTGCCGTTGATGGTTATGGTTACTGGTTCACTCACCCACGCGGGGATGCGCAGCGCAAGCGTGAACTGCCCAGGCGACGCCAGCTTCGCCAGTTTTATGTTGACCCGCCCTTCATACGGATAGCGCGTCGTCATTTCCACTTCCGCACGACGCGCTTTCCACGTCGCGCGCGAAGGAATGTACAGGTTCACGAACAGCGTCTCTTCCGTACGACCACCACCTTGCCACCAAATCGAATCACCGTGCTTCGCGTGGCTTTCCATGCCGCTGCCCACACAACACCAGAACGATTCGAACGGCTCGGAAAATTCGCGCGCGATGCCGGACATCAGCGGCGTCATGTACGTGAACATGCCTGTCTGCGGATTCTGCTGCGCGAGGATGTGATTCAGATGCGCACGTTCGTAGTAGTCGAACAGCGCCGCATCGGGCCGCCAGGCAAATAGATGCCGCGTCAGTCGCAGCATGTTGTAGGTGTCGCAGGCTTCGCAGGTCTGCTCGGTGATATGCGTCGAAATGCTTCGCGGTGCCTGGAAATATTCGCGGTCGGCATTGCCGCCGATGACATAGCTGTGATTCGCCGTCACCGTGTTCCAGAAAAATCGCGGCGCAATCGCATGTGCAGGCTTGCCGGTGAGCTCGAACAAACGCGCGAGTCCCACCAGTTTCGGCACCTGCGTATTGGCGTGCAGGTTGGCGAGTTCGTCCTGCTCCCGCTTCAACGGGTCCAGCACTTTGTGATGATAAATGCGTTCAGCCAGCGCCAGCCAGCGCGGATCCCTGGTGCGCGCGTACAGTTCGGCGAGGCTCTCATTGAGTCCGCCGTGTTCGCACGCCAGCACTGTCTGCACCTGCTCATCGCTCAGCGCTGCGAAGACGCGATCGATATATTCCGCGAGCCCGATGGCGACCTTGAGCGCACCTCGATTGCCGCACCATTGTTCGGCATCGAACAGTCCGGCGAATAATTTATGCCAGTTGTATAACGGCACCCAGCAGCCGTTGAGGTCGAATCCCGCTGAGCGAATATCGCCGTTTACAATCTCGGCAAATATTTCCTTGCCATCGACGATGCTGCCGTCCCGCCGCTTGCGCGTGAAGCCGCCGACATAGCCGTCGCCATGTGCCTGCTGTGCGACACCAAGCTGCTCGACGAGATACGCGACGCGGCGTTGCAATTCTCCTTTTCCTGCTGCACCCGCTGCACCCACCGCACCCTGCCCGCCCTCGCCGGTCTGCGCATGCATGAACGACAGTGCGCTGAGGTAGTGGCCGAGTGTATGCCCGGCAATCGTGTCCTTCTCCCAGCCGCCATAGACCTCGCCTTTCGGTTTGAGCCCGGCGCTGGTCATGAAGTTATGCAACAGGCGATCCGGCTCGAGGGTCAGCAGGTAGCGATGGTTCGCAGTAACGGCGTCGAGATATGGTGATGGCAGCAAGCGGATGGCGGAGAGCGGCAAAGGCTCGGCCTTGTCCGGCAATTGCGTTGCGCGGGTGCTCATGTTTTTTGAATTCGCGGGCAGTGCGGCGGCGGCAGTGGTTGCCGCTGCCGCAAGCAGAAATGCGCGGCGTGCATCACTGTCGACATTCGACGTCATTGCGAAATGGTGCCACCGCACCAATGGAAATTCAAACGCAGGTGTTGGTGAAGTTGCAGTGGTGTCATTAAAATGAATCGATGGAAAAAGTCGGCATTTATAATTAAAACATTAGCACCAGAGCCGTTCTCCGGCCTGAAATGGCTCAAACGCCGCGTATTTGCTCGTGTTTGGCTTATGGTTTCTACGTGGTGACAAATTTCCCGCACTCACTCGCTATCGACGTCGCTTGATATTCAGCGTCGAAATATCAAGACGTACGGCCTGAAAAAATTAGCCCTGCTACTTCTGCGCGTCGACCTGCAGCGCCGCCTTGCGTTGCGCCTCGATTTGAAGTTGTACCTGCAAATCAGTTTCAGTCAGTAACTGCGCCGGCGAGACGGTGCGACCCAGCACCTGCGAATACGCAGCCGCAACTTTTTCATACATTGTCAACGACCACGCGTTTGCCGTGGTGAACCCGATGCGATTGACCTTGTCGATTGTCGCGGCCTGCGCGGGCAACAAGGTCAACCTGCGTTCCGCGATGGTGCGCACCATCCGCAGTTCGACATCGGGTCGCGATGGAACGTGCAGGATGACGCGATAGATCAAATCCGTCCCTTCCCTTTTCCACGCCGGCAA
>JBDTWS010000274.1:0-3402 GCA_040006575.1 Betaproteobacteria bacterium
TGGGCTGAGATGGACGCGAATAAAAATAGCAGAAAGGGAATAATGATTTTTTTCATTGGGTGTTTTCTGAATTCATTTGGTCACTATCGGCATGCCATTGCCGATGAGCAATGAGCAATCTGCCATCCGCGTTCCCGCGTTTAATCAATCGCTCACGATCCCAACTTCTTCCCCAGCCTCCACAGAAATTCCCCCGACTCATACAACGACTTCACCGGGAATTTCTCGTTCAACCCGTGCGCCCTGCTGCCCTCCGGCGGAAAAAACGCACCCGAGATTCCATAGGTCCAAATTCCCACACTGTTCAGGAAGCGCCCATCCGTCGCCCCCGTCAGCAGGGACGGGATCACCGGCACACCCGGCCACATGTCGGCTGTGATGTCTTCCACGGCCTTCAATAATTCCGGCGTGAGTGGCGGCGACGGCGCTTCGGTGGCGGTGCCGATGCGGGTAATTTTTACCTGGTCGTCGGCAATCACTTTGACGAGCGTTGCTTCGATGTCCGCCACTTTTTCGCCGGGCAAAATGCGGCAGTTGACCATCGCCTTGGCACGCTGCGGCAACGCGTTCAGTGCATGACCCGCTTCGAGCATGGTCGCGACGCAGGTGGTGCGTGTCATGGCGTTGTATAGCGCGTGGCCGCCCAACAGGCGCGTTTGCGCGGCAGCGTCGGGGGGCTCTTTCAAAATGGCGCGCATGTCGGCCGCCATCGGCGCGGGCTCGAGTGCCGCGCGGCGTTCGAAGTAGGTGCGCGTGATGTCCGAGAGCCTGAAAGGGAAGTCGAATTTGCCCAGTCGCGAAAGTCCATCGGCCAGGTGAGTGATGGCGTTGTTCTTGACCGGTGTGGAGCTGTGGCCGCCGGCGTTGGTCACTTCGAGCTGGAAACTCTGGAACACTTTCTCGCCGGCCTGTATGCCGTGCAGGATTGGCTTTCCGGTCCTGTCCATCGCGCCGCCGCCACCTTCATTGAGCGTGATTTCGGCGTCGATGAGATTGCGGTGATGCCTGATGAGGTACTGCACGCCGTTGAATTTGGTCGGCACCAGTTCTTCATCGCAGGTGAGCGCGAGGATGATGTCGCGCGTGGGCTTGAAGGTGCCGGCCAGTGCTTCTTTCTTGTAGCGGATCATGTTGAACACGAACGCCGCCGCCATCGCCTTGTCGTCCGAACTGCCACGCGCGTAGAAATAACCACCCTCCTCCACCAGCTTGAAGGGATCGCGCTCCCAGTCTTCGCGCTTGGCTTCCACGACGTCGATGTGTGCGAGCAGCATCAGTGGTTTTTTTGAGCCATTACCTTTGAGGCGCGCGACGAGGTTGCCTTTCTTCGGGCCGTCGGGTGGCACGATGACTTGCATATCGCTGTCGGCGTAGCCGCCCGTTTTTAACCGCGCGGCCATTGCGCGGGCGGCCTGCGTACAGTCGCCGGCGGAATCGGTGGTGTTGATCTCGACCAGTTCCTGGTAGATCTCGCGCAGGAGTTTGTCGTGGGGCTTGATTGGCTGGGCGGGCAAGGGAACAACGGAAGACTGTGCGTGCAGCGCTGAGCTAAATACAGTCACTAAAACGCAGAATGCTGCAATCCCGGTGCGCGTCATTGCGTTACCCCTGTGTGTTGCCACGTTGTTCTTGTTGCGCCTGGAATGTTTTTGCTGCCTGCGACGCCCGCAGATGTTAGGGCAATTCGGGGATGGTGTGAAGGCGGGAATGCAGCCTGGCACGCGACGCGTGCGGCCTAATGCCCGCGCAAGCGGCGACTTCAACGTCGCCGCGACGGTCCTTCTACGCGCCGTACGGTACCCAGATGTTTTTGATTTGGGTTGCCTCACGAAGGATGTCATCCATCACCGGCAACGCGCCGGTAGCTTCCATCACCAGCGTGCGCTTCATGTTGGCAGCGCTGGCCTTCTGGACGGCCGCCTGCCCTGCTGCTGGTCCTGCGTACCAGATCGAATCCACATCTTCATGTTCGCTCAGCGTCTTCGCGAGTTCATCACGATTGCCGGTGACGATATTGAAGGTGCCGTGCGGGACATCGGATGTTTCCAGCACCTGGTAAAGATCGGTGGCAGTGAGCGGGGCTTTTTGCGAAGGCACGATGACGAGCGCGTTGCCCATGGCCAGCGCACTGGCGGCCAACGTAGCCAATGCCAGCAGCGAATTATCGTCGGGCATGAGGATGGCCAGCACGCCCATCGGCTCAGGCACGGCGAGCGTGACGTTGCGCTGTGGCACGCCGTGAATGCGGCCGTCGTATTTGTCGGCCCACGCGGCAGCGAGGAACAGTTGCTCGATGGCGGCCTCGACTTCGGCATGTGCGGCGGTGGATGATGCGCCGGTCTGTTGCGTGATGCGGCGAGCAAATTCATCGGTGCGTGCGGCCAGGTTTTCCGCGAGGAAGAAAATTACCTGTGCGCGATTGTGCGCGGTGGCCTTGGCCCAACTGCCGGCAGCGGCGCGTGCGGCTTCGACGGCGTTTCGGATGTCCTTGCGATTTCCAGCGCCGACTTCGCCGATGAGATTTTTGTTGGCGCCGTAAATATTGATCGACAGGCCGCCATCAGGCCGTGCCTGTTTTCCGCCGATGAACATTTTTGCCGTGCGGTCGATGGCGGGTCCGCCGACAAGTGAGAGTCCAGCACCCGCGCGGCTTGCAGCGGCTTTTTGACCTGCAGAACGCGCCGGCGCTGGGGTTTTTACTTGAAGTGCGGGCTTGCGCTTGACGTATTCGAACAAACCTTCGCGTCCGCCTTCGCGGCCGTAACCCGATTCGCGATAGCCGCCGAATCCGGATGAGGCGTCGAATTGATTGGTGCTGTTGATCCACACGGTGCCCGCTTTTACCTGCGTGGCGAGATCGAGTGCCAGGTTGATATCTTCGGACCAGATGCTGGCGGCCAAACCGTAACGGGTATTGTTGGCGAGCTTCACGGCTTCTTCCGGCGTGCGGAATGTCATCGCAGCGAGGACGGGGCCGAAGATTTCGACCTGCGCAATTGTCGATGCGGGCGAGACATTGGTGAACAGCGTGGGCGGATAGAAGCAACCTTCTTTAGGGCCGCAGCTGCCCTGCCCCCATGATGGCTGCCACAACGTGGCACCCTCTTCAGCGCCCTGCTTTACCAGCGCGGCGATCTGTTTCAACTGCACCGGTGCGACGATGGCGCCGATGTCGACGGCCTTGTCCAGCGGATCGCCGACGCGCAATTTCTCCATGCGCGCGCGCAGCTTCTTGTACATTTTTTCGGCGACGCCTTCCTGCACCAGCAGGCGTGAACCCGCGCAGCATACCTGCCCCTGGTTGAACCAGATGGCGTCGACCACGCCTTCGACGGCACTGTCGAGATCGGCATCGTCGAACACGATGAAGGGCGATTTGCCGCCGAGTTCCAGCGATAGTTT
>JBDTWS010000275.1:0-3401 GCA_040006575.1 Betaproteobacteria bacterium
GCCAACATGCAAAAAATGCCTGACGATTTACAGCGATGTGTGAGGCGATGTGTGAAGTGATGTGTAAAGTGATGTGACGTGTTGTGTTCTCGGAAGGTCTTCGTATTCACAAACACACGTTTCCTTCGTCCGCTCGGCTGATCGAGCTGCTCCAATACAATAACAAGGTCTCCATTCGGCAGGCCTTTCCACGTGAAAAGTGCTGGAACGCCGCGCCCCGCCTGGGTTTCACTGCTCTACTTGCCACCGCCCGATTGAAATCGGATAAAACCGCCTGTGGCTCCCAGCCGACAAATCATGACCCCACTGTATGCACAGTGTGTCAATGGCCACAGCTCTGGCCGCGGCAGGAGATCATGGAAATATTTGCGACAGACGATGAAGTGGCGATGCTTGAACAAAGCATCGCCACGCCCGGTGGCACGGAGAACACCCCGGCGATGCTCTCGCTGGCCTGGCATCTGCGCCAGCGCAACCCGCAACGCGCACTGGACATGGTCCAGCAGCTTGAACGGTCCTTCGTGGCGGCAGGCGAGCATGATCCCGGCGTGCGATGCATGGCGGCGCGGTGCAACCTGGTCAGGGCCGAGGGTAAATGGCTGAACGGCGAACTCGATAGCGCGCTGGAATTGACCATGGCGGCGCGGGAAAATTTCTCCCGCGACAGTGATGGCATTGGCATGGCCGACGCGAGTTGGCTTAGCGCGATGATCGCAGGCGATCGCGGCGATTCGGCCGGCCGGGACGCAGGCCTCGAGGCCGCGATCCTGCACGCGCACGAAGCGGACGATGAACGGCGCGAGCTGGTCTCGCAAGGCGCGATGGCGGCTTTCGCGATCTATCGCGACATGAAGGCGGCCGAGGCACGTTGGGGCAAGCGCATCGAATTCATGCCGGCCCGAAATCCTGCGGGCGATGCAATTGTGATCAGTTGGACCAACGAGTTCTGGGGATCGCTCGCCTATCAAACCAGCGATTTCGAGCGCTCGGTCTCCATTCGAATTCCGTGTTATGAAGCTGCGCTGGCAACGGGACAACTCCGGCGGTCGATCATGCTGGCTACCAACATCGGCGCGTGCTTTAACAGCCTGAACGACAACGAAGCCGCGCTGGAGTGGATGCAAAAGGGCCTGGATATTGCAAGGCCAACCGGTTGGCCGCTGAGCGTGGGAATGGCGCTCATGCAGACGGGCGAAACGCTGCGCCTGTTGGGCCGCCTGGAGCCGGCGCAGGATTTGCTCGATGAAGCGTTGGTGACATTGACGCCGCTGGCCGGTGTTCGCGCCTATGCCATCGTGCTCAATTACCTGGGCGACCTCGCGCTGGACCGGCAGGATTTTCCGGCGGCGCTGGATTTCTTCGTCAAGCTGAAATTACGCGCCGATGCACTCAATCACAAGGACCTCCAATCCATTGCATTGCGCGGGCAGGCCCATGCGCTGCTATACCAGGGGCGGCCTGATGAAGCGCTGCGTGTGGCAACCGCTGCGGTGTCGCTGGCACAGGACCTCGGGGATGGGCTGAACGAATGCACCGCATTGCGCGTGCTGGCAGAAATTCATGCACGGCATCCTTCAATGTATGCGAACGCACCGGGTGCCGGCAGTGAGGCGTTGCGTTTGCTGCTCGCCGCACTGGAGGCGGCCGAAGCCATTGATGGTTATGCGATACCCGGTGAATTATTCAGCGCTTTGGCCGACGAATACGCGAAGCTCGAACAATTTTCACTTGCCTACAAGCTGGCATTGCGCGCGGGCGAAGCGACTGCCAGGCGGCATGGACGCGAAACCACCAATCGCATTATCGCCATGCAGGTTCGCCACAAAACCGAGGGTGAGCGCGTCCGCAACGAACACCTGACGAAGCTCGCGTTCGCCGAGGCGAAACGTGCCGGGGAACTTCAACAAACCACGGCTACGCTTGAACGATTGGGTACCATCGGCCAGGAGATCACGGCCCATCTCGACACGCCAGCCGTGTTCAACGTACTGCATCGCCATCTCAATGGCCTGCTCCAGGCTACCTCGCTGTCGATATTTCTGGTCGAGCCCGACGGAAAGACACTGCGGCTTGCTTTCGGTCTTGAGTTGGGAGAACGACTGCCCGAAACCCGTCTTGCGATTGAGGACCCAAACGCGATTTCGGCGCGGTGTGTACGCGAAAAGCGCGAGTTCTGCGTCGACGTAACGCCGGACGCATTTGACCTGAACCTGATTCCCGGCACGCTTTCCACGTTAAGCCGGCTGTTCGCGCCACTGGCGGTGGGCACCCGCGTATTAGGGGTGATGAGTGTGCAATCGATGCTCCCCTTCGCTTACGGTGAAAGGGAAAAACTGATCTTTCGCACGCTGTGCGCGTATGGCGCCATCGCGCTGGACAATGCAGCGACGTACCAGCACCTGGCATCCACGCTGCAGACGCTGCAGGACACGCGCAACGTGGTGCTCGAGCAGAACCGGGAATTGGAAAGGGTCAATCACTCCCTGAAAGAGGCGAGCCTCACCGATCCGCTGACCGGCCTGCGCAATCGAAGATTCCTGATCGAGCATATCGAGGACGATGTGGCGGGCACTTTGCGCAGATTCGACAATCGCGCCAAAGCCGGCAGCGGCAAGGCTGAAAACAGGATCTTTTTTTTCATGGTCGACCTGGATCATTTCAAGGATGTGAACGACCGGTTTGGGCATGCGGCCGGCGATGAGGTCTTGACACAGATGAAAGCCCGGCTTCTTGAGGTCGTGCGCGACGCAGATTACGTGGTGCGCTGGGGTGGCGAGGAATTCCTGGTCGTTGCAACGGCCACTACGTCGAAGGCTGCCAAGGCTTTCGCCGCGCGCCTTTGCGACGTGGTGTCGAAGCGTCCGTTCGCACTGCCCGATGGAACGGCCATTACAAAAACCTGCTCGGTCGGCTTCGCCGGTTACCCGTTCTTTCCCGAGGATCCGCGGCGGCTGTCGTGGTTGCAAACCGTGGAACTTGCCGATCGCGCGCTGTATTTCGTCAAGGGGCGTGGACGAAATGGCTGGATGGGAATTCAATGTTCCGACAGTCCCGGGGAGTCGCAAGTTTTGGATGAGCACCTTGTCGACATGCCTGGCGGGTCGAATGGCGAAAACATGCAACTGGTTGCAAGCGACAACCTGCGGCGGGACACTTCCGCCGATGCCACGATCGCCGCCTAGGAAAATTTGTTGCGGTGACTAAGGAAATGTACCTGGCGCCTCGCAGCCTGGCGACATTCCCATGGGTATTTCCACGCAATGCAAAAGCCCGGGTGGTCGGAGTATTATTCCTGTCAGGTCGTCAAGCGGGGCATCACGCAGGTGATGTCACGCAAAAGATGGCGCGCAAATGATGTAACGCAAATGATGTAACGCAAATGATGTAACGCAAATAATGTC
>JBDTWS010000276.1:0-3392 GCA_040006575.1 Betaproteobacteria bacterium
CGCATTCGCGAGTACGCCGAAGAAGGCAGGCTCGATCGCGCGCATTAGTGCGTTGGTCCCTAAGCGCATCGGCTCAACCGGGCCGATACACTTTTGTTACATGCGGCACTCGCCCGGCGCGAAGGATTGGCTGAAAATGTCGGCTCTTTCCCTCATTGCCGCAGGTGAATGTCATGAAACTCCCGATCACTTTTTTCCGCGCGGCGCAGGTTGCGCTGGCGGTATTTGTATTGTCGTCAACATTGGCTGCAGCGCAATTTCCCGGCAGCGGTACCGGCGGTGGCGGACGGCAGCGAGGAGGTGACAAAGGCGGTATGCCGCGCACTGCACCGGACAAAGCGGCTTCGCACGGCGCCATCGCAATCGATCCACTGGCGGCGATCTACCGCGAACTGCCCTCGCTGAAAGTGGATATGAAAATCACGCCTGAACAGATGACGGCGTGGAACGCGTTTGCTGACGGCGTGCGCGAAGCCAACAACGCCGCCATCAACCGCGCCAGGCGCGCCGCAATGACGCGTCCGCGAGACGATGCGGGCGACGCACCTTCCGCATTGCAAATGTTTTCCACACTGGCCGAAGAAGACGCGCAGCGCGCGGAAACGATGCTGGGGGTGAAGGTCAAAATCACCGCGCTGGTGGCATCACTGACGACGGACCAGCGCCGCATGTTTGACCGGCGCATTGCGCTGGCGCAGCAGGAACCGCTGAATAATTTCTAGGCAAATAAGGGAAATCGCCTCCAGGCGATGTAAAGGAAATCGCCTCCAGGCGATATAAAAGAAATCGTCATTCCTGCGTTCGTGGGAATAATGCGGCAAGGCGATAGCGGGTGGTATCAACATCGCCATTTGGCGGGCTTTCCCGGTCATTTTTGCCCTGTGAGCCGCGCCGGTGCTGGAGTTTGTCCGGATAAATCGCTGCTCACGACAATTAGCTGCCACCGCGTCGGGATGTTGCGTGCGCCTCGTGTCCTGCGCCTTGCACGCCGTACATCGCGCGTCCGCGATTCCCGGTAACTTCCAGTATCGTTACACTATGTCGCGCTCATCATGATCCTCGTCATCTACGCCCACCCTTATCCGCAACACTCGCGCGCCGGCAAGGCGCTGCTGGCGGCCGTGCGCGACCTGCCGGGCGTATCGGTGCGTGCGCTGTACGATCTCTATCCCGATTTCGATATCGATGTCGCCGCGGAGCAGCAGGCGCTGGTGCAGGCAGACCTGATCGTGTGGCTGCATCCGGTGTACTGGTACAGCGTGCCGGCGGTGCTGAAGCACTGGTTCGATGTGGTGCTGCTGCGCGGCTGGGCGTACGGTTCCGGCGGGACTGCACTGATCGGCAAGACCTGCCTGTGGGTGGCCAGCGCGGGTGGGGACCAGGAGGCGTATTCGCCTGAAGGCATGCACGCCATGCCCTTTGAAAATTTCGTTCCTCCGATCCAGCAGACCGCGCGATTCTGCGGCATGGAATGGCAGGAGCCGATCATCCTGCATGGTTCGCATACGGTCAGCGATGAAGAGATTGCCGCGACCGCCGAAACATTCCGTGCGCGCCTCACCGCATGGAATGAACGCGCCGAGGTCGAGGTGCAACAGCCATGATCGACGCACTCATCTATCTCGCCGCCGCCGTCATCTGCGTGCCGCTGGCCAAACGTTTCGGCCTGGGCTCGGTGCTGGGCTATCTCATCGCCGGTGCGGCGATCGGGCCGTGGGGGCTGGCGCTGGTCGAGGATGTCGAATCGATCATGCACTTCTCCGAATTCGGCGTGGTGCTGATGCTGTTCGTCATCGGACTGGAGCTCGAGCCCAAGCGCCTGATGGCGATGCGCAAGAGCGTCTTCGGTGCGGGCGCACTGCAAGTGCTGCTGTGCGGTGGTGCGATTGCCGCGGGCATGATGCTGTTCGGTCTCACGTGGAAAGCCGCACTGGTCGTCGGCGCGGCACTGGCGCTTTCGTCCACCGCGATCGCCGTGGCGACGATGACGGAAAGAAATTTCCTGTCCACGCCGACCGGCCAGGCGGGTTTTGCCATCCTGCTGTTCCAGGACATCGCAGCAATTCCGCTGCTGGCCATCGTGCCGCTGCTCGGCGTTCAGACAGTTGCGAATGCAGACCCGGGCTGGTACGCCGCGTTGAAAGCGTTCGGCGCAATCGCCTGCGTGATCGTCATCGGCCTTTACCTCACACGTCCGCTATTGCGCATCATCGCCGCCACCGATTTGCGCGAAGTATTTACCGCATTCGCACTGCTGCTGGTCATCGGCATTTCGCAAGTCATGCTGCTGGCGGGTTTGTCGATGGGCCTCGGCGCTTTCCTGGCGGGCGTGTTGCTGGCGAGTTCCGAATATCGCCACGCGCTGGAAACTGATATCGAACCGTTCAAGGGGCTGCTGCTCGGGCTGTTCTTTATCTCCGTCGGCATGGCCATCGACTTCGGTTTGCTGCGCAGCCAGCCGGTGCTGGTCATGTCGCTGGTGCTGGGATTTCTCGTCGTCAAGATCTTCGCGTTGTGGGTGGTGGCGCGCATTATCGACATCAGCAAGAGACAGCGGCTGCTCTTCGCGTTACTGCTGTCACAGGGCGGTGAGTTTGCTTTCGTGGTCTTCGGTGCCTCGCGCATCGCGGGCGTGCTGTCACGTGAGTGGGAAGCGCTGCTGACGATGGCCGTCGCACTGTCGATGGCGACAACACCTCTGCTGCTGATCGTGCACGACTGGTGGATGGCGCGCGTGGAATGCAGGAAGGGTGAAAAAGACGACGCCGATGTGATCGACGAAAAAGATGCGTCGGTCATCATCGCGGGTTTCGGCCGCTTCGGCCAGATCGTCGGGCGCCTGATGATGGCCAACGGCGTGCGCGCGGTAGTGCTGGACCATGATCCGGACCAGATCGAACTGCTGCGAAAATTCGGCAACAAGGTTTTCTACGGCGATGCGACGCGGCTTGATTTGTTGCACGCCGCCGGTGCGCGCGAGGCGACGCTGCTGGTGAATGCCATCGACGATGTGGAAGACAGCCTGAAACTCACCGATCTCGTGCGCGAGAATTTCCCGAACCTGAAAATCATCGCCCGCGCGCGCAACGTCACGCATTACGTGGAGCTGCGCCAGCGCGGCGTGGAAATGGTCGAGCGCGAAACGTTTGAATCGGCGCTGCTGGCAGGCCGGCATGCGCTGGAGGTGATGGGCTTCGATCGTTTCCGCGCGCGCGACATGGCGAATATCTTCCGGCGTCACAACATTCGCGTGACGGAGGCGATGATCCCGCATTTCGATGACGATGACCGGCTGGTATCGGCATCGAAGGCGGGGCGCGATGAACTGGCGGAACAGTTTGCGAAAGACCGGCAGCAGTTTGAGGAAGAGCATTCGAGCAAGGGCTGGCATT
>JBDTWS010000277.1:0-3270 GCA_040006575.1 Betaproteobacteria bacterium
ACCAGTTCATTGATGACGACGCGCTTGGCGGGATCGGGAAAGGTATTGCGCTTGCGGCGGCGGCGTTTTTCTGCGGCACAGGTCTGGTCATAAATCATCACCGTGGTGCCGGGGAGTTCACGCAATGTGCGCTGCACGGCATCGAGTTCATCGCGGTGATAGACCATCACGCCGGGCGACAGCGCATCGCGAATCTCCGGCACATCATATTTTTCCGGCTCATCGGTGACGATCACGACTTTCTTGACGCCTTCCGAATGCACCTGGTGCGTGATCATCGGCACACTGATGGGGCCGTCCACGGGCTGGCCACCGGTCATGGCGACCGCGTCGTTGAACAAAATCTTGTAGGTGATATTCACACCGGCCGCAATGGCTGCGCGAATCGCCAGCAATCCCGAGTGGTAGTACGTGCCGTCGCCCAAATTGGCGAACACGTGCTTGGTTTCCGTGAACGGCTGGATGCCCACCCACGGCACGCCTTCGCCGCCCATCTGCGTAAACGTCATCGTTTCTTCAGGGCGAATCCAGGTCGCCATGTAATGACAGCCGATGCCGGCCAGCGCCTTGGAACCTTCGGGCACTTTGGTCGAGGTGTTGTGCGGGCAGCCCGAGCAGAACATGGGAATGCGGGAAATCTTTGCGCGCGGACGTTCCAGCGCGGCTTCCTTGTCTTCGATGAACTTGAGGCGCGCTTCGACGATCTTGCTGGTGTAGAACTTGGCGATGCGCCGGGCGATCACGCGCGCAATCATCGCCGGCGTCAGTTCACCGGCCGCCGGCAGCAGCCATGCGCTGCGGCCCATTTCCCATTCGCCGTGCTCGTCGTATTTGCCGATCACGCGCGGACGTACATCATCGCGCCAGTTGTAGAGCTGCTCCTTCATCTGGTATTCGATGAGCTGGCGTTTTTCTTCGACCACCAGGATTTCATCGAGCCCTTGCGCGAATTCGCGCACGCCGGTCGGCTCCAGCGGCCAGGGCATGCCAACTTTCATCAGGCGGATACCGATCTCGGCCGCGTGGCGCTCGTCGATGCCCAGGTCCTGCAAAGCCTGCAGAACATCCAAATAGCTCTTGCCGGATGCAATGATGCCCAGCCGTGCTGGCTTGGCAGACCCGGGGGCGCCGATGGTGATGTGATTCAGTTTATTCACGCGGCAATAAGCGAGTGCTGCATAAATCTTGTCGTGCTGCAAACGCAATTCCTGCTCCAGCGGTGCATCGGGCCAGCGGATCGAGACACCCGATGCCGGCATCGGGAAATCCTCGGGCAGCAGGATTTTCGGGTTGTCGATATCGATATTGATCGAGCCCGAGGCGTCCACCGTATCGGAGATGCATTTGAACGCCGTGTACAAACCCGAGTAACGCGACATGGCGATGCCATGCAGGCCCAGGTCGATGATTTCCTGCACGCCGGTTGGATAGAGCACCGGGATCATGGCCGCATCGAAAATATGTTCCGATTGATGCGGCAGCGTGGAGGATTTGCAGGCGTGGTCATCGCCGGCGATCAACAGCACGCCGCCGTATTTCGACGAGCCCGCCGCGTTGGCGTGCTTGAACACGTCGCCCGAACGGTCCACGCCGGGGCCTTTGCCATACCAGAGGCCAAACACGCCGTCGTACTTGGCGCCGGCGAATAGCCCTACCTGCTGCGATCCCCACACCGCCGTTGCGGCCAGTTCTTCATTCACGCCCGGCGTGAAATGGATGTGCTGCTCCTTCAGGAACTTCTTCGCTTTCCACAATGCCTGGTCATAGCCACCCAGGGGCGAACCGCGATAACCGGAAATGAAGCCCGCCGTATTCAGTCCCGCCGCGAGATCGCGCTGGCGCTGGATCATCGGCAGGCGCACCAGGGCCTGCGTGCCGGTCATGTAGGCGCGGCCGTGGTCGAGCAGGTATTTGTCGTCGAGGGTAATGCCGGGAAAGGATTCAGCGGAGGATGAAACAGGCGCGCCGGTAGCGGCTTTGGGAACTGCGGACATCAGGTACTCCTCAAAATTGTGTTCTGGGATGTGCAGGCAGGGAAATTCTGGAATTTCCCGAATGCCGGAGGCCGCTCTTCAAGGGATTGTGTCCCTGTCCGAAGGCGCGCGCAAGTTTACAATAAATGGGGCGCTTTCGTCCGTAAAAAAGTACTTTTCAAGCGGGTTTCCTGCGCCTGCGAAGTACGTCAGCCGATGACTACGTCGACCAGCGCGCCGACACCATAGGCAATCATCAGGGCGACACAGAAGACCAGGATGCTGCGCGTCATGCCGCGTGGCGCATCAATGCTGTCCAGGTAACGGCGAATAAAGAATCCGGCGACGAAAAAGGCAATGGTCGACAGAATCAGGCTGGTCATGTTCGGCACCTCTCAACCTGCGTATGGATTGACCCGGGACAGAAAATCCCGGGAATTCGGATTTCTTAAGACCGTATTCGGTCAGAAGCTTGAATAATATGTCACGTGCGCCCGCTCGCATGCGTGCGACGTTGCCTGCTCCCCATGAAAATCCTGTGGCGATGCGATTGAGTAGAGGTGAGCAGGGTGAATAGAAGTGAAGGAATGCTGTTTGAGCAGATGACGCCGGGGAAAGAGGCGGGTTGATATTGCCGGGCAGGTTGATTGACGGACTTCAGCCCATGGATACCCTTCGACAAGCTCAGGGCGAAAGGTGGGAAGACAAGCTCAGGGCGAAGGGTGGGAAGACAGGCTCAGGGCGAAGGGTGGGAATTCCGAAGATGAACTTCCAACCACTCACCGTTCGCCCTGAGCCCGTCGAAGGGCATGGATGGGCTGGCGAAATCCAGTTAAACGAATATCTCCAAAGAAAAAAGCCCTGGACGAAACGCCCAGGGCTTTTGTCCAACGCCTGCCTCACCAGACTCGGCAGCGATTCTCCCGCACCATCGGCTGCCCCGGCTTGCACGAGAAGGCTTTCTCGAATTCCGGCATATTCACCACCAGCCCGTTCACGCGGTATTTGCCCGGTGAATGTGGATTGGTCAGCGCACGGTCGCGCATGTCTTCCGGACGATTGT
The DNA here is from genome assembly GCA_040006575.1 of Betaproteobacteria bacterium. GTDB lineage: Bacteria > Pseudomonadota > Gammaproteobacteria > Burkholderiales > Usitatibacteraceae > UKL13-2. The sequence goes on from JBDTWS010000277.1 coordinate 3,037, forward strand.
TTTCGCAGGCCCACTGCGCGTAGCCGACAAAGAAACGCTGCTCCGGCGTGAAGCCGTCACGCGTGACACGCTTGGCCGGGTATTGCGCCAGTTCCGCCTGCCAGGCCATCCAGCCGATCACCAGTCCGCCCAGGTCTGCTATGTCCTCGCCCAGGGTCAGCTTGCTGTTGATCTTGATGTCGTCAACGATGGTGTACTGCGCGTACTGGTCGACAATGCACTGCGCGCGGTCGT
>JBDTWS010000278.1:0-3043 GCA_040006575.1 Betaproteobacteria bacterium
CTGCCGGTGGTAATTGACACGCACACGCTGGTGGTCGCGCCGCGCATCGGCATCGCCGTCTATCCGGACGATGGGCTGGCCAAGGAAACGCTGGTGGGCAACGCGTACAGCGCCATGCAGGAGGCGCGCGCGCAAGATCTCGCCTACCAGTTTTACCAGGCCCGGAATGTGCCGCGCCCAGCGGCGACCGCCGCAGAGCAGCCCGAGTTCGCCGCAATGGATACGTCCGTTGCGCCGTCCGGAAAATAGTATTTTCCTTGAGAAACGAAGTAAAACTCAAGCACGCAGGCGGCTCCCAGGCCATTTCTGCCCTGCAAGTCGCTCCAGTGCTTGTCTTTGAATTTGAAAATCTGCAATCTGGCGAATCGGCCGGAACCAGTTGCGCTGTCCGCTGACTATTACTCATGACGCCTACTCCGCCCCTTCCACCATCGCCACTGCAGCTCATCACGCCCGAGGCTGAACACATCATCAAGCACCCGGCCGCTTTCGCGTTGCAGGTGTTTAATGCGTTTCGCGCCAACCAGGGCCTGCTGTTGGCGGGCGCCGTCGCGTACTACACATTGCTATCGATCGTGCCGCTGTTGATCCTGGTGGTGATTGCACTGTCGAACTTCGTGGAGCAGGCCGTCCTGTTCGACACCCTGCGGCGCGCGCTCGAATGGGTGATGCCGGGGCAATCGAAAGCGGTGGTGCAGGAACTGGCCGCCTTCCTTGAGCACCGCACCGTCGTTGGCTGGGTGCTGCTGGTCACCATGCTGTTCTTCAGCTCGCTCGCCTTCAAGGTGCTGGAGGCGGCGATCTCGGTGATCTTCCTGCACCGCATCGCCGTGCATAAGCGGCACTTCCTCATTTCGCTGGCGCTGCCGTTCGGCTACATCGCCTTCATTGCGCTGGCGCTGTTTGCCGGCACGTTTGTGCTGGCCAACCTGCTGGCCATCGGGCAGGAACGGTTGCTGGTTTTCGGTTACAGCATTTCGCTGGGCGGCTTCACGCGCATCACGCTCTACGTGATCGGTGTGGCCGTGGAAATACTGCTGTTGTCATCGATCTATTACTTCATGCCGGTGGGCCGCATCTCGGCGCGTCATGCGCTCATCGGTGGTTCGGCCGCGGGGCTGCTATGGGAAATCATCCGCCACGGCCTGGTGTGGTACTTCACCACGTTATCGCAGGTGAACGTGGTGTACGGCTCGCTCACCACCGCGATTGTCGTGCTGCTCAGTTTTGAAATTGCCGCCACGCTGTTGCTGGTGGGCGCGCAGGTGATCGCGGAATATGAGCGCATCGGCCTGGGCGTCAGTCCGCACGATCCGCTGCCGGCGACACTGCGTGTGGAAGACTCGCAGAGGAATCCTGCGTTGCCCGCAAAAATCCGCACCAACGACGCCCGCCGCCGCAAAGGGAAATACGCCGCCCGCAGTCGGCGATAATCCGGCATGCCTTCCGCCACTTTCACGCCACTCAGTTATCGCATCCGCGCGGAACTCTATTCGCAACTCGCGCAAATGGAAATCGCCGGCCTGCCCTTCGACAAGGCATTCGCGCTGCTGGAAATCAGCGGACCCGCCAGCGCGAGGCTGGCGGCCACGCGGAAACTGACCGCACGCGGCACCGACCCTGCGTCGGCAGGTGAGCGCACGGGACTGTTCACCAAACTCGATGCGCGCCTTATCCGCGCCGCGTTGAGCGCGGGCAGTCCGGGCGGCATGTATCGACGCCTGGCCGACCTCTACACCGAACGCGCGATGCAGCTCAACACCATGCGCTCACGCATGATGATGCCGCTGTTCACGCTGGCCCTCGCGCTGTTTCTCCAGCCGTTGCCGTCATTTATCACCGGTGCGCTCAGCATGGGCGGCTACCTCTGGCGCATCCTGCGTCCGCTGCTGATCCTGGGCGCGCTGTTCTACGGCGGACGCTGGCTATGGCGGCATGCGCTGACGCAATCGGAGGACGGCAAGCTGGGCGCGATCCTGCTGCAGCTGCCGCTGGTTGGCACGCTGGTGGTGCGCAACAACCTGCGTGATTTTTTTGAAAGCCTGGCACTGATGCTGGAGGCAGGCGTGTCGATGCTCGACGCGTTGCCGGCGGCGCTGGAAACCATCCAGCTCGGCGTGATGCGGTGCGAATTCGCGCAGATCGCGCCGCGCATTGAGCAGGGCGCCAATCTCTCCATGGCATTGGCGGGCATGCCCTACCTGGATCGCTCCACCAATGGCGAGCGGCTGGTCAATTTCGTCAACACCGGCGAGAACAGCGGCACGCTGCCGCAGATGTTGCTGCGGCATACGAAAATGGAAACCGAATCCATCAACCAGTATGTGCAACAGCTCGCCGAATGGGCGCCACGGATTTTTTACGGGATGATCGCGTTGTGGATGGCGTGGTCGATCCTCACCAGCGGCGCATTCCTGCCCAATGTGCCCAAGGACTTGTAGGCTTCAATAACGATAAATGAAAAAACGGACATCAGGATGCTCAAAATCTGGGGACGGCTGTCATCGATCAATGTGCAGAAAGTGGTGTGGTGCGCGCAGGAGCTCGGCCTCAAATACGAACGCATCGATGCGGGCCGTGACTTCGGCCTCGTCAACACGCCCGACTACCGCGCGAAAAATCCCAACGGCCTCATTCCCGTAATCGAGGATGACGGCTTTGTCCTGTGGGAATCGAATGCAATCGTGCGCTACCTTGCCGCGCAATATGGGCTCGGTTCGCTGTGTCCTGCGGATGCCCGCACGCGTGCGGATGCCGATCGCTGGATGGACTGGCAGACAACGACGTTCAACCCGCTCATTGCGCCGGCGTTCTGGCAGCTGATCCGATTCGCGCCCGAGACGCGCGATGCGAGCGTTGTCGAAACCGCTCGCGCGGGCGCTGAGGTCAAACTCGCGATGCTGGATGCGCATCTGGCCGGTAATGAATTTGTGACCGGTTCGCAATTCACCATGGGTGATATTCCGGTGGGCTGCTCGGTGGATCGCTGGTACAAACTGCCGTTGAAGCATGAGTCGCATCCGAATGTGGAGCGCTGGTACGC
>JBDTWS010000279.1:0-2910 GCA_040006575.1 Betaproteobacteria bacterium
CGTCCCGCCGTAATGCTCATGATTGTGTTCATTGTTTTCTTTTCATACGATGCCCGGTACCAGGGGCACAAAGCGGACATCGTGGACGATTTTTTCGGTGAAACCTTCGGCGGTGCGGTCGATGACGTAAAGCTTCTGCAATTCGCCATCCTTGCCAACGGGCAACACCATGCGCGCGCCGACAGCCATCTGTTGTTTCAATTCATCGGGCACGTAGCTCGCCGCAGCGGTCATCAGGATGCCGTCGTACGGCCCGCCATCCGGATAACCGAAGTGGCCGTCCGCGTGTTTGAAAATAATATTGAAATAGCGCAGGTCTCGCAGCGTGCGGCGCGCCTTGTCCATCAGCGGCGCGATACGTTCGACCGTGTAGACCTCCTTGGCCAGCTTGCCCAGCACGGCAGTCTGGTAGCCGCAGCCGGTGCCGATCTCGAGCACTTTTTTCGGAATGCCGTTTTCGCACAGGAGGCCGGTCATGATGGCGACAATCTCGGGCGTGGAAATGGTCTGGCCGTGGCCGATGGGCAATGCCTTGTCGGCCTCGTAGGCGCGCTCCTGCAAAGCTTCTTCAAGGAAAACGTGGCGCGGCACTTCAGCCATCACATTCAGCACGCGTTCGTTTTTGACACCACTCTTGCGAAGCGACTCGATCATGCGCGCGCGCGTGCGATCGGAGGTCATGCCTGAACCCTGGAATTTTCCGGTGGTGCTCGATACCGGTCCGTTCATTGTGCCGGACCGTTGGCTGGCTTCACGCCGTCACCCACTCGGCAGCGTATTTCATCTGCTGGTAGTTGGTCAGGTCCATCTGCAACGGCGTAACCGAGACGCGACGATTCTCCGTCGCATGGAAATCAGTGCCAGGTCCCGCATCAGCCACTGCGCCGGCCGCGCCGATCCAGTACACCGTCTCGCCGCGCGGGTTGGTGGATTTCACCACCGGCTCGGCCTTGTGACGTTTACCCAGGCGGGTGATTTCGAATCCGGTGAGTTGCTCATACGGCACATCGGGCACGTTCACGTTCAGCAGCACCGGCGGCTTCAGGGCCACCCGCTGGTGGCGCAATACCAGCTCGGCCGCAACCTTGCCCGCCGTTTCGTAATGCTTCGCCTCATGCCCTGCCATCGAGATGGCGATGGAGGGGATGCCCAGCAGGAAACCTTCAGTGGCCGCAGCAACGGTGCCGGAATAGATTGTGTCATCACCCATGTTCGAGCCGGAATTGATGCCGGATACCACCATATCGGGCGTGAAGTCCAGCATGCCGGTGACCGCCATGTGCACGCAATCGGTAGGCGTGCCGGAGACAAAGTAGAAACCGTTGGGTGCGCGCCGCAAGCTCAGCGGGCGGTCCAGCGTCAGCGAATTGGAGGCGCCGCTTTTGTCGCGTTCGGGCGCTACAACGGTGAGATCGGCGATTGCGGAAAGCGCCTGATGCAGTGCGGCCAGCCCGGGAGCAAAGTAGCCGTCGTCGTTCGAGAGGAGAATGCGCATGGTTTTTCTGTTTTTTCCAAGGTGAAATTATGCCATAGCGGGGGGTGCCTTCCCCCGGTTTTTCCCTGCGCGGCGAGTCTTCATATCGAGTCATCGTATAATCGTGGTGCACCGCACAACTGCGGTTACTCCCGGGACACACCATGGCCTTCCTCGCCGACCGCCTCTCGCGCGTCAAACCCTCCGCCACCATCGCCATTTCCGCCAAGGCCGCCGCGCTGAAAGCCGCCGGCAAGAGCATCATTGCCCTGTCCTTCGGCGAACCGGATTTCGACACGCCGGACAATATCAAGGAAGCCGCGATCCAGGCGATCCGGTCGGGCGACACCAAATACACCGCCGTCGACGGCACGCCGAAGCTGAAGGAGGCCATCGTCGCCAAGTTCAAGCGCGAAAACGGACTGGACTACACGGTCAAGCAGATCACCGTCGGCACGGGCGGCAAGCAGGTTTTGTACAACGCCTTCATGGCCACGCTGTCTGCCGGTGACGAAGTGATCATCCCCGCGCCATACTGGGTTTCCTATCCGGAAATGGTGCTGCTGGCCGAAGGCACGCCGGTCATCGTGCCCTGTACGCAGGACACGGGTTTCAAATTGAACCCCGCCGACCTGGAAAAGGCGATCACGCCGAAAACAAAATGGGTGCTGCTCAATTCGCCGTCAAATCCGTCCGGCGCGGCCTACACCTATGCCGAACTGAAGGCGATCACGGAAGTGTTGGTGCGGCATCCGCATGTCTGGGTGCTGACCGATGACATGTACGAGCACCTGGTGTACGACGATTTCAAATTCTGCACACCCGCGCAGATCGAGCCTTCGCTGTACGACCGCACGCTGACGATGAATGGCGTATCGAAAGCGTATTGCATGACGGGCTGGAGAATCGGCTACGCAGGCGGCCCCGCGCACCTGATCAAGGCCATGTCCGATGTGCAGTCGCAATCGACCTCCAATCCCTCCTCCATTGGCCAGGCCGCTGCCGTCGAAGCGCTGAACGGGCCGCAGGATTTCATCGCGGTGAACAATGCCGTATTCAAGCAGCGGCGGGACCTCGTGGTCAGCATGTTGAACAAGGCGCAGGGACTGCATTGCCATACGCCGGAAGGTGCGTTTTATGTGTACCCCAGTTGCGCCGCCTTGATCGGTGCGACCACGCCGTCCGGTGGCGTCATCAAGAACGATGAAGACGTGATCAACTACCTGCTCGATTCGCAGGGCATTGCGGTGGTGCATGGTGCGGCATTCGGGCTCTCGCCGCATTTCCGTGTGTCGTATGCCGCTTCAACCGAGCTGCTGGAAGAAGCGTGCAAACGTATCCAGAAAGCGTGTTCTGAATTGAAGTTGAAACAGGCGATTGCCGCCTGAGTATTCGCTGAGGCGAACGAAGCCCGCATTTTTGCGGGCTTTGTTTTT
>JBDTWS010000280.1:0-2615 GCA_040006575.1 Betaproteobacteria bacterium
GGATCCCGCCAAGCAATGCGAAGGCGGTTGGTACCTCGTGGGCACACGCAGCCGCACGGGTCAGGCGGAAGTGCAAGGCGGCATGGACGGTGACCGCGACGCGCAGCTCTGGCTTCAGCGGCGCGACGACGGTGGACTGGCGCTGCGCTGGCGCGAACGCCGCAAAGTGGTGGTGATCCGGGACGGGCGCTACACCAATGAATCGTCGATTCCGCTGTGGTCGTCCAGTCATGTCCAGACCTGGAAGGGCGCACCCGCGGCCGATCTCACACCCCTGCGAGAGGATGAGCTGACCGCCCGCAACCTCCCGCCAAAGTGCCGGGTGATCACGGAGCAGGAAAACCAGTTCTTCGAGCGACTGACCAAGATCCTGCCCCCACAAGCGGTGCACACTAATCGCACGCGGGGCAGCTTGTATATAGGCCGCATGCGCCCCGACGGCAGTTGCGAGCCGATGCCTTACTTCGTCACGATCTCGGCCTTAAGCGGGGCAGATATCGCCACGGTGGAGGCGTTCCTGAAAACGGAGCCGTTCTTCGCGCGCATGGAATCACAGGAAAACGAAACGCTGAAGGATGGCCGGCTCATTGCGAGATTCAAGATGATGGTGGTGCCGTAGGCAATGCAGGACGCATGGTTCCCGGCGCCCTTGTTCCTCTTGTAACGCCGCTTCACATTGCCGGTTCGGGTGTGTATTATTCGAGACATGTCCACTATTAACGACATCGGTATTGACCAAATTGGAGCCAGGCTCCGGGCGACTCGTCTCAAGCGCAAACTTTCGCAAGGCGATGTGGCGGCTCACGCCGGTGTGGGGCGCTCTACGCTGATCCATCTGGAAAAAGGCGAAGATGTTCAACTTTCCAGCGCGCAAAAAGTGGCGCACGTTCTTGGTGTGCACATCGGTGTGCACATCGGCGTGCACATCGGCGTGAAGGATGATCAGGCCGAGCTTTCAAACCTGCTCATGCGGCATCAAGCCAGATCCGAGCAGGTTGCCCGCCAGCAGGTGCTGCACACGCAACATCTCAAGTTGGCATTGAAATTTGCCTTGGGCGATAAACATGCAAAACAGCTGCGCGATGACGCCGTGAAAATGGTTGCGCTTTGGGAGCGCGAAAAGACCTGCAGCCCCTATTACATTGCCGAATGGCGAAAGATTCTGAAAGGCCCATTGCCGTCGGTCGCCAAAAGAATTCTCAATCTCGATCCTGCCTGGGCGCCCGCTTTGCTGCAGAACACGCCTCTCAGGGTGACCAAGCTGTGACGCTGGACCAGGTCGAGCGCGTACTGTCTGAAATATCCAGGGAAAGTGGTGTCCAGTCATTTGTCGTGATTGGCAGCCTATCCATTTTCGGGCTGGCAGACGAGACGGCTCGCATTCCTGACGCAATGATGATTTCCAATGAGGTCGATGCCTACCCTGAGATGGACCCCGGCCGGGCACCTGAATTCACCGCCAAATGGGGTATGGATAGCCCTTTTCATCGGCAAAACGGTTACTACTTTGACGCCGTGAGTCCGCTTCTGCCGACGCTTCCCGATGGGTGGGCGGGCCGGCTCTTTCATAAAAAATTCGGGTCAGGGCTTACCGTGAAATTCCTGGACCCCAATGACGCGGCGATTTCAAAATATGCGCGTGGCGAACCCAAGGATCGCATGTGGATAAAGGCGGGCATCGCGTCTTCGCTATTGTCGATCGCGACAATTGAATACCGGGTGCGTGAAACCCGATTTCTCAACGACGACGAACGCGAACGCGTCAAGCGGTCTATCGATGAGGACAAGAAATGGCATGGCCTGCTGATGAACAAGGCAGCCCGCTCTGTTGCCAGGAAGCCAGTTAAGAAACGTCGTTCCTGATTTGAGTATCAATGTGCAGTCCGCGCCGTCGTTTCGCCGGCTAACAGTCGATTGAAATGCGTCAATCGTCTTTCCGAAAAAAAGTGGCCAAGCTTGATCGATGTGGCTGCTTCCCGCCATCGTAATACTTCTGCCGCCACGCGGTCGCGCTGCCCGGCGAAGAGCCCGGTGCATTTTTGAAAGCGCTGCACCACAGCAACGCCAACTTGTATACTGCCGACCTGCAGCGCTGTACTTCGTAGCCCATCGCGCGCGTCTGCAAAAACCAAAAAAAACACCAGGGAGAAGACCAATGCTTTCCATATCCACCATGGCAAGAATGCTTGCCGTAATCGCAGCCCTGACCGTCATGTCGGGATGTTCAACGCTGACGCAAATGGAGGCAACCACGCCGGGCACCACGCTGGAGATCCACGGCTCCGCGCGCATAGAGCTTCCCCGCTCTGAAGACCTGAAGTCCAAGGCAACCGGGCAGTATGAATTCATGGCGACTGCGCCGGACGGAAAAAAACTCTATGGCCTGTTGCCGCTAAACGTCAATGGCGGCACGATGGCGATGAGCATTCTCTTCTTTGCCCCGGCCATGTTTATTGGCGGCTTCCGCGATGTATTGCCGTTCTACCAGGTCGACGTGGACAACCAGGTATTGAACTACAAGCGGAAAGCGGGCGATCCGTGGTCGCAATACCGGCCTCGCGATGTGGAAAGCGCCAGGGCCAAGGCGCACTTTGATGGCTTGAAGTAGCGCACGC